>JAEUQV010000110.1 GCA_016789655.1 Candidatus Saccharimonadota bacterium
GTCGGAGTTGGTGTTGGTGTAGCACCTTCTTCACAGCCGCCGGTGCCGCTTGGGGTACACGTAGTGCTTTGTGTAAAGATTAACTTGTCTACTTCAACCCCATCTTCAAGGCCAGTCATGGTTATTTTATGAGAGCCAACAGATAACGTGAGTTTAATGACGTTGCTAGATGAACCGTCTGCATAGTTAACCCATGTAAGCTGCCCCGCTGGCAGACTTGAGCTATCGCCCACCACAATCCCACACTTACCGCCTACCCCTTCCACATCAAGCTTAAAGGAGTTGGCTTCCGCACTGGCAGCCTTCATGCGAGCCCATATTACATGCGTTCCTTCCGGCAAATCAACGGTAGCAGTCGCTTGCCCAAAACCTGCGTCGGCAGTATCGCACGTGACTGGTGTCAAGGCAGGATTAGGACTAGGCTCTGTTGGTGTTGGAGTCGGTGTTGGCGTAGGTGTTGGGGTTGGAGTGCTTTGGAGGAGCTCGCCAAAAGTTTTTGCAAAGTTCCAATTCATTCTTTTATCGAATGAGTCTTCCCAGTGAAACACACCACGAAGACCAGGATGTTTCGCCTTCTGAGTTTGATATATGCTTTTATAAACATCTACCGTATTCCATCCCATGTTATAGCCCGAAAGCGTTATAGCTCCAATAAGTATCTTCGAGTCAGGAACGCCAAGAGCGAGCACTGCGTTTATATCATTATCGACTATGGATGCCAATTGGCTACTGTTTCGTGTTTCGTCAAAGTCATAAAATTGCATTCCAACAAGGTCAAGAAGATCACCTGCTTTAACTGCAAAGCTTCCATAGGGCGTACCTGAACCTCTTATCTCATATGGCCTTGGCGCGATAGATACTATAAAGTCATTGCCATATTTCGTCTTGAGCTTTTGGGCTAATGAGACTGCTGCATCAGCAGACCAGCATCCGCTGCCGCACTCCATGTCATAATCAATGCCATCAAAACCGTAAGCGTCAATAATCCCTACCAATGAACTAAACATATTCGTTGCATGCTCTTCGGTTTGAAGTCGTATCGTTTTGTCAGAGCCTCCACCTAAGCTTATCAGCCACCTTACGCCTTTCGCTCTACTGGCAGCGATGTCATTCTTTAAGCTTGCTCCGGATTGAAAAACTGGGTCAAAAGACACGTGGCCTGCACCGTCAGTGCCCAATGCAAATGCGGCATATTGTACGTTATATCCTGGAGTAACGCTTGTTACCTCAGCTACGCTTGGTCCTTCCCACATTTGCCAGTAGCTGCCTACCACATTTTTCGGTACCTTTGATGATAATGCGGCACTGGCTACAGGAGTGTTAGTCGTTACCTGTACTATTGAAAATACCGATACACATAAGAACAGTAGTCCAGAGCCAAATAATAATTTGCGCATATTTTTATTCCACAACCCAAATGAAACGTGTTTCATACATTTATTAAATATTTTAATAGTTCTTATGTTAGTTTAGCTATTGTCTCGCAAGAATGCAACTACGAACTCTGAACCTAACAAAACGGTGCCAATAACCATGCGCATGGCGTCATCTCTTTATTAATGATTGATGGGATTCACGTTACTTTCATCAGCCTGAAACTTACGTCGGATCGAAGTAATACATAAATCTAAACTTGCGTCGCTTCGCGTATTAAACCTGTGCTGAGAGCAAGTCAAGCGCACGGTAATGCGCGAGTTACCTTGATGAAAAGCAGGCGTCGCTAACGACCAAACAGACTTGGAGATTTAGCCCCCCCAAACAAACCCTGTCAATTCTGAATGATGGCTGAGTGAGCCAAGATGGTTGTTTTCCGACTGAGGCATATCTGGTAGATATGGTGGTAGACTTAATTCCCAATAATCTTCCGAGGCAAAATTGCCTGATGTGTAGCCAGAATGATCAATACGTGAGGAGACATAACCGTAGTTATAGCCCTCCGAAAACAAAACCTGCATTTTTGGCGCAGTCAAAAAGACGGGTTTTGTTTGGCGGGGGCTAAATGGTTCAGAGTGGTATTTATTTATTGGCACTAACAGACTAGGATTGATAGCGAAAGTAATACTTTACCCTAAATATCGAGGTCATCAAGGTCGGCCAGCTCGGCACGAGTACGCGCTACACGATCGATGTCTTTTTTCTCATCCGCTAAGTCGCTAGCGGTGATGTCGTCATCGTCATCGTTGGTGCTTGCCGCAGCACTGCTAGCGGGTTCTGGTTTAGGCACTTCGCGCTGTTCTTCACGAGCTGGTCGCTCTGTACGCTCAAGACGCTCTGGTCGTTCAATCGGGTTTCCGTTTTCATCGAGCTTATCGACATCTACGATCTTGAGGTTATAGCGAGCTTCTTGTTTGGTGCCCAGTGCACGAAGCAAGGTGCGTAAACTTTGAGCCGTTGCGCCTCTTTTACCAATAACGCGACCGAGATCTTCTGGGTTAACTGTAAGCTCGAGTAGCACACCTTTTTCGTCTACACGGCGGTCTATCCTTACATCATCTGGGTGGCCGACGAGTGATTTTACTACGTACTCGACGAACTGCTGATCTATAGTTGCTGACATATGTTCTGCCTCCTTAGGATTATCTGTAACACAAATTGCACCCCAACGACACTGTCGCTTGGAATAATATTTGAGTACTACAACTATACCACGATGTCCTATGTGTTGCTATCGAGTAAACACTCGGGTACGGAGCACGAAAAGTCGTACTAGAATGATTGGAACGAAAAGCAAACACGAACCTACTGTCAAGGCAAGCATAGCGGCAATAATATCACCGTTCCATATGAACTTAGATATTTGGGTATCGATCCAACCTAGGCCATAGCCCAGCGTAAACGCCAACCATGCAATACCGCTGGTCAAGGCCACAGAGCGAAGCGCGTACCGTGCCATAACATTTTGTTTATCTGCGGCAGTTTGTATGTAGTTTTGCATAGGCTGGTCTGAACGGTATGCACGCCCCACCATGGCAGCGAATACTACAAATGCATAGCCGATTGTACCGACTATAACCCAAAATATAAAAACACCCGCCGAATTTACAACCTCGTTATCTAGCATTCTACCAAGCGTTGATGTTCCCAGCGATTCAGACGGCCTAATGGTAGAAAAATACCTGTCACGAATCTGACCCAGGTGTAGTAATGCACCAAAAACAATGATACAAAATGGGAATAAAAAAGCTTCAAGAGCCGTAGGAGTGTAGAATTTATCTTTTCTGTACACGCCTTGATTTTATCACGATGCTCAAGCTTTTTTACATATCCTAAGCTGTTTGTGAGTTATATATAAAAAACACTCCGTTTTGGAATGTTTTTTACAATATCTGATCTATATTTATGCAGCTTTTTCTACAATTGACTCGGCTGCAGATTCTTCAGCAACTGGAGCAACTTCTTCTGCTGAGACTTCCTCGGCCACAGTCTCCCCTACGGGCACATCGGCTACAGGCTCTTCTTTGGGTTGGTTGCGACGAAGCTTTTCAGGGTTACGGATTGTACCGCTTTGCTTTGCAGGGGCTTTAACCCAGCTTGGCAACTTGATGCCTTCTTTTTGAAGCAATAATACAACGCGATCACTAGGCTGTGCTCCGTGATCCAGGTAGTGCTGAGTACGGTCTTTTTCTAGCTTAAGTTCTTTTGTATGTGGATTGTATGTTCCGATTTGGGCAACAATCTTGCCACTAGTCGGGGTCCGTCGTGAGTCTTGAACGACCACGCGGAATTGTGCATGACCCTTACGGCCAACGCGCTGCAGACGAATAACTAGCATTCGCTATTCCTTCCCGTTAGATTAATAACTCGAGCGAGTGTAGCACTTTACTACCCCTGTTGTCAATACACGACTTGCTCTTTTTTCATTTTTGTTATATTATTATTTTATGCGCCGATTCGTTGGCTTAAGAGAAATGCCTAGTCATGAAACTAGTAGCAACAAGCTCGGCTTTACAGCGGCGACGTTGGCTGCTTTATTGCTTGCGGGCTGTATCTCTACAGAGCAACCGTCCTCGGATTATTTATTCCTCGGAAGGGTATTATCTGAAGACCCCGACACCAAAGAAGCGACCCTCATGCTTTGCACTCTTAGTACTTACTGGGGCGAAGATCCACGACTTGCCTACATCGTAGTTGCGGCGGATGCAAATGGCGTGGCAACTCAGCCAAACAGCCCTTACGTAACCCCGCATGGATCCGATTCTAACAAAAAGCCGCCGTATGCTCTCATGTGGAGATATATTCTAGAATCGCCCAGCAGTGTATCGTGGGGGAGTAAGTATGTCGGGTTTGGCTCTAACGTTAATACACCTCCTGCTAATGCAGCTGCAGCTGAGTCGTCTGTACCCTCAGACTGTATAGCTCGAGTCCCCGACCCATCAGGTCATTACTCAAAACCGGGTACCTTTGCTTTTGTATTCTCGAGCCAAGATCGTCTTATCTTAAAGGAAGCACCCCACGCCGAAGGGTTTCGATACGTATACTAACCCCAGCTCGAAATATCTGTCGCGCTCTACAGGGGCTGGCAAGCCAGCCCCGCTCATTAAATTGGACTAAACCCAGTTTAATTAACACCGTAGCCCTAAAGAGTACATTCACTTGCTTGGCACCTTCGGTGCACTGACTATTACCTGGGCTGCTTATGTCGTGTTCGGGATAAAACTAGTGCCCCCACCCGCCTACCCTGTCGGGTTCTATCATTCAGAAGGAGTAGCAGTTTAGCAATCAGCTTAGGCAGGTTGGGGTACAAGCTCCTGCTCGAAAAACAACTTATTCTAGAGCTTATCGGAGTACTTCTTTAGCGCAGATGTGGCGGCGGCGACCTGAGCAGTTTGTTTGCTGGGGCCAGTGCCTTTACCGATGATTTTATCGTCTACATATACGCCTACGGTGAAGAGTTTTTCGTGGTCAGGGCCTTCCTCGCTCATAACACGATACGAGGGCGTAGAACCTACTCGCCCCTGTACTATTTCTTGCAAACGAGATTTCGGATCCATCCATGAGCCAGTTTTTAATATCTCGTCAAAGGTACTTAAGATATTATCGGTAATAAACGTCTTACAAGCGTCGTAACCCCTTTCCAGATATAGTGCACCTATGACCGCCTCAAAAGAGTTTGCCAAAATCTGTGCTCTAGCCCTCTCTGTACCGTGCTTCTCCCCCCTACTCAGTCGTAAGAGCGGCTCAAACCCAAGCCGTACTGCAGCTGCTCCAATGCTCTCGGTACGCACTAGTGAACTGCGCCAGTTTGTAAGTATACCCTCTGGTTCACTATGGTTAATATACAGATTTTCCGTCACCACTAGTTCCAGAACCGCATCACCCAAGAATTCTAGTCGTTCATTGTGCTCACTGGCCGATTTCTTGTGTTCGTTCAGGTATGACCGGTGCGTAAAAGCCGTAATGAGCAGCTCGAGCTGCTCGAATGAACCGCCTAAGTGCTGTTTTGCAAAATCTTGGTATAGCGTCGTATCCATAGTTTGGTAGTTAGTAGATGGTAGATGGTAGATGGGTTTTATGCCATATACCAGCTGCCACCAACCAAATGCTATCTATGCCTTTCCTTCCCTTACTTTTTTCATGCCAGCAAGCATCAACTTCCCGATGTCCTCATATGCAATCGCATCTACGGCTTCGGTTGCCGGTAACCATTTTATGTCGCTAAGCCAGTCTTCGGGATGTAGACGATTGGTATTGCCCTGGCCCTCTACAAGATAAATATGCATGGTCATGAGTACTAGCGTACGATTCCGGCGATACCGGAAGTTTACTTTCCCGAGCCATTGCATGACATGCATATCCTGCAAGCCTGTTTCTTCGCGGATCTCACGCTCTGCAGTTTCTTTTGGCTCTTCGCCTTCCTCAACATGCCCCTTTGGTATTGTCCAGCGATTTTTCGCGTCTTTGATGAGCAATATTTCTACCCCACCTTCTTTTGGGCTGCGACGGAAAACTATGCCGCCAGAGGTGGTTTCGTGTACAACTTCCTGAATGACCGGACGACGCGCCACAAACTTACGAAAGCCCTGTATAGGATTTTTAATCCCTTGTATTGGGTTATGCTTACGTTTTTCGTCGGCCATCGTTTAGGCTGCCCTTTTCGTTACGGTTGCCGAACTTTTTTTGGCAGATTTAGGCTTCTCGATTGTAGAAGTCTTTGCCTTAATTGATTTATGTGCCTTGGCATCTAAATTATTGCCATCTTTGTTCTTGAGCGCTGTACCAAGTACGCCATTGATAAACTTGCTAGAGTTATCGCCGCCAAATGCCTTGGCAAGCTCGACGGCTTCGTTTATGACTACCTTCGGTGGAACGTCTGTTTCATAAAGCAATTCATACAGGCCCATACGCAGTACCACCCTGTCCATGCGCGCAACTTGCTCTAGCGGCCATTCGGGGGCAAGCGGGCGTAGCGCCTCGTCAAGTTCCTGCTGGTGGTCAGCCACACCCTTCACGAGCTCCTCAATGAAAAATACATCGTCGACAGTAGATTCGTAGCGACCTATATTGCGCTTAAGCACTAGCCCAAGGTCAAACGACTCATCGCCAGCTTCTTGGCGAAAGTCCATTTCGTACAGCGTTTGGAGCGCTACAATACGACCGAGGTGACGGTTACTTGCCACGACGAACTCCGTTCGTTGTGGTAGATGGTAAGTGGTAGATGGTAGATGGGGTAATCATATTTTTTACCGGAGACGCTAAACCTCCTAACTACAAACTACTACTTGCTGGCTACTGCGCCAGCAAGGCGCTTGCCGCTTTCGCGTCGAGTAGTGTAAGCCTTGACTGGTGATTTTTTGTTAACTGCACGTGCTAGCTTAAGCACAAGGTGGCTACGGCGTGCACCGGTAGCGCGAGGACTGGTTCGTTTCTTTGGTTTACCCATGATGTACTAACTCCTTCTCGAAGTCTTTTGTAATAATATTAAGATGTATTATACCGCAAGGCTACCTCAAGCTCAAGAGCACACGCTGTTAAAAAACGTAATAACGTAGCGATTAGTATTTATACAACTCTATTGACTTTTTTGCGTTTATGCTTTATTATACATTCTATGAGTTTTGAACAACCTTTATCTACGCCAGGCCGAAAATCTCCTTCTGAAATTCGTAAACATGCCGAAGAGATACTAGGGTGTGCGGCAACAGGCGCAGCCCATGAGGGTTTAGACTTTACTGCTTTCGGTGTAGATATTCCTTCTCAACCGACTCGTCAAAACGCACTTGATGCTAGTCAGCACCAAGAAGGCGATTGGGAGTCTCATGTCGCTACCGCTATGGAGATAGCAAATCCACCGTTGGCTGATGTTATTCCATTACGCAGCTAATTGACTTGCGTCAGACCTTACTTTCATAAACCGGTAATTTTGACTCGATATTTACTTCACGACGAAGCTTATGAGTTTGGTGGGGAGGTACTGGGTAGCCAGCGACTTTTGCATCTCGTTTGGCAGTTTTTACAGAGGTGGCTTCATCGGCATCGGCCGAAGCATGCACTACTACCGTGTTAACTTGGCAAGTGCGCTCAATATGCACCCTGCTCCCGGTGTAAGTGTTGACGGTTGAATATGAACACACCTTTATTGCTGCATTTGACATGCAGTTGTATCAATGCCTGCACGTGACTCACTACCGGGATATGGTACCTCATAGAGGGCGGCGCACCCTATAGACTTAAACATGTTTTCGAACCAACCATGTACTCGTTCTGAATTACCGATGCATGCCACCGTTGCAGCGGCCGTCAATAATACCGCTGCGACCCAAAGAGCGCCCCTGGTATCGCTGGTCTGCGGCAAATTGAATTCTGGCTTAGGTATATTGGGGTTTGCCATCACGTAAGAACGTTAGTCTTTTACTACAAAGCTTGCAAGTTTGCCAGGAACGTAGATGGTTTTTACTATTTGTTTGCCATTTAGGTAGCCAGCGACTTTTGCATCTCGTTTGGCAGTTTCTACAGAGGTGGCTTCATCGGCGTTTGCCGAGACCTCAACTGTGCTGCGCAGCTTGCCGTTTATCTGCACTGCCAGTGTTATGGTGTCTTGTTCTAAGTATTGCTCGTCACAAACCGGCCAGCTATCACGCTGCACGCTCGTTTCATGGCCAAGATCATGCCAAAGCTCATCAGCCACGTGAGGTGCAAAAGGTGCAACCAGCGCAACCAAACTTTCGAGCGCAAACTGCCAACTCTCTTGGGCGCCAAAACCTTCTTTGGCTTTGAGCTCATACAGTTCATTGGTGCACTTCATCATGGCAGCTATGGCAGTATTGTACTTTTGCGCTTCTAAATCGGACGTGACTTGTTTGATAGCAGTATGGATACTGCGCAATACTTCTCTCGAAGATTCGGGCTTGGGGTTTGGAGCATCAGCCTTCGCCGTAGAAACTAAAGACACTTCATGCTCTTCACCATCCGCGTTAATATCTTCGTCCGAATTCTGCCCTTCTTGACTCTTGACTCTTGACTCTTGACTCTGCAAGAATTCGCAGAATTCTTGCGTTAGGTTGAAGATACGGTTCAAAAAGCGGTATGTACCAGGCACACCTTGCGGGTCCCAACGCATCCAAAGGTCTAGGGGTGCAGCGAACATCAGGTAGGTGCGCAGCGCATCGGCACCATAGCCACTCTCGATAATCTCGAGTGGGTCGACACCGTTGCCTTTGCTTTTACTGAACATGGTGCCGTCACTGGCCGTTACCTTGCCATTGAACAGGAACTTTTTAAATGGCTCAGGATCATTTAGCAAGCC
>JAEUQV010000113.1 GCA_016789655.1 Candidatus Saccharimonadota bacterium
GGCTTGCGGTGTGATCTTGAGCTCGGCGGCCTTTTCGGCAATCTTACCACCGTGCTCATCGGTGCCAGTGCTAAATATAACCTGCTCGCCTCGGGCACGAGCTGCCCGTGCCAGCACATCGGCCATGACAAATTCCATAGCGTGGCCTAAGTGTGGTTCACCGTTTACATAGGGGATAGAGGTTGTGACGTAGTATTTCATCTGTATTAGTATACCTTACTTATTAGAGACATGAGTCAAGAGTCAAGAGACATGAGTTAAGAGTGTGAAGAAATTATGCCCGTGGGGGCATTGTGCTCATCTGGGACGAGGGGCGGGAAGTAATTTCTGTGTGGTATAGCATGCCGAACGGTACTACGATTTTACGAATAGGCCGTAGCTTGATGTGACTCGGGCGTCTTCGATGTCGCTGAAATGGTACGGGCGCAGTGTTCCATCGGCGGTCTGGGTGTAGTACTGCAAGACTACATCGTTTTTAGCGTGTTTGGTACGCAGTACATCGTACTGGCTGCATAACTCTGGTGTGCTTAGCGTGTCATCCGACACCCGCGTTGTTATGGGCTGAGCAAGTCTAAACCCATCATCGCGCAGCTGGCGGAATAGTGTGCCGCTAGTCGAAGTATCGAATACGTACGGGATTTCATCGCCGCATTGCTGCAAATATGCCATGTGTGACTGTAGCGGAGCGGCTTGGCTGCCGGAGATTATGCGCGAGGTTGGCGGTATTGCTTCATCGGCACGCTGCAACATCCAAAGGCTAGCAACAAGGCAAGTGCAAACAAATACTGCCAGCCCGGAGGCCAGCCGCCGCTGGCCACGAACCAGCTGAAGTAGCGCGGCTGCACACAACATAAACACAACACTGTAAGCAGCACTCGCCACCCAGTTGTGCGGCCAAGCCATACTGCCCGTTCGCTCAACCCAGCTACGTACCGAGCCGATGCTTGTCTGGGTGATTACCCAACCACCTCCAACCGACCGACTCGAAAACAGAGCTACCAAGCCAGCAAACGCAGATATAACCGCCAGCATAACTGTACCTGCCAGTAGCCCTAGCAAGAGTCTGTGACCCCATCTGCGCCGAAACATCCCCAGGCAGGCTAAACCGAACCGTAACAACCGAGAGTTCTCATGCCATAGCCCTAACTGAGGAGTATCGGGCAGACCAACGAGCGCTATGGCACTACTGAGGCGCTGCTTCGAAACCGGCTTGGAAGGGCTGCCGGCGAGCAATACATCGCGCAGCGCCTCGACCGTTTCTCGGTATGCTTTTGGGCGAAAACGGGTAGCACGCTGTAGGTTTTTGAGGTACGCAACCAACATAGACTGGGCTGGTTGCGTTACTATAAAATCTTGACCTTGCAGTGTTACTAGCGATGTTTTCACGGCTACTTCCCTCCCACTATTTTTTGTATATGTCGTAAGAACTCACGATATTCACGTAGTTTTTCGTGGCCAACACTGCTCAGCCAGTAGTAGCGCCGCGGCGTTTGCCCTGCTGCCATCTGCCAATCAGACACCAGCAGACCGTCTTTCTCCATACGGTTTAAGAGCGGGTATAGCGTGCCGACCTTTGAAGTAAACGGCGTCTTGCCAAGCGCAATCAACAGCTCGGCACCGTACAGCTTGCCGTTTTCGAGCTGCGCTAGCACCGCAACATGCAACATGCCCCGTATAATCTGCTGCTGCTCGGCCGTTATTTTATGTGTCATAGTACTATTATACATAATAGTACCGGCGCGCAGACAAAGTCAAACCATTTATGGTTTAGTGGCGACTTTACTGCAACAGCTTAGCGACTTCACGAGCTTCGAGGGGGTCGAGGTCGGCGAAAAGTTCGGTGTCGTATTTTTCGCTTACTTGGTATATGTAGTCCTCGAGTGAACGCGGGATAACATGAAAGTGTGTGTGCCGTACGCTTAGCTTGCCCTTCTGCATGAACGGCCGGTAGTTTTGGCGCACGTCGCAGCCATCGCCCAGTTTGCCTACAATGCGCTGTTCTACAAAAAAGATGAGGTCAAATATACTACTCAGCTCGTCTTTGGTGAGATCCCACGGCTGCTCAACATGCCGCCTAGGCACCACCAGAAAATGCCCCGGAACTTTACGCGGGTTACTGAGCACTACGACTGCATGCTCGTTTTCTTTGAGCACGCGCTCATCTGTACCGCAGAATGGACAGGTCGTTTGTTCTGTAGGCTTAGACTCTTTCATAATCGAGCGTCCACCATACCTATGCCCATTTGACAGGCCAGGATTTTGCTATCGCTGGTTACGAGTGTAAGGTCGTGTTGGATTGCAGTAGCTATAATAGCGTTGTCGAAGGGGTCTTTATTGCGTGCGTCGATGATGTGGTAGCTATGTAATAAGCCATGGTCGAGCGGTAATGCCGTGACATCAACCTCAGCCAATCTATCTATGATTTCGCTACTAAACGTTGCTCTGCCCGTTTGTGCCTTGATGACTACCTCAAAAAGTGAAAGATAGCTAATACATACGTCATTATCGGGGTCGGTCACTAGATCATAAGCTTTTGAGCCTACACCTTTGTGGCCGTTTATAAGCCATATAAATACGTGTGTATCGATAAGCAGTTTCATAGTAATTTCATAAGTCAGTTAACATTGTGCGGGCTATTTCTGCCTCAAACTCTTCTGAAAATGCATCATCCGAAGCAGTCGCCAGCCCACGCAGTTTCGTAAAGTCACGCCTGGACTTACGCTGGACTGGTTTCTCTGCAATACTTAGAACCACCTCTGGCTTACCGAAGCTGCCTATGTATATCTTCTCGCCTCGTTTTGCGGCAGCGATGTACTTGCTAAGGTTAGTTTTGGCATCGTGAATCGTGACTGTCTTCATACTGCAAGATTAGCTAAGTTAGTCTACTTTGTCAATTTTGGTGCGCGGGGCGGGACTTGAACCCGCACGACTTTTGGTCACAGCATTTTAAGTGCTGCGTGGCTACCGATTACACCACCCGCGCTAAATGTACCCTCTTATTTTTACCACGATGTGTGGGTTGAAGGCTATGGCAATTTGGACAAAGTATACGTAAGTTCTCTAAACGATTATCTGAATGGACACCATTAATGTGATCCAGTTCTACAGGGACCCTACCGTCAGATGACACCTCGGCCCAACCACAAAGTTCACACTCAGCTTCTTTCACCCCTTCTTCAAATAGTCTTTTTTTGAGTTTATAACTCTGTACGGAAGAATTTTCTGTAAGCAATGAACTAAGCATTGGGCGCGTAGAAGTATGGTAGGACATTCCAACATTCCAGCGTTTGCCAGTAAAGTGCGTAGTATCTAGGTCCAACTTTTTTATTCTTGACCTGACTTGCGTATAGTTTCCGCCTGCAGGTACAAGCTGGAGTCGTAATAGTACCGCCCTAAAGCTAAGTGATTCAGCAACAGCTTTTCGTAATTGGTCATCATCCCAAGAACGTTTTAATGGCATACATAACAGTATATCACACTACTTCGTATTCCCTATCTGATTGATGTCTATTAACGTGAATACCGTTAGACTAGACCAGGATATGATAGCTGTCCTATGTATGGTCTCGACTAAAGTAGCCCGGATCTACCACCGGCCGCCAGAGCCGCCACCACCGAATGAGCCGCCGCCAAAACCGCCGAACCCGCCCGAACTGCTGCCAAATCCACCCGAGCCGCCAAAGAAGCCGCCGCCGCTGCCCCACCACGTAGTAGGGTCGCCCGAAGC
>JAEUQV010000116.1 GCA_016789655.1 Candidatus Saccharimonadota bacterium
GCACCAATGAAAGAGTCCAGCCTTGTGCTGGGCTTTTTCATTGGTCCTGGCGTCTAGGAGGACTCTAATTCCTGGCCTCGTAGAGTCCAGGGTGAGACCCGCCTGTGGCGGGTCGCAAGGAAACCTTCCGGTGCAGCTGTGCTGCTAACCGCGAAGTTTCGGGGTCGCCGAAGGTGTCTAGAGTCCCCTGGCCCTACCGCCCAGCCAAAACCCTCCCCTGTTATTTATACGTCCCAGTTGAAATGGCAGTAACCAAAAGATGCAAGGAAGCTCCTGCACAAAAACACCCAGCCGCCCCTCTTCAGCCACATCCCGGCTAGCCCAGCAGAAATATGCACAACACATCACGCTCTTTTACAGAGGTAAAAACAATAATTTGTAAAATCCTTATCTGTTAGAGGACAGTCCTCTAGTATCCTCTGGTATCAGTCCTCTAGTATCGTCGAGATAATGTCTGCCGAGCAGGCCAAGCAACTTGCAGCAGACATATTAGCCGAACAGCACGAGCTTCACCGCCAGATGATCGGTCTCTACGACAATGCAAAATGGCGACAGCTGAGTGATAGGCACTAGGACCTGCGAAAGAACCGGCTCGCAGCCGTACACCTCACTGGCAAAATGGCCATGGAACGCCGACAGCGTTTGAAACGATAGCCTTCGGTAGCTGATTATTCCTAACTGAGGTCATTGCTTAGTTTTGACGTTAGCCGCAGTCTTGCTTATTAACTTATTTGAATTAAGATGAAGTGACTGCTATAATTAAGCCATGAATATCGATTACTCAAAATTCCAGCCTTATACCCGGGAGATGACACGTGTAATAGACAAGATTACGCTCACGACCAGTAAACAAATAGGCTTTCCTCAGGCGTTTACCAAAAAGCACTCACTTCTTGACTATGAAGGGGTGCTTCTTTATTGGAATCCAGAACAGAAAGCCGTGGCCGTACGCTTCACCAATGATATGGATGCTAAGGGTGTTATGAAGCTTGTTAAGAGCGACCGATATGGTGCGTATGTAAGCGTATCAACTTTTTTGGCTACCTATAGTATCGATCCGAAAGAATATCAGCGCCGATACGACTATGATCAAGTAGATCCCGGCTTATTTGGTCTTACGACTCAAGATCCTGTTTTTGTTTTCGTGCTTGAACCTCTGCTTAAACAGGAGGACGGCCTATAGACCGGCTAAATAAAAAGAAACCCTAGCGCTAACTAGGGTTTCGGGGAGCATAAAGTTGCGCGGAAGCAAAATTAGTACTCTTTTTATATTGTAACAACTTATCGAATATATGTCAACAAAACCCAAGGAGATAAATCATGGCAGTCAGAATAATTTCAATCAAAAAAGACAACGGGAACCACGACAACCCATATGAAGCCATTAGTCATTACGGCTGGGTTAATGAAAGTAACGGCAAAGAAGGCCTAACTGATCGATTAACTATGGTTGAATGGGTCGAGGTAAAGGGGGGAAGAGCATATGTAAGTAGCAACGAAGGAACGGTCGATTGCTATGTTAATATCAGCCGGGCTGGCACCAAATTCCTGCAAACCAACGCCGATGACCGCTCATCTAATAATCTATTAAATCTACCGGAGCATAGGTAATGGATGAGCATTTTGAACTACTGCATGAGCATTTAAAGCTGACACCCAACCAGCGCGCAGAAGTCAGAAGGAAATATGATGGTGTCTCCAGGTCGTTATATAGCGAATTTTATGATAGTGATTATAATCCCAGAACACGCTTGATTATTGGCTCACACGGTAAAAAAACCGAAACCCGTCATCCAATTGGGGACATAGACTTGATCTTCAAAATTTCAAAAGCTGACTTGGAACGATACCAGGGTTATGAAAGTAACGGTCCTTCCGCCTTACTGCAGCGCGCCCGTACCAAATTGCAGGAGACTTACCCTAATACGACTGAGATTAAGTCTTGGGGCAAGGTTGTGTTAGTCGGTTTTGGCGACGGACAGCATAAGGTAGAAGTGTTACCCTGCTACGAAAATGACGACGGAACATTTACTGTGCCAAATAGTGAAAATGGGGGTTCGTGGGATAATTTTGATCCACGGAAAGAGATGAACGAGATAGCCGAGTCTCATGCACAAACCGGGATAACTAGGCAGATGATTAAAATGATTAAGCGGTGGCGGCGTAAAAATAACGCAACGATTAAGTCATACCAAATTGAATTCTTCTGTGTTAGCTTTTTGAGTACTGAATACGAAACCAATATATCATGGTCACAACTCATGGAAGAATTCTTTACCTGGCTTGAGCTTCAGTCTGAGGATTATGACAGTGAGGCTCTTTCTAAAGTTACTTCAGCGAAAAACCGGGCAAGTAAAGCACGCGGGTATGAGCTAGATGATAATTTTGAAGATGCATGCGTAGAGTGGCGCAAAATATTTGGTAGGCAATTCCCCCTGTATGATCCTGATATGGCAACCATCCGCAATTTAGAAGCTGAGTACCCGGTGGATGATGAAGAGTTCATACACCATAGGTTCCCGGTTAAAATTGATAGGAGTATAAGCCTAAAAATTGTATCGCGGCTTAAGCGTGAAGGCTTTAGGGACTACGATGGATTTAAAAGTTTTTTTAGAGCAGGGCATCGCTTTATTCCATTCAAGTCTGACCTTGAATTTCTCGTAAAATGCAACCTGGGTAAGAGAGCTAATTATTATTGGAAAATTAGGAATTTTCACGATGATGCTCAGGAAGCTAATGATCTTAGAGGCGAGATAATAAAAGATAATAATAAACTGCGCCACACGGAGGGTTCTAAGTATTCTGGTACGCACTATGTGGATTGTTATGCAGTGGTTGCAGGAGAGGTAGTAGCTATGGCAAGGCGATTTGTACCAATTGGGGACGAGGCATGAAGTTAAGAAAGAGTAACCTATCGATAGTGCGACAGAACTTTGCAAATGCTGCATTCTCGCATAAAGTTCATGAAATGGCGGCGGAGCGTAAAGAGCGCAAATCTAACATTTTCAGGGTAGTAAATGTCATTTTGGTAGCTATAGTTATGCTACTATTCGTCTTTCAAGCATTAAACCCTACAAATAATACATTTAGTTATATTGGCGCCGGTCTTACAGCTGCTGAAATAATCTTTTTAATAGTGCAGCTTTCATTTGGTGTTGAGCGAGAGATTGTTTCACACAAAAATTCGGCACTTAAATATATGGCACTTAGAGATCGATATAAAGAGCTTATCGCCGATATTACTGTAAGTGCGTTACCAGACGCTCAGGCCGTTCAATTACGCAGTACTTACCTAAGGGAATACCAAACTATTTCTGATCTGGCGCTACAAACAAACCCAAATGATTATAGTAACGCTATGTCGCGTTTAAATCTTAAGCCAGATGGACAGAATGTTTGGTCTGATAAACAGGTAAATAGCCTTTTACCCAAAGAACTAAGAGTTTAATATGCGGCATGTAAGCCACCATGGTATAGCAGCATTCTGCGCTATACCAAAACATTTAGGATTATGGATGAGCTAGTATCAGAGTTACACTTTCACGAATAATGCTGCACCAGGAAAAGAGTCTTGCCTGAAAAGGCAGGGCTTTTTTCTTGTTCGGCGTCAGAGATTCTAACACCTGGCCTCGTAGAGTCCAGGGTGAGACCCGCCTGCATGCCACCACGCGATGCCGCATGGCGTCGTGGCGACATGCCGTGGTGGCACTTCTCAAGGAAACCTTCCGGTGCAGCTGTGCTGCTAACCGCGAAGTTTCGGGGTCGCCCCGAAGGTGACTAGAGTCCCCTCACCCATCTCAAATACTCATTTTAAAAAGTACAGTGTATTTCTTCGTTAAGTTAGGGCATACTAGATAGGCGTTATGCCGGAAAAACGGTAGTATGAACTAAATAAATCAAAAGGAGTCAGGTATGGCAACAGGTTACTGCGTCAAGTGTAAAGAAAAAGGTGTTGAACTCTCAGGTGCAGAGGTTACGCAAACTGCAAAGGGCGGCTACATGGCCAAAGGCAAGCACGAAGCATGCGGCACCACCGTGTGTGCGATGATGTCAAAAGAAACTGCCGAAAAAGCAGTAGCAGACGGGGCAAAAAAAGCCTACTAATATTCCCTAGCCCCTTGAAAAAGCCCTGCCTCAAGACAGGGCTTTTTTCTAAGCATGGCCTAGCGGTTCAAACCCCAAGTCGAGTTCATACACCCCAGTCAAAACTCCCCCCTGTTATTTCTGCACCCGTCATGCGTAGCTTTAGCCAAGAAGGATCCCAGCTGATATGACAAACACCAATAGATGTAACCGAAAGCTCATTTTATAGGTAAGAGTCCAGAATTTAATTCAGGATGACAAGGGTGTATGAAGGTATAGCCCCAGCTAGACCGACTGTCAGAAACAGTGCTCATGCGCCTGGATAGTTCCGAGGCGTAACTGTAGCTACGGCGAGGACTAGCCAGGTGTGTGAGTGCTATTTCTGACAAGCGGGACCCGTAGGAGTAGGTGAGGTGAAGTGCTAGAGATTATTTTTATCGACTTCTATTGAAATTACCGTGCCGCGAAAGCAACCGCCATTACATTCGCCAAGCGGGTCAGATTCGTTCAGCTCCACACTTATTTTGGCAATATCGGCATTTGATGGACCGGGTCTATCATCGATATACTTCTTGCCATTTTCATAATAGACATCTGGTTTATATTTCGGTCCTATTTCAGAGCCGCTACTGTTCCAATATTTGTAGACATACCTCATACTGCCGCCAAGAGGACGAAGCAGTTTGTATATAATCGTTTCGCCGCGATTTGTGTACATACTGCGGTTTTGCTCGTCCCAATCCATCAAATCTTTCTGGAAGGGCAATACTCCCTTCTCTGCATAATACCGCTCTATAGAAGCTTTCATGTATGGCAGCTCGGCCCGAGCTTCCTTTTCGGCCTGAGCAGGTGAAAACTGTACAAATACATAGATTAAAAGCCCCAGTATGCAAAGCGCAACGATTGCCGCTCCGACTAAAATGGCTTTGGTAAGCCTCAGCCGCGGCCGTAAAGTTGCACGAGTATTGGCTACGATCGATGGTTGCTGCGTACTATTCATATTTCATGCGTACTACTTATGCCTAGCAGTATATAGCAGATATACGAGCATTCCTAGCTAGCTACCAGCCTCCACCAATCCACCCCAGACAAAACTCCTCCCTGTTATTTCTGCACTCGTCCTGCATAGCTGTAGCGAAGAAGGACCCGTCCCGCGTAGCTTTAGCGAAGTAAGATCCCAGCTGAATTTCACAAATCCACCCATGCCCGAGGATAAACCTCGTGAACCAGCTTTTGTATTACCAACACATAGACTACAATTTAACAATGAGAATTGAACAGCCAAAAGAGCTCTACCATGGCATGCCATACGTCATGCTTTTTTACAGCCCTCGACTCCCATGTGGCTTATCGATGGTCAGCAAGCGCCAGATAGTGAAGTTCCGGTGGTTTGTGCGACTACAGATATGCTCACAGCAATGTTCATGGCAGTGATACCCCCTAACCGGCTCGGCGTAGGATATATGCCGTCTCAAGATGGTCGGGTAAATTTCTGGATACATCATTCACGCCTAGAAGAAGTACTTCACAATCTAGGATATGTCGCTTCTCTGGGCCCGGTTGGTTTTGAACTTCACGATGGCAGTTACCCACAAGGTAGGGAGCCGAGTTTGCTGCCACGGTTACCCGAGTGGCGCCGCACTCGCCCTGTGCTAGCGACCTATATATTACAGGTCAATGGTGCTAATTTCTTGCATAGAGCACTGGCATCACCAGATCACCATTTACGCGTAACCTAAACGATGAGAATGTATGGTACTATAAAAGCTATAAGCATAAGTAACGAAAGGTAATCTATGAAAGGTAGATCAGAACAAAGTCCGGGAATTACTTCGAAACTAGCAGATAGAATGGCTGGATCGCTACTTAGTCTTTGCACGAGCGCAACTTGTGTTGGCATGGAAAGCAGAAGCATTAGAGGAATTCCCGGGCCTCAGACAATACGAAATCATACACAGGCAAAGTAGCCCTATTTGGTGGCCTCTACGTACCAGATTTACAGGGTTACGCTTTTACAGCAGCAGAAATAAAGGCTATGGTTGATGGTATTAGATACGATGCCGGAGGAGCAGTCATAGATACGCTGCTTGCCGCGCAAATTAAGAATGATGTAGCAACTGTACATGGCATAGTAATGAGGCCGAGCGATATAGCTAGACAAACTATCTACGATATTCGAGATGTATATACAGGCAGCGTCGCATTGCTTGGAGGCGAGTATGTCGCTTCTGACAAAGCATATATGTACCCAGCTGATACGATGCAAGCATTCTTCGATGGCATAGAGCCTGATTCCGGAGCCGTTATACTCGATGCGCTAGAGGAGGGCGAGAGGCAAAAACATTCCTTGTTATTCATCCAAGGTGGCCCCGGTAAATTTACGCAACCCTAAAATACATTTAGCCCGTTGAGATGTAAGGGCGGGAGCCTTTAGCCAAGGTAGGGCATCAGGTAGTCAGTAAAAGTACTATCGCTATCGAAAATGCCACAGCAATCAAGCTTTCCAGCGCCAAAAAGTAGCGTTTCAGCAGACTTGTGAATAACAAGGGCCAGACCAGCGCAAATGCCATTGCCAAATAACAAGCTAATCGCGCAGGGCCAGATACACTTTGTCCAAACCACGCTACGGTTGCCATTGCAAAAATCGCAGCGGTAGCCAGCACCGCCCCACCTATAAAGTGGCCATTGCTGTACGAATGCTCACCTGGTCGATTGCGCATAGGTATCCAAGCTACCCCCATAAATGCTATCCATGCTAAACAAATTATGCCGTACATAAATGCCGGCAACTGGTAGTGTGGCACTACCCAAAATGCCAAGCTCACGCATAGATTAGTACCTGCTAGGCTAAAGAGCGTCGCCATCCACAACCACCTGCGTCGAGATCCGACCCATGCATGGCTTACCGAGTCTTGCCAGTCTAGCGTGAGGCCGAATAGTGGCAGTGC
The DNA here is from genome assembly GCA_016789655.1 of Candidatus Saccharimonadota bacterium. Lineage (GTDB taxonomy): Bacteria > Patescibacteriota > Saccharimonadia > Saccharimonadales > UBA4665 > JAGXIT01. The sequence continues at coordinate 7,032 of JAEUQV010000116.1, forward strand.
AGACGTAGCGACGATTACCACCATAGATACTATCCCTAGCCCACGTAAATCAATAAACATATACACCCATTATAAGTGCCTAGCGTAAGTTATTGCCAAATAGCTAAACTACTCCCCACTGAGATTCATTACACCCAGGCAAAACCATCCCCTGTTATTCCTGCATCCCAGCCAAATTTCACAAATCCACCCATGCCCGAAAATGTAATCTGTGGACAATATGCCTGCTCACTGGTTAGGGTCAAACTCCAGCCGTCAGGCCGTGGAAGTTTAGGAAGAAGTTGTCCCTGTCCCGGTTGTACATGCTCACACAGACAGAGAGCAGCACTTCTAGTGTCCTGGCTCCCTTGGTTGTTTTGCT
>JAEUQV010000117.1 GCA_016789655.1 Candidatus Saccharimonadota bacterium
CGTTTTTGCATTGACTGACGACACGTCGGGCATCGTCGTTTGTAGGTTCTTTTTCATCATATTAGGGTATCAAACCCTAATATGTAGGTAAATAACAGAGTGAAAGCCGCTTAGAAACCTCCAGGATGTTGCCTATAGCTCAGAATTGAGCTATACTTGGAATATGGCGAACGCGCATACGGTGGAAACAAAATTACTGAATTACTCACATCCTGCCGTTCAAAGCTTCATAGCCAAACGAGGCTGGAAAACAATGCCCCAAGATAAGGCGACTGAGCAAATATACTATTATGTACGCGATGAGCTCCCATTTGGCTACAATAGTGCTGACGCACTCCAAGCATCCGCGATACTAGCTGATGGATATGGCCAGTGCAATACAAAAGGGATAGTCTTTATGGCGCTATTGCGAGCAATTGGCGTACGATGTAGGCTGCATGGTTTTACGATTGCTAAGCCCCTTCAGAAAGGGGCTTTGAGCGGGCTGGCATACTTACTTTCACCTAGCGAAATCATCCATAGTTGGGTAGAGGTATATATGGGCGGACGTTGGATCAATGTAGAGGGTTTTATCATCGATCGGCCATACCTAAAGCAGCTGCAACAGAAGTTTCCTCAGTCGCAAGGAGCATTTTGCGGCTACGGTGTTGCAACATTAAATTTTCTCGATCCGCCCATAGATTGGTCCGGAGATTCGACCTATATCCAGAAGGAGGGCATCGTACAAGACTTTGGTACGTTTGATAGTCCCGATGACTTTTTTGCCCATCATCACCAGCAGCTATCGCCGCTCAAGAGATTGGCATTTCAGATATACGCACGGCCCAGTATGAACCGCAATGTTCGTCGAATCCGAGACGGTGCATAAATATTCAGGTTAACTGGTTGGATTACGAAATGCTGGGCAGTTGTATACTCAGCTGCGATGTCATCTTGGCTCATGGGGTAGGTTGTAGGGTGCGGAAGTATATTTACGCCCGCTTTGAGCGCATTGCTTTTAGCTGCTTTATGTCACTATTCGACACTAGTCTTTTGTACTCTGCTGAGTCTACAGGATAAATCGCTAGCTTTCCGTCGGCATCGGCATGAATGCCCCAACCATATCGTCTTGTTAGTGGTGAGGAGCGAAAGCACGGCTGCCCTTTGCTAAAGAAGTCTACTTGGGATAAGCCTCGACGTTTACCGTTTGCTGCGTAAAGTACCTCGTCAGATGTATAGCAGTAAGGTTTACTGTCAAGCATAGCAAACTCAATTTGTGCAGCGGAAGCTGGCTCTTTGGTTGGTGGCACCTCGGAAGTTGTTACCGGACAGTCTTCGGCAACCGCTATGAATGTATTGAAATAATTTGTGGTGTGGGGCATGACTACAACTATACAACAGGGTAAACTATGTACCTAGAATCTGAGCGCATCGTAGGCTAAACTATAGCTAAGGCAGGTGGGCAGAAATGGGAGTGTATGCCTACCGATTCACTTGTAGACTGGTTGATGAGACTTGAGGGGTTATTGCCGGTTATTGCGGTAATTGTTGGTTGCACAGCACTCTTTGTCATGCTCACCATTTCAACGCTGAACCTGCTTGATGTATGGCGCGTGCGTTGGAGTAAACATGTTCTGCTTGAGATTACCCCGCCCGCCAACACCAATAAGGCTCCGCAGGCCACAGCACAGCTGTTTAGCGTGCTATATGGGCTATTGGATAGCCGCCCATTCTTGCATAAGCTCCTGCGGCGCAAGCCGGTGTTTTCACTTGAGGTAGTGTCGACCCGCAAGGAAGGTATTCGGTTTTTGGTGCGTGTTACGGAGGCTGAGGCACTAAACTATGAGCACATCATCCTGGCCTATATACCAGACGCAAGGGTAAAACGAGTTGAAGATTATGTATCGGATGCGGACGGGAAGCTAACTCGCGTATTGTCATTCCGGCAACCAGGGCATTTTGCCTATCCGCTGCGTAGCCAGGGCTCGTTAGAGGAACACGACCCCATTGCCTATCTGGGCAGCGCTATGACCAAATTGAAGGATGACGAACTGGTGGCGTTTCAGCTGGTGGTATCCCCTGTGCGTTACCGTGAGGCGGTTATCTTGCAGAACCGGATTACGCATAGTGAGCTACTCATAACGAAGCTGGGCGGGCAGCGGCTGCCTATGGCGAAAGTCTTGAGCGCTCTATCTGGCATCCTGTTTTGGTTTACCGATGCTATTGGCGACATCTTTCATGGCCCCGGCCACACCTACTCTCCAGCGATCCAAGCTGCGCAGCGGCGGCAGGATGTCGCAGCAAAGATCAAGCCAGCTCGAAGCCTTAGCCCCATCGAACAACAGCTCGCCGATTCAGTGCAATACAAACTCAGCCAGCCACAATTCCGGGTGGACATACGGGCTCTTGTGGTGTCTGGCAATTCAGATGGTGCTCGGCAGCGAGTATCTGGCATTCGCCAAGCACTCGGGGCACTCAGTGTGCCGAAGTACCAAGTGCTCAAGAAGCGGTTGCCGTATCCTGGGTCTGCCAAGTGGCGTCTGCGTGCCTTCCGGTACCGCCTTCCGTCAGTGTGGACGAAATCTACCAGCATTCTTGCGTCATCTGAGCTGGCCAGCCTGTACCATTTTCCGCATAGCCTGTCTGGTAAAACCGAGAACGTCGTGAAGTCACTCAGCAAACAACTGCCCGCGCCCATTTCACTAAAGAATGGCGCTAAGCTAGATGTCGTACTGGGGCGCAATCACTACCACGGCCAAACAACCGACATCGGCCTGACAGCAGCCGAGCGTGAGCGGCACATGTACGTCATAGGTGGAACGGGTAATGGTAAAACCACCATGCTGGAATACGCCGTGGTGCAGGATATTCAAAACGGCAAGGGCGTAGCTGTAATTGACCCGCACGGTGATATGGCCGAAAAGCTGCTGGGGTATATCCCCGAAGATCGTATTAAAGATGTAATTTACTTTAACCCGCGTGATTTGGCACACCCTATTGGGCTGAACCTGCTTGAGCTTCCGGAAGGTCTTGAGGGTGATGAACTGCTGAATGCAAAGGATTTTGTGACTGAGTCAGTTGTATCCATTATGCGCAAGCTGTTTTCAGAGGACGACAGCGGTGGCCACCGCATTGAATACATGCTGCGTAATGCTACTCAGACGGCGCTAACACAGCCTGACGCCACATTGTTTACGATTTACGACCTGTTTACCGATGCCAAGTATCGCCGCAAAGTTATGAATTCACTGACCGATGAACGACTCAAGAATTTCTGGAAAAGCGAGTTTGGCCGCGCTGGCGGTATGCAGCAGGTGAAGATGGCGGCAGGTGTGACGCACAAGATTGGGCGGTTCTTGTTCTCGGCCTCGGCTAAGCGCATCATTGAACAGCCTAAATCGACGATCAACTTCGACGACATTCTGAACGGTAAAATCCTCATCTGTAACCTGGCTAAGGGCAAGCTGGGCGAAGATACATCGGCGATGTATGGCGTTAGTATTCTAACCAAGCTCCAGCTGGCCGCGTACCGACGGGCGGAAGTACCGCGGAGCGAACGCATACCGTTTTACGTGTACGTGGATGAGTTCCAGAACTTTGCGACGCCGTCGTTTGTGCAATTACTATCCGAAGCCAGAAAGTACAAGGTATACCTGACGATGGCCGAACAATCTACCTCGCAGCAAGACGAGCAGCGCATGGTGCAGAATATCTTAGCCAATGTTGGTACGGTGATTTGCTTCAAGACTGCAAACCCAGCGGATGAAGAGCTACTTTTGCCGAGATTCAAGCCATATGTGCAGGAGGGCGAGATCACGTACCTGCCAACCTACAATTTTTACGCTCAGCTTGGCGCGGTTCACTCACAGGAGCCGATGTCGGGCGAGACGCTGCTATTGGAGCATGACGGCAGCGCCGAGGTTGCCAAGAAGGTCGTAGAGATATCTCGCAAGACGTGGGCTACCAAAGTTGTGGCTGAGGGTATGCCGGGTGACGGCAAGCCCGAACCAAAAAAGCGGCGGACGAAGCAGCACGGCGACTCTGGCGAAAATACCGAGAAACCGACGTCCGCGATAGGGTAATATCAGTGTCGTTTTAGGCGAACGTCAGAGATATTTTATGCATAAGCGGCAACTAATATAGCGCACTGGAACACGATGATGTAGCTTGCCTGAAACGGTAGGAAATACCTTCTGAGCTTTCCCAGGATTACCACAGTCGTAAAACTGCTTATCAAATAGAATCCTGCGATGCCGACAAATAATCGCGCCGGCGCAGAGATGTGAGGAGCCGTGAAGATAAGCCATGCAAGCGGCATAAATAGGATCGCCATGGTGTATGCAGCGTAGTGATGAACAGTTCGGCTCAAACCTTCGATGTCAGGCGCAAGCGCGGTTATGATCTGGCCAAGAATGGCTAGCGTGAGAACTATCTCGAATAGTACCCCGAGCTGTAGATGCGGTACGAACCACCGCAGCAGCCATACATAAAAGAGTGATCCGCAGCCAATGAGCACAACAGCAAAAAGTAACGAGGCACGTTTTGTGCTGGCGGCATGACGGCTGATAGTACGCAACGCTTTATCTCGCCATCTGGCTACTAAATAACCTCAGCTCGACATAAGCCAGCCGTTAGGCTGGCAGTAACAACGGCTGCGCCAGCAGCTGTTGTTCCGAGATCGTAAAGTCAAGACTTGGCTTCTTCGGCTACAATTGGTACGCAATAAGCCCACTGATGAGATTAACGCCGAAGTTCACGGGGCTCCGGTGTCTGGTATGTTCAATCTGCTGGATGTTCTTGAGCTGGTCATTGATGGTCTCAATAATGCCTCTCCCGCGAAGCATAATCTTGTCCATGAGCGGCAGTAGCTTATTCTTCATGTTTTTCTTGATGCCAGTGATAAGTTGAGTACCCTGGCTCCGGAGTGCTGCAAACAAGTCTTTGGAGATATAGCCTCGATCACCGAATAGTTTGCCAACCATTCGCTTGGCGAGTTTCGTTACCGTTTCAATGTTGTTATCTGGGGTGTTGCCAGGGGTGATGAAAAACGAAACAAGCTCACCATTTTCGTTCACGATGAGATGTAATTTGAAACCATAGAACCAGCCCATAGAACTTTTGCCTCTTGCTGCTAAACCTTTGAAGACTTTGTTTCTCCGAATCCGCCGGTTATGACAGACAACCAGCTTGGTGGAGTCAATGTAGTTGGCGGTGGTTGGCGAAGCCAAAAGACTCGTCAACAGGGAAAGCATCGGAACATTGACTTCGCTCATGAGCTCAAGAAAACGTGTGTAGCTCACTAGACGAGGAAAATCTGAAGCTAACTGGGTACAAACGTAATCCAAGTAGTGTTTGAAGTTTCGGTGATGACTCTGATGGAAATGAATGATGATGGTCAGAATCTCACTCAGCGAAAGGCGACATCTCCGATTGCGTTGCTGCAAGCCAGATGCTAATCGCTCTGCTCGCCACTTCGGTTCAAACTCCTGACAAAATTCATCAATGAGGTAAAATAAAGCTACCAGCTCCATATTGGCGTCTCCTTTTTTGTTTTGTTTGTTACAAAACAAGGATAACAGAGCTTACGCCCTGTTATCCAGGAACAAAGAGGAGACGCTTATGTCGAGCTGAGGTTAAATAGTAACCAGCCAGCCACGTCGTTACTGCAAGGATGAGGCCAAGGTACTTAAACATTGGCGTCTATTTCAAGCTCCATGCAGCTCCCCTGACTCACCTCAAGTTCCCAGGCTTCCTCGTTTGATATATCTTGCACGATTGCCGCAATTGCCCGGATTACCCATTGCGAGGTGATGACCAGCACGGCGTGATAGCTGTTCGCCTGCAAGTCGTTAATAAAACTAGCTACGCGCTGCTTAATGTCTTCGATTGATTCGCCTCCGTTAAAGCGGGCTGTCCAGCGATTGTCGGCCGCATCAAGCGCGCCCATGAGCTCTTTAAAGTGCTTGCCTTCAAAGCCTGAACGATGGTCACCCAGCCGGGTATCAATCTCGATCTTCAGATTGTGGAACCGATTGATGATCTCGGCTGTTTGCTGTGTTCGCGGCAGCTCCGAAGCAAAAATATGGTCAAGATGAACGGACTTAAGCTTACCAGCAAGCACATCAGCCTGTTTGATGCCGACCGGCGTAAGTTGAACATCCACCGATGGGTCGGCATTACAGAGATGCAAGTCGTTATAGTTGGTCTGTCCATGGCGGGCTAGATAGAGTTTCATTTGTTACCCTCCTCGTCTGGCCAGGGGTATGGCATGAGGCTAGAAATCGGTGCGCGCTTAATTTCGCCAGATTCTTCTATGATAATTTGTATATCAATGCCAGAGTGTAGGGCACTCTCCCAAATAAGCTGCTTACACATATGGCAGTTCGGACCGGTGATGGCGATAATACTGTGCTCGCCGTGAATAGCGGCATGCGCCAGCGCTGTCATTTCGCAGTGCATAGTTAAAGTAAGTGTGTCTGACTTGTATGATACTCCCTCGTAGATGTTGCCCTTGTCGGTCAGAACACTTACGGCGTAGCCCCTCCCTCCGTGTGGGTAGACGTTTGTTTCGGCTGCTTCGGCGCGTCGTAGCATTTCGCGGGCGGCTTCGTCCGGTACTGGGTGAGTTTTAAGTTTTGACATCGCTATTCCTCCACAATCTCTGAAGGTGTAGCACCCTCAAGAGCCCGAATTAACGAGGAAACCATATCGTTATAAGGCGTGGCGATACCGTGCTTCTTGCCAATGCGGCTAATCGAACCATTGATCGCGTCAATTTCCGTTCTTCGGCCATTATGCAAATCCTGCCACATTGAAGGCAGGAATGATGAGCCCTTCCAGTTGTCTTTGAGCTTCTCGACCATGGAGTAGTCAAAGGTTAGACCCTCAGCTTCGCCGACTGCCCGGAGCTCGTCGGTAAGCTTTGTGGCGATTTCTAGGCAATCAGCAGACTGGTACATTTCGCCAAACTTCAGGTTAGTAATGGCACTGAGGGCGTTTTGGCCGGTATTCAATACCATTTTATCCCACATGGCCTGTTTAATGTTCGGCGATAGTTCAGCCTCAAACGGGCTGCTTTGCATTATGTTTGCCAGCTCTCCCGCGTTTTGGTCAACCACGCTGCGAAGCATGTTGCCGTTCAGAACTTTTCGATCGTCAATACGACTAGCAACAACATACGATACGCCACCATATACTCGTGACGGGTTGCTCATGGTCTCCTTGAGCACGCCAAATGCCTGGAGGCCATTTTGGAGGCTCAAGATCACGGCTTCGGGTTTAATGACGTCATCCAGCGCGCGGGCGACTTGCTCGGTGTCGTAGCTTTTGACGGCAACAATGACCGCATCGCAGTCCGCTAGAATATGGTAATCATCTGAGGCGGCTATGTCTTTGTAGGTCTTTTCAGTGTCATCCCGCCTAACAAATACGAGCCCGCGTGCGTTGATTGCCTCGGCCTGTCCGTGCCGGTGTGTCTTGACTTTAATGATTGCAACTTCGGATAGAAGGGCGGCATACGTTAGGCCAACTGCACCAGCGCCAACAATGCCAATAGTGAAGTTCTTGGTCATATTAATGCCTCCAATTTATGCCACTGACCCGTGCCAACAACATCAACCGTATCTCCGACTACTCGAATAGCTGAATTGTCGTCAACCGCATACATTGGCGTTTTTAGGGTTTGTGCCACCTGCTCTAGATAGGGCAATCTGATCTTCGGAAAGTTATCCGAGTTGAGATGCGGCCGAAAGGTGAAATCGACTAGTTTGAGCGTTTTGCTAGAAGATTGGCCAACGGGGCCGATCTCGTCATAATCGGTGTCCGTAAACACACCTTCACGCTCCATTACTTCAACGGTCGCGTACAAATCCGAACCAACTACTTGGCTTCCGGCGCTAATACCAACATATACTTTTGACTCAAGCCACTTGGGCAACGCCTCGAACAATCCGGCCTTTTGCATCCAGTAGCTTAGGTAGAATACGCTACCGCCACCCACTAGGATTAGATCTGTTTCTTCAAGCTGTGGCCACCATAGGGATTTGTCCAGTGAAGCCACGGCAGCTAAATCTACGATATTAAACTGCTTCCAGCCAAGCTGGTGAGGTAGCAAAAAATCCTCTTGTAGAACCCAGGATTTGTCTCCAGTCTCAGCAGTGTGGCCGGTGGGAATAACTGTGATAATGGACTCCTGTGTCGGTTTACCAAGTAGGTCACGCAGTGCTTGCACGATCGTAGGGTTGGTGAGGCCAGCAGATGTAAGCAGGAGTTTCATGCTCGCTCCGTTTTTTCCAAATATTTTTTAACATTGGCGACCACTTTTTGCCCGAGCCGCTGCAATGTTTCATGGGTGTCGCCAGATATTGTATCCGCGTACAAAACGCGTGGCAGATCCTTGTATGCGGAGATATTGTCGGTGCCAGCTACTTTGTCAAACACGAGAAAGTTACCGTCGCACTTAATCCAGGCTAGAAAGGCTGTTCTATCCATCACATCGCCGACACTGGCCTGTACGATGATGCTGCCGTCTTTGATGGCAGCAAACTCAGCCGGGCCAAGTACCTTAACGTTAGATGGGCTGCCTATAACAATAATCTCACTCGTGGACAGCAGGTCTTGTTTTTCCTTGTACGCCAGGCCCTTGCTTTCCCAATCTGGCTTACGATGTACACTGTAGTAAGTAGCCTGCATATGATACGCCAGTGCAAGGCTAGCGATGGACTTTCCAAGTGAGCCGAGCCCGATTATGCCGATACGCCTGCCCATGAGCTCATGTTGTTCTGGTCTCCATTGATACGGCCCGACACCACGCAGCAGGCGTGTGAGCTGCATAAAGATGAATTCGGCAGTTGGCTCATCGCCGTAGTCAACGACATTATCAAAGGGTATGCCTCGCTGCTTAAGCGCCTCTTGATCAATGTTGGCCATGGATGTGCCACACAGGCAGACGTATTTGATGGACGGGCACGTGTCCAGATAGCTGGCGGTTATTTTGTCGCCAGGTCTTACCAGAACGATGTTAGCATCACCAGTTTGCTCGATAAGCTCTTGCTCCGATTGGCTAGGCTGCTCGCTTACGCGCAGCGGGATGGTTGTGAGCGCCTGAATCTGCTTTTGCGCTTCAATGGGCAAACGTTTATCTAGGACGGCTATTTTGTACTGCATGTATTTAGCATAACAGAAGTTGAGGTTTTGACCTTCCACAGCATCCCCATTCTAAGGGGTAATACGAATAAGCCAAGCTTGTTCTTCCAGTTGGGAGCTCCAGCTTGACTTATTCGTATTACCCCTTGCCCCGGCTGTCGAGTGGAAGGTCGATCTGCTCAGAAGTAAAAAATGTAAGGAGGTTTGCTATGCAGACAGAAAATGCAGTTGAGATTGCAATGAAGAATGACAGGTTCCGTCGTAGTGGGTTTGGGGTTACGGTTACACCAGGTGTGCAAGCATTGGAAGATTTAGTTGGGTTGATCGATGAAGTGCGTCGGTTCAATGACTTCAACGAAGACAATGATCCATATGGGGAGCATGACTTCGGTACTGTGTATTGGTTGGGTGAAAAAGTGTTCTGGAAAATATCGTATTACGACCAGAGACTTGAATACGGAGAAGACCCGCTTATGCCTGCTCACTGGTTAGGGTCAAACTCCAGCCGTGAGGCCGTGGAAGTTTAGGAAGAAGTTGTCCCTGTCCCGGTTGTACATGCTCACACAGACAGAGAGCAGCACTTCTAGTGTCCTGGCTCCCTTGGTTGTTTTGCT
>JAEUQV010000008.1 GCA_016789655.1 Candidatus Saccharimonadota bacterium
TGCTATCCAGCTGAACTATTACAATACCAAGCGTATCCATACTGCACTCAAGACGAACCCGGCAGCTTACGCTGCCCGGTTCGAGCAACAAAGCTCAACAGAGGTCAGAGACAAGGTGATGACGGTTTCGGGGACTTGACAATGACACCAAGGGCAGGCTAGTTACTAGAGTTAGTCCGCTCGGCAACGAAGAGTTCACCTACGACACAGTAGACAGACTAGTCTCCCAAAAACTCGATGGCACCACCTACGCCACCATCACCTACGACCAGTACAGCCGCATCACCAGCGTAGACTATCCCAGCGGCCAGAAACTAACCCTCACCCGCGAACCAGACGGCACTGGCAGCGGTGGAGTCTACGGCCTCGGCCGAGTCATAGGCAGAAGCTACAGCCTCCCCGGTACAACTGCTACGCCGACTACTCCTACTAGCGTCAGTGACTCGGTTACCAGAGCTGTAACAGGAGACATTACCAGCGGAACCGAGAATGGCTTAACGAAGTCCTATGGCTATGACACAGCTGGTCGGCTCACCACTGCCACCATAGGCTCAACCAACTACACCTACAGCTACGCCGCCCAGAATGCCGCCTGCACTGGTAAGCCTGGTGTCGCCACCGACCTCACCCTCGCTGGTAAATCTAGTAACCGTACCTCCCAGACCATCACCAACCCAAGTGTTAATGGTGGATCAGCTGTCTCTACCTACCACTGCTATGACCAAGCAGATAGGTTAGTCTACAGTAGCGATCCAACTGTTGGTGTACCCGAGTATGACAGTCATGGCAATACTACCAAGCTAGGAGCAGGTAGTAGTACCCAGCTAGAACTTACCTACGACAGTAGCGACAGGAACAGCCAGATTGTACAGATCAACCCAAGCACGGCAGCTGGTACTGCTTTGCAGTACAACCGTGATGTCCAAGGCAGACTAACCAAACGAAGAAGCTTCACAATTTCCAACTGGAACTGGACTGAAACAGTAGCAGCTCAAAGTAACTACGGCTACACCGCCAGTGGTGACAGCCCAGACTTTGTGAAGGACAATAGTGGTACTATTGTAGAGAAGTACCTAACCCTCCCCGGTGATGTCCTCCTCACCATTCGCCCAACTGAACCAGATAGCCAAAAACAAAAAACCTACAGCCTCCCCAACATCCACGGCGATATCTTCGCTACTACCAACACCAGTGGCATAGTACAAGGCACCTTCACCGCAGGACCATTCGGTGAAAGCCTAAACATAACCGGCAGTAACCAAACACAACCAGTCATAGCACACCTAGCAAACCAACCAAACAGTAACAACCCCAACAACACCAGAACAGGCACATCCTACGACTACGTCGGTCAACACCAAAAGCTCACCGAAACAAGCTTAGCCTTGCAACCTATGCAGATGGGAGCTAGAGTGTATATACCTGCGCTGGGGAGATTCCTAGCCGTGGATCCACAACAAGGAGGTACTGAGAATAACTATGCATATGTCTCAGATCCAGTAAACGATTTTGATCTAGATGGTACTTTTAGTGCAAAAAATTGGCTTAAGGAGCATAGACAAGGCATTGCTCAAGCAGGTAAAACTTTCGCAACTGTATCGATTGCCATAGGATTAGCTTCGTGCGTTGTTGCTACTGCTGGAGCTTGTGCGGCAGTTGGTGTTGGTCTAGCCGCTGCTGGGGGAGCGATGAAAACAGCGGAACGGGTATCGCAGGGTAACAGTTGGAGAGATGGACTAAAGTCTGGCGGTAAATCGTTCGCGATAGATGGCGCACTTTCATTCGTAAGCTTTGCCAAACCGGTAAGATCTATGTCAAAGCTATCGAACCCCTTAAAAAGAACAGCCGCCAAGTCTACGCTAAAGTCCTATTACGGTGGAGCTCGATACTTTAGTATAAGCGGTGCTAAGCAGGCATTCAAAACAAGTGTACGAGGACCCAAAAACAAAGCACTGGTTCGCTATGGAGCAGGTATGTATACTGCTTGGGGAGTTCAGTGGGTGAGTGAAAAATCAAAACAACGGTGGAAATAAGCGTATGAAGTTACATAGGGATCAGACTGCTAGTAATGTCCAGGTTTTAAATCCGGAATTGAATAGGTCACGTCTACTTGGTTATATACCAGGGATAGCATTAGATGTAATATTTTTGCTCATACTGCCGACGAGCAGTCCAAAGGATATAACCCTGTACATACTTATAGGTGCATTCGCTTTGCTTAGATTAGTACAGTCTGTAACAGTAATATTGAAATGTATTGACAAAAAATACTCAAAGGTCAGAATATGTTTTGAGGTAGTACTTAGTTTCCTATACGTTTGGCGTGCCGAATAAACTTCTTAAGCTTCCAGTAACCCAAACAACACTAGACCAGGAACATCCTTTGATTATGTAGGCCAACATGAGAAACTAACAGAGAGCACCTTAGCACTACAACCTATGCAGATGGGCGCACGAGTGTATATACCTGCGCTGGGGAGATTCCTGAGTGTGGATCCGGTTGCTGGCGGTACCGCTAACCCATATTCTTACGTAGACGATCCTGTTAATGATTTTGACTTGGACGGAACATATAGCTTAAAGAATGCTGTAAAAAACTCATGGAAATGGGTTGGTAGGAATTCGGATACAATCGGCAAAGTGGTCGCAGCAGGCTCTTTCGCTGCATGCGTTGTGGCTACAGCAGGAGCATGCGGCGTTATAACAGTGGCTGCCGCAGCAGCATCAGCGGGTTTAGCAGTAGCAAGCTCAAGGTCAAAGGGTAATGGGTGGGGAAAATCGATTGGCGCAGGTGTTGTTTCCGGCCTGACAGATGCTGCTTTCGGTAGGGCAACGAAAAGCATAAAACTGGTAAGAAATTTCGGAAAGTCCGCACCACGATACTACGGATCTATTAAAAGCAGGTTTAATGCAACCGGGACTTTTAAGGCACTGTCGACGGGCGGGGGTAGGGCAAGATTGGCAAAGTATACTGGAGCTTCGTTGGGCGGATATTATGCAGGCCAAGCAACGCAGTGGGGTACTCAATGGATATACAGCAAAACTAAAAATACTAGAAGGAATCGATAATATGGCAAACAAACCAGCTATGATTAAGTGTACTTGCCAAGTCAATGATAGAACAATCTTGATTGAGAGGGGTCAGGTTTTCGCAGGAAAATTGTACGCGGGCTTAATATATATCGGCTCACTTGTAGCTATTTCGCTAGGAGAGGTAGTGTTCATTGCGGCATTGGTTTTAGTCACAGGGTATATAGCAATTACATATCTAAGAACTAAGAAGAAATTGGTACAAACCAATCATAGTATGCAGTGTTCAAAGAGTATCGCCGTAGCCAGGACCTTTAGGGTTGGTCCGGTTTAGTAGGCTCCCCAGTGTTCCCCAGGACCTACAGGACACTCCCTAAACAGATAAAAGAAATGTGAATTACCCGATTTTTGTTTTTACGCTACCATCAATGCACGCCACCGCAACCAATCCAATATCACCCACAGCCTATTGAACCACATCTGGCTTTGACGCCTATTCCCGCTACAAATCCCTGGCTCTTGGACACGCTTAAACCCGCACCCGAACCAAATCCCAGCCAAAACCACCATCCGTTAAAACAGCCCTCCCAGCCGAAGTCGCACTCACCCTCACCCGAGAGCCAGGGTTTCCCTAGGTTTATCCTCGCTCAGAGGTGTTATATGTGAATTGAGCTTTAGGTGTCCGCCAGCTCGTACTTCAGCGTGTCCAGAATCTCTTTTTGTTCCTCGTAATCTGCAACAAATACAGAATATGCTTCTTGTGATGAAAATAATTCAAGGATTCTTGTAAGTGTCTCACCCCTACAACTGTTAAACTCGTCATTCACTGTTCAGAGGGAAGAAACTCCTAAAAATAACTGGAATATGAACTAGTCATAACATTCCATTTCAACTGCCATAAAGCGTAATCACATATGCTCATGTCGCAATTTCCTATTGCGTCTTCGAAACATTGCTGGCGAATGCTATACTGTTGGCATGAGTGAGCATGCAACTAGAAAAGATATAGATGAAGTAATTGGTGTTCTGAAAGACTTCATGAGTCAAGTTGATGCCCGTATGACTACCATAGAGCAAACGAATGAGCAGCGATTCGATAATCTAGATGACAAATTCAACCGACTCATGACATCAATAGACGGTTTCATATCACGTATTGACAAGTACGAACTTAAACTGGCTGCACGAGATAGCTAGTTTGAGAGGTTGCTTTCCTGGGCGCGCAAGGTTTCTGAAAAAACCGGTATTCCCCTTGAAAACTTATAGCAACCCAAAGATCCTACACGCGTAGAGGCTGCTACAGGCCAAGAGCTTGACCGCAAGCGACGTGCATATTGATAACTTAGCTGTCGCTCAATGTTCAAGGCAGGCTAACTTACCGCCATCAAGACACCAATGGCACAAACGCAAGTAATGACTACTACGGCTACACCGCCAGCGGTGACTCCCCAGACTTCATTACAGATGTAGCGGGTAGTGTGACGGAGAAGTATCTCACTCTGCCTGGTGATGTCATGGTCACCATCCGTCCAAACAGAACCAGCGCCGGTCTACAAACCTTTAGCCTCCCCAACATCCATGGCGATATCTTCGCCACAGTCAATACCGATGGAGCGGTGTTAGGTACCTACCAACAGGACCATTCGGAGAGAAGCTACCCAATGTACCAAACAACCCATGGAATACGCTTTCAGGTGCAAGCTTTGCATATGTCGGCGAACATGAGAAACTAACAGATAGCTCTTTAACGTTACAACCTACCCAAATGGGCGCACGAGTCTACATAGCTAGTCTCGGACGGTTCCTTTCTGTGGATCCGGTGCAAGGGGGAACACCTAATAACTATGTCTATCCTCCAGACCCAGTGAATGATTTTGACCTAAGCGGAGAAATCGCGTACAAGAAAGACGCCAAGCAAGCATACCGAGCATGGTGTGGTAATGGATGGTGGCAAGCGAGTTGCTTTATTCCGGGAGGTCTATATGTAAAAGCGGGCGTAAAGGGCGTTAAAGCTGCAAATGCAATACGAGCTGCAAATTTGGCCAAATCAGCAAAAGCCGCACAAGTGGCAAAAAACGCAAAACAAGGCAGAGCAGCAGAGCAGTATGTAAAAAACCAGCTCGTTAAGAAATACGGCGAAAAAGCAGTAAAGGAGAAGCCTTACTACTCAACACCGTTCGGCAGGAGATCCCCAGACTTTCAAGTGAAGCCGCCAATTGGTCTAACGTTTAATGTAGAAGTGAAGAGCGGAGGGGCAAAGTATGGGGAGGCACAACAGCTCAAAGATGACTGGATACAAAAAAATGCTGATGGTAGTCCTGTAGCCAAACTGTGGGGTTTTCAATGACTCGTAAACCACCCACCTTCCTAGATGTTGATCATGACGCATTAAGTTTTATATGGCCGTTACTGAAGCGTGGTGGCTATGAAAAAAATGAAGAAGATCTACTGCGCGCAATTAGTGAGAATAAATCAAAAAACCTTGTATTGTATGCAGTTTGGGGTTTACGCATCTGCGGAACGGCTAAGTCGTTGCCGCTGCTAAAAACCCTAACCAGTTATCCCATGGAAGACGTAAAAACTTCTTTGATTGTAACTATTGGAGTCATAGGCGGAGCATCACAGTCTAGTTACTTCACGAGGATGCTTGACTCCAAAACCTACGCATACAAGATGTTTCCCATGATTATGCTGTCAGAAGTCGGCGGAGAAGAAGTAAAAGAGTGTCGTAAACTTCGTTAATAAAATTTGTAAGAACAAAATTAAGATACATCCGGATGAAGACTTGCCGTATATCAATAACTACTTAGTGCGCTTTTTCGACAAACCAGACGTGAAAGAAGCTTATAAATGCTTAAATTCAAAGTTCAATATTAAGGGAGAGTAAACCTCGTGAACCAATGCCGGTATGCTGATATTAAGGATAAATACTACGAAGGAAGCAGATAATGATCGCTCAAATTAAAAAAGTATCCGATTTCAGATAAATTATACGTAGATAAGCCAATGTTTGTGATGATTAAGTATCTTGAAAAAGAGCTTTGCTTCAAGCTTGCTGATGATAATGGTCTAATATATTACAGCTACTGTAGCGACGAACTGACGATAGCGTACCAGAAGACTGGGTTCAGGGGCAAACTGAAGAAGGGATGGCCTTGTCTTTTGCGCATCGTCCTCAGACAACACCAACCAAAACGCCGATAAGGCGGCAGAGTACACAGACAAGGTAGTTGTACGAGGCTCTGTTATTCAAGCGGTCAATGTCGGGCTATCATCTTTTCCTCAAGAAATAATAGATAAAACAGAAGCAACTGAACTCAATTTAACCCAAAATTTATTCAATTCAATCCCCGACGAAATATCTCATTTTGCCAACTTACAAAAACTTAATGTATCAGCCAACCCCATGAGGAATGGTGTATCTACTAAAATCAGTAGTCTAAAAAAGCTAAAAGTGTTGGTTGTAACCACAACCAACATGACGGCAGTGCCTGATGAGATTGGGCAAATGCAGTCTTTGCAGAGTTTAGACCTGAGTTACAATAATCTCAACAGCCTACCAGCAAGCATCAAGAATCTTTCAGACACACTAAAAGAACTGAACATTAGCGGTAACCCAATGACAAGGAGTGAAGCAAATTACATAAAACAAATGCTGCCTAACACAACCGTAATCGCCAAAGATCTCGTGACAAGTGAGGGACCGAGGTAGAACATCCTCGTTCTCCAAGCTATCCAGGCCCGTTCTGCAAGAGATGTGTAATTTGCAGATTAGCTTTGTCGCCTATTTCCGCTACCTTACCCAATGAACACCATCCTCATACGCCCACGCACATACCGCCAGCATCAGCATCCC
Organism: Candidatus Saccharimonadota bacterium; assembly: GCA_016789655.1. Classification (GTDB taxonomy): domain Bacteria; phylum Patescibacteriota; class Saccharimonadia; order Saccharimonadales; family UBA4665; genus JAGXIT01. The sequence goes on from JAEUQV010000008.1 coordinate 6,887, forward strand.
ATCGTGACATCACGGCTGCTGCCAACACCAGACACACCGGCTAATATTCACCGTAACCACCGTTACGCTTTAGATATGTCCAGTGCGCCTGGCACTACTACTGTCGGCGGCCGGTATTTTCATCAAGTTAGGGTTGTTTGGGCACTAGTACTATATAGGAACATTAACCGCACAGCTTCTCGATACATTTCCAGTTGTTGAGGGAGTTGTCTCTAGTACAACGCGTCCATAGATTGTTGAAGCTTTCGGCTGCCACCAAAATTGAGTTAAGTCAGTTTTTGTGATTGACTGTGCTGCACCCCAAGTCCACCACGCATCTCCATAAGCAGGGCCAGACGGATTAGGCTGGGGAGTTTCTTTTAAGTACATGTATGATACCCGTGCAGAGCTGGGTATTGTGTAGAAAGAAACGCCTGTAACACGTCTTGATGCGCCACTTGTGCTTGTAGTTTTTTGTACCTGAACAGATGCGGAATAGCCTGAACCAAAACTACAGGTATAGTGAGCTGACCAGCTCGATCCCGCATAAGTGGTGCTGGTTGACGATACAAATACTGTGATCAGGGAGGCAACTGTTAGGGTAGTTCTTAATGCAACTCTTTTTGATTTCATATCACTCCTTTACAATAGAATACTTAAATCTTTCATTTCACAAAATATACTTATAGACCCCCTTCCTACAAAACGCTAAATCGTGCACTAATTATTACACTAAGAATTCAATAAACCAACCATAAGGCGGTATTACATTAATGGGCCGAAATAGGTTTGGACAGAATTCGCAAGCGGGTGGGAGACACCATCCATAGAGCCCATCTGGTACGGCCATATAATAACCCCGCCACAGTTATTGGAGGTAACCCAATCGGCTTTGGCCTGTATGCTGGCATCGGTTTCAAATGAAAACCAGCCACTTGATATAAACATGCCGTGCATCATTGCAGGCGAGTACCATGTGGCGTTTGGAGCAGTGACGCCTCCAATGTGAGGCTCAACGGTTTTCCAGTAGTATGCGGTATGCATCTGGGTACCCACTTGGTTTGGACCAGTAGTGTTGTCCCATGAGTAGGCATAGTATGAGAAGCCGGGCAGTACTTTATTGCTAGGTATGGCATTTGTGCCCGTTGTCCAGGCGCTAACCCAGGAATCCCATGGGTCACCAGACCCTGTAAGTGGCGAGAGGTGACGACTGGTTGTTTCGTACGGTGAATAGAGCATTGCGCCAACCCAATCAACACCATCCAGCACTGCATTCTTGGCAAGCGCTGTTTCGCTTCCAAATAATGCAATGGAAATATATTTATAATTGGGGTCTCCTGGTGTTCGCCAGCCTTGGTAGTTAAATTCTGCAAGCAATTCCTGCCAAAACGTCCGATAATTCGTGATCAAATAGCCAGGCTCGCCGTCTAAGTCTACGCCGTTATAGCCATGTGTTGTCATAAGAGTGCAAATATCCGCGATAATTTGTGCGCGTTTAAATGGGGTGTCGAGATTTGCGTTCCAAGAGTCAGACGTGCTACCCCCGCCAATTCCTAAGAGTACTTTTCTATTATTACTAGCTGCAGTAGAGCATAATGTCGTAGCCTGCCCAGCGTTCCAGCTGTTTCCAGCATAACTGCTAGCGCCATTGGGCAACCAGGTTGCACTAATATGACCATTGTCTATCCCTACAGAGAAATCAATAATATGTGAAAATGACTGCCAATTTAAATTCGCTATAGAAGTATTGCCCACTCCACTTGAAGCTCTCGAGTACCCTGTATAGTATGCGGCCACTATCTTGGCAGGCTGGGGCTGCATTACGCGCTGCATACGTCGTGCGAATACACTCATGAACTCTAGTATAACTCGACCCCAGCTTTACTGCCATGTTATATGGTGCGAGGTGGGTTCAATTTGTAAATCAAATAAGTAAAGTAATCTACCTCTCATAGGTATGAGCGGTGAGTCTCGAACGATGACTATAGAGTGCTAGAATATACCTCTGGCTTGTTCCCAAGGCAGCTCTGGTTTTCCAAAGTGGCCATACGCGCTCGTGGCGCTGTATATTGGGCGGCACAGATCAAGCGTATCGATTATTCCTTTCACGCTTGTGTCGATAAGCTTATCTTTGAAAGCATACAGTTCAGCCTCACTTACTGTAGCCGTACCAAACGTGTCGATAGTTTGCATAAGTGGCTTTGGTTGGCCAATAACATAGGCAAGACCTACTTCACATTTGGTAGCTAAGCCAGCAGCTACGATGTTTTTAGCTATATAGCGTGCGGCGTAGGCGCCGCTGCGGTCGACTTTGCTTGGGTCTTTGCCGCTAAAGGCACCACCGCCGACGCGGGCATAGCCGCCGTACGTATCGACGACAATCTTGCGGCCTGTCAGACCAGCATCGCTCTCTGGGCCGGGGATATGCCACAGCCCAGTGCCATTCACAACTATATTGTGCTCGGCGGGTAAGGCGAGTTTATAGTGTCGCAGAACGGGCTTGAAAACATGTTCGACTATGTCTGCACGTACTTGTTCGGCAGAAGTTTCTTCGTCGTGTGCGACTGCAGCCACAAGCTTTTCTGCTGCTACAGGTTTGCTATCGTCGTCGTAACGCACCGTCACTTGCGCCTTGCCATCTGGTCGTAGCCAGGCGAGGACTCTGTTTTCGCGGCATTCATCTATGCGCCGCGTCAGCGCGTGAGACAGGGCTATGGGTAGGGGCATAAGTTCTGGTGTTTCGTTGCAGGCAAAGCCAAACATCATACCCTGGTCGCCGGCACCATCAGCATCGACACCCATGGCGATCTCGGGCGATTGCTGGTGCACAAAGCTGGTAAAATTCGATTCTTTAGCCGAGAATTTCCATCCGGGATTGGTATAGCCAAGCTGTTCTATTTTATCTCGGACGATTTTCTCGAAATCTATTTTTGCCGTGGTTTTGACCTCACCAAATAGGCTTATTTGGTTGGCGCCGACGACCGTTTCTATGCCGGTGCGAGCATGCGGATCCTGTCTTAATATGGCATCGACCAGCGCATCACTGACCGCGTCGGCCATTTTATCTGGGTGACCAGCGCAAACAGATTCGCTTGTGAACAGCGTGGAGTCGCCTACAGTATTTGTCATTATGAAAAATCCTTCCCCGCAGGAAAGGATGGAGGTTGTACCATATCTTTCCCGCTACTACATTAGGTAATAGAGGCTAGATGGAGCACCTTAAATGGTAGGTGGTAGGTAGTAGTTGGTAGGTGGGGTGTTTTTCCCATCTACCATATGCCATCTACTATCTACCAAATAGGTTGCTGGCAGGTCATAGAGCTAGATCTCTCGCTGCCTCTTTATATCTCACTTGTTAAGTACCACAAGCATAACATAATCGCTCAATAACAAACAATATAACGTAATGAGACATTATAATAACCACGTGCTATAGCATATGCTATTAGACTTCTCCCACCACCCCGCCTATAAACGAGGGTTTATTTCAGGAGTAAGCTAGTTGTTTTTGGAGCAAAATTGTAGCCGTAGCTACTATTTTGGTACAAAAATAGCCAGATTGCCCTGCAATAAAGCCGCAGGTAAGGTGTGGTGGTGAGAAGTCTAATAAAGAAACCGAAATACACTGGGCACAGTAGGGCGTATCCGACGAACTCTCAGTATCGGTAATGGTCGGGCTTGAATGGACCAGTTTTTGGCACGCCTAGATATTCGGATTGTTCGGCGCTGAGAGTAGTCAATTTGCCGCCGAGGGCTTCGACATGCAGGCGGGCTACTTTTTCGTCAAGTTCTTTCGGGAGCATATAAACGCCAACTTCATAATGTTTCGTCCATAGCTCGATTTGCGCCAGTACCTGATTACAGAAACTATTGCTCATGACGAAACTCGGGTGTCCTGTGGCGCAACCGAGGTTTACCAAACGCCCTTCTGCTAGCAATATGACGCGGTGACCATCGGGGAAGGTGTAGAGATCGACCTGCGGCTTGATTTCATCATGCTTCACTCCCGACATATTCTGCAGCTCTGCAACCTGAATTTCCACATCAAAGTGGCCTATGTTGCAGACGATAGCCGTATCTTTCATGGCTTTCATGTGTTCGAGGGTGATGATGTCTTTACAACCGGTTGTCGTAACGAAGATGTCGCCCTCTTTGACAGCATCTTCCATCAACACGACTTCATAACCTTCCATCTGGGCTTGGAGTGCGCATATAGGGTCAATTTCGGTTACGAGCACGCGGCAACCGTATGCTGCTAGCGACTGTGCGGAACCCTTACCGACATCTCCATACCCCGCTACTACAGCAACCTTACCAGCTAGCATAACATCGGTAGCACGCTTGATGCCGTCTACGAGTGACTCACGGCAGCCGTATTTGTTATCGAACTTACTTTTGGTCACAGAATCGTTTACGTTGATTGCAGGTAATTGCAGCTCGCCCTTTTCGAGCATCTGGTACAAGTGGTGAACTCCAGTGGTTGTCTCTTCGCTGACGCCTTTGATGTCTGCTAGCAGCTCTGGGTGTTTTGTGTGTACGAGCCCAGTTAAGTCGCCACCGTCATCGAGCAGCATGTTTGGCCCCTTGCCATCTGCAAATTTTAAGGTTTGTTCGGCGCACCACCAATATTCTTCCTCTGTCTCACCTTTCCAGGCGAACACTGGCACACCAGCTGCCGCTACGGCAGCTGCCGCCTGATCTTGGGTGCTGAAAATATTGCATGACGACCAACGTACTTCTGCCCCCATGTCAACCAGGGTCTCTATAAGTACAGCTGTTTGGATGGTCATGTGGAGCGAACCGGCTATACGCGCACCCTTCAGGGGTTGGGTGGTTTTGTATTCACTACGCAATGCCATTAGCCCCGGCATTTCTTTTTCGGCCAGGGTGATTTCTGCACGACCCCAGTCGGCTAGTGTTGTATCTGCAACTTTATAATCGGTCATATCTGCTCCTTTACTTTTGTGAATGGCGGCCGTGAACCAAACGCTGCAAAATATCGATTGGTCAGCGCAGGGAAGTCGAAACTATGGGTTTGTGTCCCCATTGTTTCTATGGCGAAACTAGCGCAGCTTGCTCCAAGTTGAGCCGCTTCTTGAAGGTCCCAGCCATGAGCATAGCCATAGCACAGCCCAGCTCTGTAGGCATCGCCAGCACCAGTGGGGTCAACAACGCTAGTTGGGGTAGCCACGCCAATAGAAAATGGGTTATGCACCGAGGAACCGTCTATACGGGAACCTTCAGGGCCAAATGTGGTGATGACTACGGGAACTTTTGCATGTATGTCTGCTATGCTCAAACCTGTGCGTTTACTGAGTACCGATAGTTCGTAATCGTTCAAAATGAGAATCTCGGCTACAGCTATGCCTTCCAAGATATCTTCAGGAGGAGCATTGCTAACCTGCTGGCCTATATCGTAACAAACAGAAAAGCTCATATCTGTAGCCTCTGCGATTTGTCGGCGCATGGCTTTTGGGTCGTGTGGCGATACAACTACCAGCGGGTTTTGCCCGCGCCAAGGGGCGAGGCTCAGACTATCGCTATCGAACATCGCGCCAGGGTAGAAACCGCCTATTTGATTCTGGTCTTTGTCGGTAATTACGCTGAAAGATGCTGTCGGCAGGGTACTTTCATGTACATGACCAATATTTATGCCCCGGCGAGCTAACTGTTCCATATACATCAACCCATCGGCACCTACCGACCCTAACAGGTACGGTTCATTGCCCAGCAAACTGAGGGTATAGGCAATATTAGCAGCTACGCCACCATGGGTGTCTTGCATGCTATCGAGAAAGATCGATACCGAAACGCTATCAAGGTGCTCGGCGTGCAAATAATCGGCGTATGAGCCCCCGAAGCTCATTATACGGTCGATGGCTATAGAACCAGTCAGTACTATCGGTCGCGGTGAAGTCATGTAGGTATTATATCTGTGCCACCATGAATACCCTAGCGACTTGCTATACTTGGGGTATGAGTAGGGCAAAGGGCAAAGAGCAATGGGCAAAGCGGGGAGTTGGCGTAAGGGCGGCATCTTCCAAACACACCCCTCAAATACGTGATAGGTCTAACCGCTCGCATTTGCCCAGCTTGATGGTGGCTATAGTGCTGGCGGTAGTGCCGTTTCACGCGTTTCTTACCGTTTGGGCATCAACAGGGTTAGGCAACTACACCTTACTGCGCTTATGGCCGGAAACGATCATTCTAGCCTTGGTCGCTTGGTTACTGTGGAGTCGTCAGGTTGGCAAGACCTGGCACGCTTTGGGCAAAAGCCGCTTGGCGTGGCCGATTGCGATCTATCTCGGCGTAAACGGGCTATATTTTATCGTGACTATACTTTGGGGTGATGCCGGTCTGCATGCTGCAAGCTATGGTTTGCTACTAAATATACGTCACGTAGCTTGGTTCGTCGTCGCATATGCGGTGGCTCGCAACAGTGCGTGGCTATCACACCATTGGCAACGCCTGCTGATTTGGCCGCTCGTCGTGGTGTCGGTTTTTGCCGTGTTGCAGTTTTTCGTTTTGCCATCAGATATCCTGAAGCACTTTGGGTATATCAAAGACGTGACGATTACACCGGTGCAGACCATAAACCAAGACACTTCTACCATACGCGTGCAGTCGTTCTTAAGGGGGGCGAATCCGCTTGGCGCGTACCTGGTGTTGACGGTAAGTCTAGTGCTGGCTGCGACCATTCGTCGTTGGCAAAAAATTGGACTTGCTTTAGTCTCAATCGTTGCCATGATCGTAAGCTTTTCGCGTAGTGCTTGGCTGGGGCTTGTGGTTGCGCTGAGTGCACAAGCCGCTGCTACGCGCGGGTTGGTTCGTGGCCGACGTGTAGTTTTATCGCTGCTTATAGCATTGCTCATGGCTTTGGTCGGGGCTATTTTCGTGTTGCATTCAAACCAAGGTTTTAAAACCGCTTTCCTGCACGTGAATGACCACTCGACTGCGCCCCAAACATCCAATGAAGGTCGTCTGGCGGCACTAAAAGAGGGTATAAATGATGTTACGCACGAACCTTTTGGTCGTGGCGTAGGCACCTCCGGCCCAGCTTCCGTGTACCATGCCGAGGACAAATCGCGTAATAGTGAAAACTACTTTCTCTCGCTAGGGCAGGAAACAGGCTGGCTTAGCCTCGGAGTTTTTGTGCTCATATGCTACCGTCTGGCGGTGCTGTTGTACCGCACGAAAACTGCTTTTCCACGGGCACTTTTCGCAAGTTTCGTCGGTCTGACATTGGTTAATTTCTTGTCATACGCCTGGTCGGACACAACACTCGTCTACCTTTGGTGGGGGCTCGCGGCAATCGCAATTGCCGCATTTGACAATTCTCATTTATCATTTACCAAAAAATCGGCTAACAGTACTAATGAGAATTGAGAAATGGGAAATAATCCACCACCCAACACCTACCATCTACTAAAAACTGCCAAGCAGTTCGTACTTTTCAATCTAGGCGGTGCGCTCTTTTTCGTAAGTGGGTATCTTATTTTTGCATTGCTCTACGGCGCATTGCACTGGCATTGGCTCATCGCGAAAGGTATCGCAGATATCATCGGCTGGTCACTCAACTACCTGGTGCAGCACTACTTGGCTTTCAAAGAATCTGCTCGCCAACAGGGACATAAAAAAGTGTTAAAGAAATTCGTACCGTTCAGCTTACTAAACATCCCGATAGATTACGCCATCGTCGGCGGTTTGAAATGGCTCGGTGTGACACCCTTCATCGGTCTATGGGCCTCCAGCATCTTTTTTACCGCCTGGAAATGGCTCTGGTACAAACACTGGATCTTCCGTAAGACCCCATCTTAACCCCGATTCAGTACTATTGGTTTACTCGACTTACGCGGAAATCGCATCACACCGACATTCACCCACCAGCGATCCAGAAGACACTGTATCTGGAGAAGGTGAACCTGTCGGCTCACCGACGACAGAAAAGGATCTTATAGACGCTAGTGGTGGAGCTGGTGGAGTGGGAGTTCCCGTGTGAGTCGAGTTTATCGTCTATGACTAAACTATTCTTGCGTAAGGCGCTACTCAATAACAATCCCACCAATTCACACAGGCAATTAACGGTGTTATAAATGAGGTGACAATTATCGCTAAGTAATGAAAGCAGGGTCCCACAATGTCAGATATCAGCCCAAACAATCGAATACCATCCGCAATAGAGCTCTTCGCACCAAGCGTAAAAGCCGTTAAGGTGAATCTCAAAATCCTCCTAGTATTTGTAGTGGCGAGCGGAGTCTTAGGGTATTTTGTGAATAAGGGGTTTCACTACACTACGTATGTAAATCCAGTTACCGGGTATAAGAGTGTGCGTTTGCATTACGGTACTCAAGGCGGAGTCATGGCCTTATTGGGTACATGCTTTTCTTTGGTCACCTACCCTATGTACACCTTTCTGCAGCTTTCTGGCGCGAAGGGTAAACACATGACATTCCGAGAAATGCTGGCAGAGTCCAAGCCGTATTGGCTAAGACTGATTGGTCTGCTTTTTGTTAGCATGTTCATCTACATGATTTCTGCCATCCTACTCCTAGTTCCTGTCATTTTTGCGCTACGGAACTACCTGCTGGCGCCATATTTTATGATCGACAAGAACCTAGGAGTCGGAGAAGCCCTTAGGCAGTCCAAAGCGTACAGCAGTGCTTCTGGCTGGGTGCCTTTTTGGGTTGTATTGTTTGCAGGTGCGCTTGCGCTCACGCAGTTTATCCCATATGTTGGCTACGTCATCTCGTCGGGGCTGGCTTTTGCATATAGTGCGGCACCAGCGGTGCTTTATTCGTATGTCTGTAAAGTTAATGTGAGTGGGCAGGGCAAGGTTAATGCGTGGAGCGTCGACTTCTAAGAGCTTATCCGATACTGGTGATACAATGGTACGTATGAACGAAAAGCAAACATCCCAGATAAAAACCGCCTCTGTAAACCAGCCGTCCCAGCTGCAAACGGTGCGTCCAACCAAGAAGCAAAAGGAACTACTAGGCTATATAGAGCAGTTTATAGCAGAGCATGGGTATAGCCCAAGCTACCGCGAGATTATGAACGGGCTCAACTACACGTCAGTTGCGACGGTGGCGCTGCATGTGGGCAACCTTATAAAACGAGGGCATTTGATCAAGCGTGACCATAGCGCACGCTCGTTGGAGGTCGTAAATCCAAGCGCTATGCAGCCAGCTAATGTGCAAACCAATCAGGTGAAAGATGCCGAAGAAAAGTGGCTCGTCGGCAAGGTTGAAAGGCTTTTTGCAGAGGCCGAAGCAGAGGCTCTGCCAACCAAGCATCAAGTAGAAGATATCGGTGTGCTATTGGCTGCGCTCAGGGTTTTAGGGCTTGAGGGTGCAGCCCAAAGTTTCGTAGAGCGGCTCTCGCAGTTGCGCACTAAAACCATTGAGTAAAAAGCGTAAAAATTACTATATCTAGTGTCTCGACGCTTGTGCTACACTCTATAACAGTCTCTTAAATTAAAAAATAAATCCGGAATGGAGTGCAATTCTCCAGCTGTGCCGCAACTGTAAATGCGCTAGGTCTAACCTAGAGCAAAGCCAGACACGGAGTAAAG
>JAEUQV010000011.1 GCA_016789655.1 Candidatus Saccharimonadota bacterium
TGTAGTTCACGCATGGTATGTATATGTGGTTGACTCCCATTGTATTCAGTACGACCTAGACTAATGTGCAACGCCTTGATAGCAGGTAGGAGTTGGCCAAGTGAAACTTCTATGTGCGAAACCGTTTCGGGAGTATTAACATATTTTCGCCTCGCATGAAAGGTATCAAATACGACACCAGTATAGCCTCTACCCATTAATTTATCCAGCATATCCTGTACTGAACTTGCGCTAATTAGCCTGGTGACATGGTCGGTAGGCTGGAATAACTTTTCGGTTGTACTTGCTACTAACAAATTCTGCCTATCTCTTTCTTGATCTTGTTGAGGATAAAAAGTACCAGGAACATGCATCTCAGTTTTCGCCTGTACGGCCGCCATGAAATCCGCTGAACCTTGCATGTCGGGCCCAATAAGTAGAGGCCCTAAGATTGGAAGACGCATTAACCTATCGGTACGATTTAATCCAGTTTCGCCGACCATTGCACAAGTGTTTATTTCTTCATTTGAAGTCCGAAAGCCCTGATGTAGTGAGCCGATTACCAAATCAGCTTTCCGTATCGCTCTGGCATACCGCTCTGCGCTGTAGCGTAATGGTACGATTTCTACTCCATCGAATCCAGCCTCGGCTGCGAATGCACCGATACGCTCCGGCGAAGTAAAAAGCGCTCTTGGCCCGAAGTTTGCATTGGAAAAATATATAGGAAGCGTTGTCTCAGACATAAGAAAAGATTATAGCTCAAAAGATCCGTATGCTGTGTATATTTGGTTGCCGGCTTTTGCGCCTTGGCGGGATAGTTCGTGCATGACACCTATGCGGCGGAGTACATCACGAAAGCGGGCGATGGATTCATCGTTGCCAAAATCGGTACGGCCCGAGAAGTCATCGACCTTGCCGCCAGAGACTTTGAAGCCATCGACGGTTTTTTCTATGGTCCAGCCTTCATCATCAGCAAGACGTATTACAGGTAAGCCATCATCCGGTTCTGTTTCTCTTCTGATCGCCTCAGCTTTGGCGCGTTCGGTCTTTACTAACTCTAGTGTTGCGTAGAGCAGCTCTTTCACACCATTGTGTGATTGCGAAGATATCGCAAATATTTGTATATCTTTCGGTGATACTTTTCGTAATGCTTTTTCTGCCTCGTCTACAAGTTCCGGTAGGCTTGCGTCTTGCTTGGTGAGCACGATTATTTTCGCCCGGGATGCCAACGCATCAGAGTACGCTTTAACCTCATTTTCAATCGTCATATAATCGCGAACTACATCGTCGCTCGTTACATCAACGAGATGCAGCAACACCGCCGTTCGTTCCACATGACGCAGGAATTCATCGCCAAGGCCCTTACCTTCAGCGGCCCCTTCGATCAGCCCTGGAATATCTGCGATCAATACACTGCCAGCTCCTGACACGTCAGCTACACCCAAGTTTGGTGTGAGCGTGGTAAACGGATAGTCGGCGATTTCTGGGCGAGCATTACTTACGACCGATAAAAAGGTCGATTTCCCGGCGTTTGGTAAGCCCACCAAACCGACATCGGCTATAAGCTTGAGCTCCAGTCGTAAGTCTTTAACTTCACCATCACCGCCAGGTTCAGCAAATTTAGGCGCTTGGCGGACGCTGCTCTTGAAGTGCGCATTGCCGAAGCCACCGCGACCACCATTTGCGATGATCGATTCCTGACCATCGGCAGTAAGGTCGGCAAGCTCGTGCTCGCCTTCATATACAATCGTGCCGACGGGCACCATGACACGCAGATCTTGGCCGTTCCTACCGTGCTTACGTGTTTTACCGCCATCTCCGCCTGATTCGGCGGCGAGTTCTTTATGGAAACGAAAGTCCATGAGCGTATTTTGATTGCGGCTGGCAACGAAGACGATATTGCCGCCTTTGCCTCCATCACCACCATCTGGGCCACCACGGTCGACGAATTTTTCCTGCCGAAAACTCATCCGACCATTGCCGCCATCGCCCGCCCGTACCTGTACGGTTGCTACATCTACGAATTTCATACTGTAAGTATAACAGAGGCGAGAGTTATAAACTAGGAACTAGCAAATAGCAAACTACGGTAGGTTATTCTTACCTATTAAATTGTTTCTGGTTTCTAGCGATAGATGTAATTGGGGTACGTACCAACTGGCACAACAGCATAACCGACACGACCAAAGCCCGCGAAACCATTCATATCGCTCACTTTCATAGTGCCGTTATCGTAGACTTCTTCGACTATACCAACATGCCCAGCCCAGCCAGCAGGTGTTTGAAAGATTGCGCCTGCTACCGGGATAGAGCTAACATTCCAGCCGCTTATACGTGCATAGTACGCCCAAGTATTAGCATTGCCCCAGTTGCCCGGCGCTCCAGAACGAGCTGCGGCATAGTACGTACACCAGCCCCAATCATATCCATTGGCACCGTATTGTGGCGTAAAACTACCCGCGTAAGTGGTGATACTGCCGCTCGTCGTAGTACGCGAACGTGTGGTTGTAGCTGCAACGATTTGTCCATCGGGGACTATTATACGTCTACCTATCACAAGCCCGCCTTGCTCAGCATCGTTGGCTTGAGCAATTTTATCTGCGCTTGTGTGATACTGGGTGGCGAGCGTTTGAGGAGTGTCCCCGTTTTTGACTGTATGGACGATGCCATTCATGGGAGGAATAACCAGTTTGTTCCCAGCCGCAAGAGCATCACCGCTGATGCCGTTAGACCAGCGGATACTTTCAGACGTCACACCGAATTTCTGTGCCAAACTAGGCACGGTATCTCCCGCTGCGACAGTATATTCTGATATATCCCGCCAGCTTTTAAGTGTGGTCTCAACCACTTGCGGTTTGACTGCGACACTAGTGTCGCTGGCGCTTACTACAACTGCAACATGGGCACTCTGCGCTTGATTGGCGATAGGTGTTTTCTCGGGTAGGTTCGCAGCTTTTGCTACATTGGCAGCCACATCGAAGGATGTCATACGGTCTACCGGGCTAATCGCAGCTGTTTCAGCGTTGGTTTGAGCGGCTATAACGACTGGCTTGTCGGTCTTTGCGCTAACAAGGACAAACAAAAAAACGCCAGCAAGTAACGCAAAGTTGGCCGAAACCAAACCAATACGCACTAGGCGCTTCTTAACTGCTTTGCGACGAAGTGTTTTCTGGAGCCGTGTGCTCGCAACTTGTCGTCGACGCTGTAAACGTTGGGCCAGAACTGACCCGTGTTGTGTAGTACTGATAGCAACCTCCTCGCCCCAATGAACCTTCAGAGTAATTGAGGCTGAAGCTTTTGTACAAGATGTTACGTTAGTGATGGTAGCCGACTTTCAAGCGGCTTAATCATTCCATATCGTTTTTATGGTATGTACAAAACATAACCACTCGTACCGTGTCTCCCTGCGGGAACCATTAGGCACAAATGGCTACCGAAATATGGTATCAAACTATGAACACGCTTGCAAGCTCTAACATGATTTCTACCTCTGTTACTGCAAACATAATTCGTGGCAGTATTTCGCCGTCAATGCCTCGTGCTCGGCAAGCGTCCTTGAGAATCGAGTAATTCCATCGTCCCCGCTTACGAAATATAACCAGTCCGTCGATGCTGGATTGGCAACAGCCTGCAATGAGCTCACGCTGATATTACTTACCGGTGTCGGTGGCAAACCAGTATGGAGTCGAGAGTTATACGGTGAATCATACGTAATATCGCGCCCCTTACCCGCCATGACAGAGCCATAGAACACGGTGACATCGCTCCCTAATGGCATACCTTCACGTATTCGCTTGAGGAAAACTTGAGCAGCCTGCGCTCGTTCTGATTGGTTCGAAACCTCACCCTCGACTACTGAGGCTAGCGTTATGCCTTGATATGTAGTTAGCCCTTGCTTCTCAAGCCCTTGTCTGACCGAAGGAGTTAGCTCTTTTTGCAAACGTGCTATTGACTGGTCAATGATGTCTGCGACTTTAGTTTGGGCTGTCCGCTGGTAGGAATCTGGGTACAGATAACCCTCGAGACTGGCGCCGGCTGGCTTACCTGCAAACAGGGGATTATTTTCATACTGAGTAGGCTGTAATGCGGCGTCGACATCAGATTCGCTAAAACCTTGTTCGATGAGCGATTTTCGTATTTGATCAAGACGCTGTCCCGGCAATATCGTGACAAGTGAGGTAGCGACCTTTCCGTGCGTCAACTGCGTGATTATATCTGCAACTCCTTGCGACGGGCTGATTTCATATTCACCTGCTTGCAAATACTGGCTAGCTTTATGGAAGCGGGCATAGTACTCAAAACTTCGCGTACTACGTATGAGGCCAGCTGCCTTAAGTTTGGCAGCAATGTTTGGAACCGATTCTCCTTGCTCTATCGTTACAGCCGTCGTTCCCGAACCTCCGACTGGCTTTAACCCAGACTGGTAGTCACGCCACATCATAAAGCCTATAATCCCAACCGCTATAACGATGAGTGTAATCAAACTACCCACTATACGCCATACCCCTCGTGCGCCCGATCGCTCGCTACCGTGCATCCTATAGCTCATACATCTCCTCCTGTGAAATGCGCGTCAAAATAACGTTCTAGTATAATTGCTGCGGCCATCGCATCAATATCTGATTTTTGATATGCGCCCTTGAGACGTGACTCTGCCTCTATGCTTGAGAGTGTTTCATCGGCTGTCTGCACTGGTACCGTCACTTTTCGTGCTAACTTTGCAGCGAAGGCTTCGCAGACCGCCGATTGTTCACTAGCTGTCCCGTCCATATTCCGTGGCACACCTACTACAATCTTGCCTACCCGCTCATTTTGCACAATTTTTTGCAGTGTGTCTATAAGATGGCTGTCATTTTTAAGTGTTACGAGTGGTCGTGGCAACCGGGCGATTTGCTGAGCAATAGCGACGCCCACTCGCTCGCCGCCGTAATCCACCCCGAGTATGTAATCTGCTGTCATCTGGTACTAGTTGGTTGGTTTAGCGATATCTATAGTAATTTTAGTCATATCCTGCGGTACGCTGCTTACCCAGAACGGGCTATAGGTAACTTGCACATCTGTAACACCCGGTAAGCTTCCGAGAGACTGTTTGACAGCCGCTTCTTTTTTGCCTGCAACTTGCCGCTTAATGTCATCAACACTAAGCTCAGGCCCTGCAACCGTCTGCGCCTTAACGGCTACAGTAGCGGTAGTGGGCGTACCTGGAGATTGCTGACTAAAGGTTGCTTTAGCGACACCATCATCAAGAATTTTTTGCTTTTTGGTGTCTATCTGGCCGTTTACGCTCGCCACAACGAGCTTGCGGAGGTCGGCTTGATGTATACCAAGCATAGTATAGGGTACTACGGCCGTGACAGTCACGGTATCGGCGGTGTCGCCAACATTGGCGCTTGTAGTTAGCTGTTGGTCGCCGGCAATAAAGGTAGATGGTATGGGCAGTAAACCTTTTCCTTGCAGGGCAGCTTGGAGATCTTTTTTCAGCTGGGCAGTGTCTTGGGCGGCTATTTTAGACTTTGCGCTATCAATATCTGATTGTGAAACAACCTTTACAATATTATCTGTGCCACCAGACATAGGTGTGGTTGACTTCGCGGTTACGCTAGAGATAGGTGATGTGAATGAGGATGAGTCAATATTGTAGGATGCACCTGGCTTAAGCGCAATAACAGTTACGGTAGCTGATGTATCCGCATAGCTTTTACATACTCCGCCGCCGCTAAATGAGCTAGTTTCAAGCAATGCTGTAGATTGAGTTATGTATGTCATGCCATTTGAAGTTAGTCCCGTACCCGCTGGTACTGTTATTGGATCGCCGCTACTACTACAATTTGTGAGTGTTATTTTTCCGCTGGCTTTTTCACCGTTATTTTGCTGACCAGTGGCAGCTACCTGTTGCGTAGATGTTTTGGGCGTAGTTTGCGCAATGGCCGGAATGATTTTATTCTCTGTATCTGCCGTCTTGGCTGCTGTATCGAGCGTTAAGTTTACATTAGAACGCACAACTTGTGAATTGGTTGTTATAGCAATCGTCGCTTTGGGCAAAACCTTTGTCGCGAAGATCCAGCCAGCAACCAACACAACCAACATTACGAACCCGAGGAACATTCGTAACCGGAATTTATCGAAGTTGGGTACGGCAAGTTTTTTGTTTTTCTTAACTGGCACAACATCTGGTTTTTCTTCGTTTGTCAGTTCATCGCTACTTTCCATAACAACTTCGTCTACCGCCTCTTCGGCTGGCTTAGCAGGCGTACCGGCTAGCTCACCTACTGGGGTTTGGGCAGCAGCATCTGAGTCGAAGTCTTCGACTGCAGTGCCGCTATTGTCGGTGATGTCCATGGGTTCATCGACTTGCTCTGGTTCGTCGCTTGGTCGATCTGGTGATGGGGGAATCTCTGGTTTACTCGTTGGCGTTTCGGCCATATACATACCCACTATGCCTGCAAGCGGTAGTAAACTCGCTTCGCTCGTAATAAGTACCAGATGCTTGCCAGCTTGCTCTGCAGTTCGCTTTAGTAGCTTCATGTTTACGACACTTTGCATTACACTAGCACGCTTGGGTAGCACAAGAGCTATTATTTTGCCCTTGGCTTGCTGCACTCGATCAATAATTGCGGTAATCTCATCGTCTACATCAACATATATCGTTTCTTTGGCGGCAGTGCTAGACATAGTAGCTAGCTTAGGCTTGGGCGAATCTAATTTAGGCGACTTTAACTTAACCGTCTTAGGCGATTTAAGCTTAGGTGACTTAGTTGTTACTTTACGCGTTACCTTGATTTTGTCAGACATGCAGAATCCTATCGAGTTTTTCCTTCATGGTGTCACCACTAGTGCCCGTATATTGTATCGTATCTAGGCCAACTCGCAGCAAGCCCATAGCGGTTACGTACGTATGGTCGGTGACTTTGCCGGTTTGGTCCACGATACCCACAACCTGGTCGGGGTGAATATGCTCGATTATGGGCTTACGGGTAAACGGCAGCCGCGTATACCAATCGCTATCATGCAAACGATCGACAAGAAGCTGCAAGCTGGAACCGCCGCCACACAAGTAGAGCCGATGCGGCAAGTGGTCGAGCTTGGTGAAATCGCTGAGTGCTAGTTCGACACCATTTATCCATACGTCCAGGACTTTACCGAGTGCTTTCTCGACGTTTTCAGCCTTGGCTTCGGGCACTCCACCGGCGGCAAGACCAAGCTTCAACTGTTCTGCGTCCTCAAACTCTACACTCAAGTCGCGTTCTACGCCCCTGGTGTAGGCTCGGCCGCCTATGCCGAACATTTTTGTACCCTGTACGCCCCCATCATTTACGACAGCTATGTCAGTTGTACCGCCACCAACGTCCATCATTATAGCGCTCATCGTAGCCGACTGATCGTCGCCTATAACAGCGCGAGTCACCGCAAACGGCTCGGCAGCAACAGCCACGAGATCAAGATCGAGCTGTTCGGCAGTTCGCTCCAATGCACCTATATGAATAAGTGGTGCAAATGCAGTGTACAGCTGAACGAGGACGTCTTTGCCCTGGAAACCTACCGGGTTCGTTACGGGGTAGCCATCTATTTCTATGCCTACAAGTGCGCTATTCACAAGCTTGACGCTGACTTCTTTACCCCCAAGCTCCCATGCCAATTGCTTTTTGGCTTTGGCTTCGGCACGCTCCTGCACTAGCTTGATGATCCGCTCTACTTCTAGCATATCAAGCGCTTTTTCGGGCGTCTTGCGCACCACCCGCACGGTGGTGGTTGTTCCCTTCACTAGCTCACCAGCTATGCCGATAACAGCGCTACGCACACTAACACCAGCTTGCTGCTCGGCTTCATTGAGCGCTGCGTCGCAATTTTCCACTACACCGCCAATATCCGCCACCGCACCAGCCTGCATATCACTCAAGCGTTGCCGCTTGCGCCCAGCGCCAATAATATCGAGACCATCGTCAGTCACACGAGCAATGAGCGCCTTAACATACTCCGTACCAATATCAAGCGCCACCAGATGTTTTTCGGCTGGAGTCTTTGATTTGCCGCCGTTCTTCACGCGGCTTTTCGCCGCCACCACAGCACCACTACTAAGACTCTTGAACTTATCAAGCATATGCAGATTATTGTAGCACAGTCGAAGACTCTATGTTAGGCCAGCTGACCCACATTCATTTCCTGCCGTCATTCTGAACTTGCATGCCATGGCGACGTGCCGTGAATTCAGTATCCCATTAGTATATGAACAAGGTGCTGAATCCAGTTCAGCATGACGGGGTTTGGTGTTTTGAAAAAATGTGAATTGGGTCAGCTACTCTGCTCTACAAAGACACTTATACACCCCCTCTGGAGCTGGAACGACCAGAAGATGAACTTCTCGAAAGCGACGTAGACGAGCTAGAGCGCGCACGTCGCTCAGCTTCCACGCGCAAACGTTTTGCTTCACGGGCTGCTTCGGCGCGGCGGACTTGTTCTTTTGCTTCTCTTAGACGGCCATCAATTTGCTGGTCTATTGCTTGCAGCTGACTTAGGCTTGCCCTAAGTTTAGCACGAGTCCCCGAGGTGTTGGGGGCTGATACGACAAAGCCTGTCGAGATACCCAGCGTGTCGCCAGGGTTACTACTTACATAGTCTTGTAGTGCCCGTAAAGACGCCTCTACATCGGCCCACTCCTCACCTATGCTCGACCGCAGCGAAGTAGCCTCGGCACGTTGTTCTGTAACCTGTTTATACGCTTCAGCGATAGCTTCTGTTGCAGCTGCGTATGAATCACGAATGGCCAAATATTTTGGACGGCGCGCTGCGAGATCCAGTTTTAGTTCATCCATGTGTGTCTGTGTATCGGACAACGCCTCTTTTGCTGCGGCATCGATATCACCTCCCCACTCTTCTGCATCACCAATGTGCTGCGTAAGCAGTTGTTGCAAACTGTAAGTGTCATTTGGTAGAGATACCTTTAGTTCTTCTAACAGCGCACGCCTATCATGTACCCGCTGCATCTCTTGTCTTGCCGCTAGCACGGTGCGCGTAAAATCATCCCGCAATTTTTCGGCTGTTTCAATTGCCGCAACAGATTTTTGCCCGGTACATTCCTTGGCCTGTTCTTGGATGGCGCTCATCTGCTCAAACAAGCTGTCTATGTTGGCTGTAACGACTTTAATATCTTCGTAGCATGAAGAATCATAAGCTTCAGAAGAACCGTCTTTCAGTCCATTCGATATTGCTTCAAAAACTTGTTTTGCTGTAGTTATCTCGGCCGCAACAGTTTTGATAGTGTCGGCTCGTACTTCATGTGCGGTAATCGCTTCATTGAAACGGGCTTTTAAGACAGCGGCGCTGGTGTCGGCCACATACTTTGCAACTTGTGGGATGAGTTTTTCGGCATAGTCCGAAGCGGCAATGGCTTGCTGCTGCCGACGTTCAGCTAATGTCCCAACTTGTGCATAGAGGTCTGCATACCGCGTTTCGAGTACCGCAACGTCCCAGCCATCTTCAGCCAAACTGCCTTTGGCGCTATAGGCTTGCTGTAATAGTTCCTGGAGTTTTTGCATACGTCCTTCCGCTTGCGCCAGGTCTTGCTCGGCCGCTTCACGCGCTGCTACATACTCGGCTACTTCAGGAACGAACTGCGTTTGTAATCGACGTACCGTAGTCGCGACACCGTCTAAACTACCTGGCTTTGGCCAAACAAGTGACAACGGCACCCCTGCCACTGCTTCTCGTGCAGCCCGAAACTCTACGCTCAGTCTGGCTAAATCCCCGCCCTCGCTACGTAATCCATCAAGGCCGGAATCGTCGGCGTTTGTTTGGCCTGCAATGTACGATTCTCCCTCACGTACGCTAAGCATCTTTGCTATAGCTGCATCAATATCGCCAACTAACTGAGCACGGGTACCGGTAAACTCTTGCCTTCGGCGCAGCGATACTACACCAAAGCCTCCGAGCCCGCCCAAAGCCAAAATGGGCGCACCAACTTTTCCTAATTGACCCCACGGTATATCCACTGCCTCTCTTTTATCGCTCGCTGCATTTGGGGTGCTAGACGGTTCCTCGTGCGGATAACCCATCACATCATAGGCAGTATGTAAACCACCAACAACAACCGTAAGGTCAGATTGTATACCGCTGTTTTTGTCGCTCAGAGCAGCTCCAAAGTTTTTTCGCACATGCGCAGCAACATCTTCAGGCAGCCATGTTCGTTCAGCTGCATTTGACCGGTTTATATCGAGTACGCCGTTATTTACGCCGTAACGAGCGCGCTCTTTAGCGGTGTAGTCAACGTACGTTACCAAGACGTCTGTATCGCCCCACCGACAGTCACGCACCGTTTTTTTAACATACCTGTCGAACCCCTGGTCTGTTGCCATATTATACCCATCAGCACCCTTTAAAAGATGTACGTGCATATCGACGCCTTTCAGAGCTAACGCACCAATTGCACCGGTAAGCTCAGGTGCTATTTGCGTCTCGCCTTCAAGATAAACTGCCCCGCAGCGATCACCGACGGTTGCCTCGGCAGCACTGGGGAACAGGCTTAACCCCACGGCTGCGGTTACTGCAGCAAATCCGTTTGCTTTTGAAATCTTCATTGCTATACTTGTATCATTATTTTGCTTTATATACAATAAATTGTTGGCTCACTTAAAAAACATGCCTAGACATTTTGAAGAACCGCCACTATTTACGCTGCTATCCAATACTGCGACCAATCTGCTACCTAGTGGCTGCGCTGAAGCATCGCTGCTGACGTTACCTCAGCAAGCTGTACAAGACATGATTGAGCACGTTTGGACGCTGCCGGATGATACGACAGGCAATACGGATTTAGACATGGCACGCTACTGGGGGCTTGCTAAAATTATGGAGCATTTCCATGCAGCCATAGCTGGGCCAAAGCGGGCAGAGGTACAAGACAGATTGGCTACTACATTTGCTGCCCGCAGAAGTGCAGATGGACTGTATGTTAGCAGCCTAAAGCCGGAACTTTATCCGAATATGTTTCTTGAATTGCACAGGCTTCGGTAGCAGAGCTGCCAGCTGCGCAACGACTGGCCGCCGAAGCCATCGATTTAGTCGCACGCATCCGTCTCACAAAAAGACAAAGTAGAACTGCAGATGACGTTTTTCCACTTGGACATATGGTACATAGAGTAACAACCAATACGGCTAATGCCTCGGCTCTGAGTCAGAATGTAACGGCAGGTTATCTAGCTGTTCTTGGCGAAGCGCTAGAGCAAAAATATGGCGGTCAAGAGCCTCGCCCGAACGTAATGATACGAGATGAACGTTTTATGCGAAGTGTCGGCGGTGTCGCCAGAGCCTGTGCTGGGTTAAGAATTGATGATTTTTCGACACGTTTAAGCCAGTACGTGGTTAGTACGCCCACAGGCATTGCATTTAATCGCGGATTGCTAGAGAATGTGCCGAGCGTTAGCGAGCTTGAGAAGACAAATATACCGAAAACTTTGCACACCGAAGCTATCGGCTGCCCGGCAAAATACGTACGCGGTCTCATACCACTGGTTATCGAGCTAGTGAACATTGCCTTGGAAAAGGCAGACACTACCGAAATCTAGGAGACTCAAATACTACACCATAACCGCTTTTATGCGGCGGATGCCCAGAAAAGTCCTGTGGACTCTTCTGTAGACACAAATGAAATGTCGCCGCTCATACCATGGCCGCTTTAATTCTCCTGATGCCTGCTGAGGAGGCTTCTTCTTTGAGGATTTTGTAGCGTTTGCCGTTTGGGGTGCCATCGTCGTTTTGGGCGAGTTGGGCGGTGTGGTCGACGTGGGGGCCACCGCAGATTTCTAGGGAAACAATGTTATTGTCAGTGCCCATCTGGTACACCTTTACCGTGTCGCCGTAACGCTCGCCGAAAGGGCCGATAGCGCCCATATCGAGTGCTTGTTGCGTAGGATATTCGGTAAACTTTACGGGGTGATCTTCGGCTATCCACTGGTTTACCAGCGCTTCAGCTTGGGCGATTTCCTCTGGTGTCATTTTGCGGTCTAGGTTGAAGTCGAACCGCAAACGTTCTTCGGTGATGTTGCTGCCGTGCTGGCGCAGTTCTGGCCCATATATTTGGCGTAAGGCCGACTGCAGGAGGTGAGTGCCAGTATGGTAGCGTTTGTGCTGCATAGTATGGCCTCCCAGGCCGCCTTTAAACACGCCTTTCGCGGCCGTTTGACTTCTTTCTCTCTGTTCTTTCATTTTCATTTCAAATTGTTCGCGCCAGTCGGTATCGAGCTCTATGCCGCGTTTGAAGACTTCTTCGACACTAAGTTCTACCGGGAAGCCGTAGGTGTCGTAGAGAGTGAAGAGGATTTGGCCGTGGTTAACAATCTCATTTTTTTGATTAGAAGGTGCTCGCCCCTTCTCGGGTGCCTCCATCGCTTCGCTCGGAGTCATCCCGCCTTCCCCCGCTCGCTGTTCGCTCGCGCCCGCGCTACGCACGGGTTCGGGCACTAACGCGCCCTCATCAACACCCGGCTTCCCTCGCTGTGCTCGGGTTTCGCTGGTATGGATATCTGTGGGGTCGCCCTCAAACATACGCTCAAGCTCTTTTATGCCTTTGCGCAGCGTTTGGCGAAAGGTTTTTTCTTCTTTTACGAGTACTGCTACGACTTCGTCGCGCTTGGCTTTTACCTCTGGAAAATCGGCTTCATATATGTCAGCTATAACCGGCACGACGGCTTCAAGGAAGTTCTGCTCGACACCAAGGTCGAACGCGAAGCGGATGGCGCGGCGCAGGAGGCGGCGCATGACGTAGCCCTGCTCTTTGTTGCTGGGCGTAACGCCATCAACGGCCAGGAACGTAGCAGCACGTAGGTGGTCGGCTATAACGCGCATGCTTTCGGTGTGGCTATCGTAGTTCTTGCCGCTTATGGTTTCAAGCTTTTCTATGATTGGCCAGATAACGCTTATTTTGAACATATCGGAATCGTTCAGCCGGGCGGCAGCAATGCGTTCTAAGCCAGCACCAAAGTCGACGTTTTGGGCAGGCAGTTTCTCGAAACCGCTTTCGGTACGTAGGTACTCCATAAAGACGGAATTACCAATTTCCATATACCGGCCGCAGTCGCAATTGGGGTGGCAATGTTCGCCCCATTTTTTGTCGTGTTGTATAAAGTCGAACTCGTAAAAGACTTCGCTATCGGGGCCGCCTGGCTCACCAGCCGGCATGTCGCCGATTTTACCGGCGCGGCACCACCAGTTTTTGCTGGCATCGAAGAAGAAAATGCGGCCGCCCTGCATGCCTTTGGTGTAGCCATCATCTTCCGAACCGATATCGACTGTCTTGGCGTCTATGCCCTTATCGGCAAACAACTTTTGCCAGATTTCAGCCGACTCGGTGTCTTTCGGTATGCCAGTGGCTTCATCGCCGATGAATGCCGTAACGAACAGCTTTTGTGGATCAAGTCCAACGACCGAAGTTAAAAACTCCCAGAACCACGGCAGTTGCTCGGCCTTGAAGTAATCGCCCAATGACCAGTTGCCCAGCATTTCAAAAAACGTCGTATGGCGGTTGTCGCCGACCTCTTCGATATCTTGGGCGCGCAGGCAGGTTTGGCTATCGACCAGCCGCGTGCCATGGGGGTGCGCTTCTCCCAGCAGAAACGGCAAAAGCGGTTGCATACCGCTGCCCGTGAAGAGCGTGGTCGGGTCGTTATCGGGCACCAGCCGGGCGCGCGGAATCACCACATGTTTTTGCTTAGAGAAATATTCGAGGTAGGCTTTTCGTATATCTTGTGCATTCATATGTTGATAAGTATAGCAAATGTTTACCGCCATAATAGGAGTTAGCCCTATGCGCCAACCCTTTCCATCCTCAAAGCGGCTTTTTTGTTGCGGCTCGTGTTATCATGAGCAGTATGAGTATAGCATCGCGGCGGCTTTTACGAAGGCACCCTGCGAGTACCGGCGGTCGCATCTTTTCCGCCGGAAACACCGTAAAAATTATGCCTCTTGGCGATTCAGTAGTCGAAGGTATGGACGGAGCCGACAACCAAGCGTTGAATGGCGGCTGGCGCTACTTTCTTGCCGGTCTGCTTGCAAGCGGAGGCTACCAGAACAGATTCGTCGGTGACTTATCAGACCTCGACAGTGGTGCACGGCATTACGATGCCCAACATGTCGATCATAGCGGGCATTCGGGCTGGACAATCCAAGACGTCGCCGACAACATAGACACATGGCTGGCAAATACAGCACCGGATGTTGTTCTGCTGCACTGCGGTGGCAATGATATCTTTGGCGAAGGCGTGTCGGCCAACACCGCCTATAGCCGTATGAACACATTGCTCGACAAAATCTTTACCTACAGAAGCACCATGCACGTCTTCCTTACCTCAAACCTTCAGCTTGTGGAGTACAGTTCAGGCATTGATCAATACAATAGTCAACTGCCAAGCCTTATAGCTCAATATGTGTCAGCGGGACGATCCGCTCATTTCGTAGATATAAGCTCGGCAGTGCCCGCGACATACCAATGGCTGCCCGATGGCTTTCACCCTAGTGACCCGGGTTATCAAATTATGGCGCAGGAATGGTATGACGCCCTGGTTGCGTTTGATGAGTCATAACCCAGCACTAGAGGGAATAAAGATTAGCGTTTTAGCATGTAGGTAGGACGACGGATGTGAATCTTAAAGACTGATAGTAAAATGATCATAAGTATAAATAGACCCCCGCTGGCGCCAAGCTTAATATCGACGGGTGATACACCTGAATTTAAATGCCGAGTAGCCGTCGGGGCAGCACTAGTAGCAGAACGCTGCACCAATATGCTGTATAGACCACCGTTTCGACCGTAGTAGGTGTCGCCCTGAACATTCACAGCCACCTGCGACGCATTGGCTACATAGGTTTCTTTGAGATCATTGATGTCTACTTTATATAGCTTACCCGCGATTGTTACTGAAAGTTCGCTAGCTCGCAGCACCAGTCTTGACTCTGTCGTCTTCATGGCTAGCTGTTTTTTCTGGATGACCCCTAACGTGTCTGCGTCGGCGATAAATACAGTACCTTCGGCCACGCCAAACAACTTTCCATCGGAACTGGCCGCAATGCCACCAACTGAGTTAGCGCCAGGCACTGGCGTCATCTTAGACCGTACACTGCGTGTAGCTACATCATAAGCTACTACCTGTGCGCTGCCCGTCACCCCAGTTGTTGTCCCGCCAATATATAGAATCCCTTTTCTATATGCAAGACTGGAGATGCTTTGAAGTGAACTAATTACTAAAGGTTTTGAAGTAACTGTATGCTTACGAGTATCGTACACGCCTACAGATGCACCTGTTGTGGAGCCAGCTTGGGCAATAGCAAACGCAACCTTATCTTGTTCGGTGGCAACCAGCGCCGACACGCTACTACTACCCACAGATATGCCGCTCATAAAAGCAGGGGCAGTTGTTTGGCTTGACGGGTCGTACTCCATAATCTTACCTTGAGCCGTACCTGCAATCACTGCACGTTCGGTCGCCACAAGACTCGTTAATTGATTGCCCTTGGTATCGACAGACTTTCGCAGCGTAGTTTTTTTGCTGTCAATATGCTGCAACGTAGTACCTGGGACACTTGAACCGGCGTAAATAGTGTCGTCTGGGCCAATCGCCAGAAGATCGAGCGATTGGTAGCCGCCAACGATTGGTGACGGAGCGGTGAGCTTGAACCCACGTGACGATGTGCTCGCAAGCGCCAGTCTACCTTGCGAGGTGTAGACAACACAGCGCGTCATGTCTATCCAACAGTTGCCTGTTACCGGCTGAAAACCTGGGTTACTCGTATATGTCCTGCTTGTTTTAGTTGCAGGATCGTACTGAGCCAAGCCGCCAAAATATACGGGCTTTGGCGCAGGCGGCAGCACAGGAGCTGCCGGTGATGGAGCCTCATTTTGCGATGATGTTTGCTGACTAACAGGCTGTGTCGCTGTAGTACCCTCTGTTGTGCTCGAGGGGACGGTGTTGGTAGTTGTGTTCGTATCTGTATTTTTTGGATTCTTCTCGTTCGCATTATTTTGAGAGTTTGCATTGCTATTGTTGGTATTTGTAGGCGAGTTGAGCTGATCCGCCGGAGAAGTATCAGTCGTATTTGTGCCACTTGTAGGCTGCACTGCTGGAGGAGTGTTTTGAGCTACTGGCGCTGTAGGTGTCGCAATGGGTTCTGGTTCGGGCGGAGCTAATGATATTTGCCCAAAACCAGGCTGCTGATCATGCCACTTGTCTTGCTTGAGATCATATATGAGTGTTAGACCCTTGTCGGTTTGTGCAGATGCGTACAGAAAATCTTTGTCCGCTGCCTCTACGAATACATCACGCAGATTTGCGGGCAGTCCTTGACTTGTTACTTGACCTTGGCTGTTTTGAGGTAAAGTTATGCGCCATACATTTGCACTCGTTCCTGTGCTGCCGACATACACAGCGCCAGCCGCATATGCCAGGCCTTTTGTCGCACTTGGGATAGTTCCTATGTCGCGCCAATTTGATGATAAATAGTTGTATGCATACAAATGACTGCTAGCACCGACTGTCCCAGCAAAATAAGCCACACCCTTTTCGCCAAGCACTACTCGCTGGAATGCTGGTTTTGCCATAGCAGCGGGCAGCTCTAGCTCTACGACAGCAAGCGTATCGGGGTTTACGTCATACACAAAGCCAGTGGTTGTGCCGATAAGTACATGTCGATTCGGTAATGTTATATACGCTTTACCTGATGTTTGTTGCCCATCGACGCGCTGTTCATCCAGCTTTACGCGCTGCATAGTTTTGAGGTTAACTGCTTCGAGTAATGCATTTATACCCTGCGGCATAAACACTGCCATAGGAACTCCATTGCTCGTTTTCGTAAGCGCCATACCCTCTACTACCGTAGCGACAAAAGGTTTCTGTGCAATAAGCTGCTCGGCTGCCTGAGCCGAAGCGACAGGCACTATAGCTACAGTCGCCAACCAAAACGCCACTATGACGCCATACGTAAAGCGAGCTATTTGTAAGCGGCGCGCACACACCATCAAAAGACGAGAGACATACATTATTTGTGCTTTTCTATTGTCTATTTAGAATATTTATTATTGTTTTAGTACGTGTATATTTTATTGTACTAACGCTTATAGTAACAAACCAAATATACGTCGTCAAGTGGCAAGAAAACTTCTTAAGTTTAAAGTTAATATTACAACCTTTTTGTAATCAACCTGTGAGCGCTCGTCCACGCAGCGTTGGACACACACCTAGTACACCTCCCCGCCTACCCTGACGGGTGCTATCAGTCATGTACAAGTATATTCATACGACAATGCCACCGCCTACAACACTGTCGCCATCGTAGATTACGGCGGATTGACCAGGTGTAATGGCGCGAACTGGTGTATCCAGGCGAAGCTCACCCCTGTTGTTTTCTTCATCCCAGAAGTACGTAGCGCCTACTAATGCCGCACGATAACGAGTTCGCACCTCATACACCTTCTCCTGTTCTGGCGCCTCATGTATCCAATGCAGCTGAGAAAGAGATATACTTTCACGCCAAAGGCTGGGGTCTTGGATATCGGTCGTGACGTATACCTCATTTTTAGCCATGTCTTTGCCTGTAACGTAATACGGTAGCCCACCGCCCACACCGAGTCCCTGGCGTTGGCCAATGGTGTAGAATATCGCACCGTCGTGCTCACCGATACGCACGCCGTGTTGATCTAGTATCTCCCCGTGCGGCTGCAACCCGATTTCATGCAATAGAAAATCTTTTATACCGACTTTCCCGACAAAACATATCCCCTGGCTATCTCTTTTGCTCGCCGTAGCCAAACCGCGTTTCATAGCCTCCGCGCGTACTTCAGATTTGGTAGCATATTCACCTATGGGCATGAGGCTGCGGCTGAGCGCTTGCTCGGTCACGCGGTAGAGAAAATAGGTCTGGTCTTTGTCTCTGTTCCTTGCCATATGCAAGGAACTGGTAGGTGGTAGATGGAAGGTGGTAGGTGGTACTGAAGTTGGGAGTTGGAAGTTGGGAGTTGGAAGTTGTTTGGTATTTGGCAATTGGTGCTTGGTGCTTGCGCCAAAATTGTGGGCAATTTTGGCGTAGTGGCCTGTGGCGATCATATCGGCTCCATCGGCCAGGGCTGTTTCCAGAAACAGCTTAAATTTGACCTCTTGATTGCACATTATATCTGGGTTGGGCGTCAAACCTTGGCGGTACCCATCCAGCATATAGTCGACAACCTTCTGGCGGTATTCTGTCTCGAAATCATACATTTTGAATGGTATGCTAAGCTGCACTGCCACACGCTTTGCATCCTGATAATCTTCTTTCCACGGACAGACCATACCAGGTAAATCCTGGCTCCAGTTTTTCATATAGACACCCGTGACATCGTAGCCTTGCTCAAGCAGCAATGCTGCTGTCACCGAACTATCGACGCCGCCACTCATCCCGACATACACTTTCATACCTTTATGATACAGAGTTAGGGGTTAAGAGTTAAGGGGCGTAGAATTGTATGTACGCATTTTAAATCTTTAAAACCCGACCTTAGCAAGCGTCAGCGCAGCCTTTAGGGCAGGAGGAGAGGCATTTCGAATTTAATTCGAAATGCCGAGGAGGGCAAGAGTCCTCCTTTAGTCGACTTACCGCTGAATCTCATTCCCATACAGCCGTGCCTGCTCCTCAAGCTGCCGGTGAATTGCAGTCACTTCATACCGCTTGCCTACCCAGAACATACCGAGTAGCAGTGGAATCATGAGTAATAATGGCCACCATATGTAAACTGTCCTCGTATTTCCGCCGCTATTACTTTTGGTTGTACTACCCGTGGCGCTCTGTGTCACCTCGCCCGCACCTACGCCTACAAGCTGCAAAAAAGCTGCTGCACCATTGGCATCGGTAGCCTTAACCACGACTCGGTAAATACCAGCTGCTTTGTAGGTATGATTCACTTCAAATGTCCCTGCAAATGATACGCTTTTTAAGTCTACTGCCGAACCGTCACCCCAGTCTACCGTAATTGCATATGGCCCGGTGCCTCCGCTAAGTATAATTGGCCAGCTTAGTTGTGTACCAACCGGTGCACCAAGTTTTGCCAGATTACTGCTAAGATTTATGCGCTGGCCAAATGCTGCGATTTGAGTATCTTGATATACCACTATCACAGTATTGCTGTCTGGCCCAGCTTGATCAAGCGCATCGTACACCCGTGCAACTAGCTCATTCTGTCCACTGAAAAGATCTACCTGGATACTGTAGCTACCCCCAACACAGTCGGCAGAACCTACGAATATATTATTGCTAAATACTTTTACAAGTAGACCGGTCGTACAAAGTCCGCTTACTATCACGGGTAGCTGATTGAACGTCCGGCCAGGTGCTGGCGTTGAAATTGTTGCTGCATTGGCGGGCGGCGGACTGGGGATCTTCCCTTGCAAGCCAGTAGTACCGGATTGTTGAGGATCCGGGCTACCTATGGCCGCAAAGCTAGTAACTGGCCAGAGCCCCAGTAGGAAAGCTATGCCTAGGGTCTGTATCGTGCGTGTAAAATATCGTTTCATAATCATATCGGTTTTACCATAAGCATACCGGAAATGATAGCCAACTAGCAAACTAAACAAAAAAGCATGTGGGATTAGGCTTAAATGGCGCAACCCAAACCGCTAGCGACGGTTAGCTCGACGAACCACTTTGGCATTATACTGTTTGATCATGCGTGGCAAACCAAAAATCGCGAATACAATAAGTCCTATGGCAACAACTCCGACAATAATAAGCATAAGTGGCAGAACAAAGAAAGATGTCTTTCCACTCAATAGCTGCCCATTGCTGCCATATCCAAAGTTACCTTCCACCGTGTACTTACCCCAACTTGCAACTTTGTCTAGCTTTACGCTAAATCGCCGGACGCTTTCTGGTAATACGCTACCGCGAGGATCAGTGTTGTTAATCTCGGTAGTCTGGATAACGGTATCACCCTTTTTAACTAGTACTTTTCCAAAAGGCTGCATATGAATATTGCCCTCATTCTTGAAACGAGCCACTGCAACGAGATTTTTGTTGCTCGAGAAGAAGGAGCTGCCGCCACTCTCAGATTCACCTGTGCGTACATCAAAGGTCTCTAGTACAACGTTTTCTTTAATATCGCCCGGAACCTTGACTAATATGAGTGAAGCAACGTTCGCTGAAAGGGTGATATTTTGCCCTTGTTTCCCCGTAGTAGGCGCAAAACGAACTGCGCCAAAGTAACCGCCGCCAGCTGCGTCTTGCGGGATACTAACCGTAACCTTCACTTCTTTTGTCTTGCGCGGCTCTACTGTTACGTCCTGGATTGGCGCAACATACCGCTTCAGGCTATGGCTGGGTGCATATTTGTCGTCGTCGAGGATAAGAGCAGGATGACCAAGCTCATTTTTGTCGGCAACAAAATCATTGACAATAGCTCTGTATGTTGCTGCACCGGATGTTACATTTGTCAATCTTACGGTAAAAGTCTGAGACGAGCCAGCATTAATTGTCAGTGGAGTTGAGACAGGCTCAACACGCATACCACTTCCGGCTTGTGATTCTTGAGCACTCACGGTAAACCCAGCAGATGTGACCAATAATGCCAGCAGCGCTGTGATTGTCGTTGTTACTGCAATAAGTTTTCGTGTTTTTACCATATATTCCTCTACATATTACTCATTACTCTTATGGTAGCAGAACTATATATCAGCCGCAAAAGTAATTAATGTTATTTTTACGTCATATATGCACACGACCCGAACCGAACGCATCAAAACGACGCAACCGCTACATACGTCAGCGTACTCACATATATGCCCGCAGGCTGTGCAGGAGATACGTTTATTACATAGTTGACCGTGAAACGCCTATAGGCGTCGCTTGTAGATGAACTAGCTATCACGTCGCCAGGCTGAAATTTATAAAAGTTGGGAGTGTCATAGCCCGCACTAATTGCCGCCACACCAGTTCCTTGCGGGTCTTGACCGGCTGGAGGCGTGCCGTTGGCGCGCAAATTAAAGCCAAACTGGCTTACTCCTTTGCGCGATACATCAGGAACGCTCAGACCGGTAATGGTGTTCACACCTGATGTCAGTGTAGTACCACCCACTGCAATAGTGTAGCCAAACTCAGCATTTGTGGCCACTAGCAGCTGCGTCTGGCCGGTACTTGAACGAGTTGGAGAAAAATCTCCAAAATCAACATAATTACCTACTGCCGACGCACAATCATATGTTGGTATTTGGTTGCCTGAGCAAAAAAGCAAAAACGGTGGCACTGTTACATTTACACTCAAGCCACCGTTTATACGAAAAGCAAGTCCGCCGTAATCAACACTTGCGCCAGTTGCGTCAGTAGAAGTAAAACTTTCCAGCCGGACAAAAAATGATCCCGATGACGATGGGTTAATGACACCATTGAATTCATACGTTGATGTCACAGCCACTGGAACGGCCGCAGGTGTACGCGTAAGGATTACTTCATTTGGCGCAAGTGAGGCGCCGAGCGAAAAGCCGACTAAACCACTTTGCGATTGTAAGCTCGCTCCGCTGGCGCTAAACCCGGTAGGTGCGACACACGCTTGCCCGGGGAACGGGTCGTTCGCACAAAACTGCAAACGCACAGAACCAACCGGGCCTGCAGCTTGATGCTGAAACGAAACGCTGTATAACGTACTTGACCCCGCACGTGAATCTGCTAGCTTCAGTGTACGGTTTTGCAATTGCAGACTATCGGCATGCCGCACATAGCTAAATCCTCCCGCCGCACTCAGCAGCAGGAGGATCCCTAGGAGAACACCTTTTTGTATAGCCGAGCGAAAACCGATTACTAACACCGTCATCGCTCTTACTCCATGTTATTTAGAAGACACCTGTCGCAATCAATATCTCATTACCCGTGTATATACCTGCCGGAGTAGTGAGGCTAGGGGTAGCGGCAAACACAAGGTTGTTGTTTATGCGGCTGACAGGAGCCGAGCTTGCTGCAATTGGGTCACCGTAAGTACTTCGTA
>JAEUQV010000018.1 GCA_016789655.1 Candidatus Saccharimonadota bacterium
TAGTGGAAACTCTCATTGTGCTTGCGGTGACAGGGAGTTTATTTGTGTCTGCTGCACTATATATAAATGGTAGGCAGAATAAGGCAGATTTCTTGGTGGGAAGCCGTACGATATCTCAGCAGTTGCAACAGATTGTAAACCAGACACAAACTGGGTTTTACCCGCGCAACGCTAATTTTAAGTGTGACATAAACCTTGCGTTTGCACCGAATGTGCATATAACACCAGGCGGCACGGCTGATTTAGGCGAAAATGGTGACTGTATTTTCGCTGGTACGGCAGTTGTCTTTGACCCAAGCGCAAGCCAAAATACAGCATACCGTTCGTATGCTCTAGCCGGTAGGCGTACATATACGAATGCAAGTCAGGTTGTAGATGTCGATAGCGCTAAGGTCGCCTGGGTGACAGCAAACCCATACGCAACTGATACGCTCAAAGTCCTGAATGGTTTGACGTATTACGGTGGCCGTAATAAAGGGGCACCAACCTGGAATACATCCTCTCGCTTTGGGGTAGCTTTCCTTAGTAGCTTTGCGGATTTTGGTGCCAATAATGACGGCGGATCGCAACGGATAGAACTACGAGGCTTTACGACAGCTTGGGGTGTAGGCGTCTCAGACTTAGACGTAATCAATAGCGAGGCTGGGCAGCCAAACCCCTATGGCGTAGGCACGCTGAGCGGAGTAGAACTTTGTTTTAATAGCGGTGGCACCGATCAATCGGTTGTCGTAAGTGTATCTGACGGGCTTGCCGCGACATATGCAATAAAAGCAGGGAGTAACTGTCCATGATACAGCATTGGAATACGATGTGGCACTCTCAAAGAGGTGACACGATAGTCGAAGTCTTAATTGCAGTTAGCATCGCAAGTCTAGTGCTCGCATCTGCCTATGCGGTTACGAATCGCAACGTACTGGCCATACAGCAAGCGCAAGAACAAGCCTATGGGCAGAAAATCGTTCAGCAGCAAGTTGAGTATTTACGGGCAGCGCCGGGTTTGGCGACAAGCCCAGGTTGTTATACAGCGCCAAGCACCTACTCAACGGCACCGGCTGACTGTGATATCCCCCATGGTGGTGCGACCTACGCGTTACAGATTTCTCCGGGTGCGACTAATGCCGTCAAGGCTACGTGGGATAGTCTTGGCGGCGCATCCGCAAGCATAGTTGTGTATTATAGGGCGGCGACATGAGGACTAAACACGACGTGTTTAAACGGTCTGCTGGCTTCACGGTTGTTGAGCTTATGATAGCTACATTGGTTTTCTCTGTTATCCTTATGGTAATAACCTTTGGCGTACTCTCTTTCACGAACAGGTATTACAAAGGTGTTAATAGTTCAGCGACTCAGGCTGCAGCCCAAAATATCATCGATACGCTTACTCAGTCCGTCCAATTTGGCGCCGGCGCAGTTGACTTGGCTGGCCTTGGCGCCGCACCGCCCTACTTCTGTGCTGGAGGCAATCGATTTGTATTTGATAAAGGAGTAAAGTTTACCGGTGCGCAAACGGGTTTCTATGTTGGCTCGCAGCAGCTCACCTGTGCTACGGCGAGTGTGACAGGTAGGCAGCTCTTGGGTCAGAATATGCGCGTAGCGAACCTTGATGTAACAAACGTAGGCGCAGGCTTCTATACGGTAGATGTCACTGTTGCTTACGGCGATGACGACTTACTTTGTGCTCCAGTAAGTGACCCCGGCAGCTGTGCTAGCCCTGCAACTATGGTCGGCTTTTGGGATAAACCAGATATGACCTGCAAGCCAACTAACGGCACAGAATTTTGTGCGGTAAGCAGGCTAACCACCAGCATAGAGAAAAGAGTAGGGGGCTAATCGGTTAGTTTTTCCACAGATTACGGCCCGAACGGGGAGGTTAGGATGATAAAAGAGTATGAAACGAGGTGACGCGCATGTACAATAGAATTAGCATGAGAACTTTGAGTACGGGTAATCGCATATCCTCATTTTGGTCGTCTAAAAAGCAGGATTTTAACAGAGACGAGCGTGGTTTGGTTTCATTTATGGTCACTCTTATCATGATGCTCGTAATCTCACTCATTGTCATCGGGTTTACCCAGGCGGCTAACCGCAATCGGCGACAGACGCTAGACCGTCAGTTGAGCGCGCAGGCTTTCTATGCTGCTGAATCAGGGGTAAATGATGTCGTCAAGACCATACGCACGAACATAAATGCCGGTACTCCTGTTGCCAGTCAATCGTCGTGTAATGGTAGCGACTACCCAACGACGGGTAGTCTCAGCCCGGACGGGTCGGTCAAATACACTTGTGTATTAGTGAAGACAACCGTTCCAGATGTGCGTACGACTGCCAGCACGCAATCTTCCTCTGTGGTTCATCTGAAACTCTCGCAGGAAGATGGTAGTAATCTACCTCCAACTGCATCTGTAGACCTGTCGTTTACATGGAGCGTCGCCAATAGTGCGAGTCCTGATCCGGCAAACTGTAGCACTGCAGGAATATTTAAGAAAAATGACGCTGCAAACACATGCGGGTATGGGTTGCTGAGAGTGGATCTTATGCAAGCTAACGGCGGTTTTTCAGGCGCACAAGACCTTGCGTCAAATACCATGACCTTTTATATGCAACCTGTGAGCAGTGGAGGAGGCAGCGGGGGTGTTAGCAGCTTTACTGGTGCTACCAAAGGGGTCGTTGTGCCAGCAGTTTGCAGCGATGCGAGCCAAACTTGTAAAGGTACTATCGTACTATCTGCCTCGGCTCTGACGCCATTAGATTATTACGCTCGAATATCTACTCTTTACCGTGATACTCCTAGCGTTGTCGTAGACGCGGTAAACGCAAGTGGTACAGATGCGTGGTTTACAGACTCCCAGGCGCGAATTGATGTGACCGGAAAAGCACAAGATGTGTTGCGTCGCGTCCAAGTTCGAGTACCCTTACAACAGACTGGCACGACTAACTTGCCGCTTGGGTCACTGCAGTCTTCTGGCGATGTATGTAAGCGATTTTCAGTGTACTCGGGTGTCACCGCAATAAATAGCTGTCCATAGATCTCATAAGTTGTCATATTTAACACGTCGAGTAGATACATAGAACTGGAGCCACTAGACCTCCTCTAAACCTCTCCCTAACTGCGGCCGTTTTTCAGGGAATCTACCAATTTCGCCGTCAAAATAGTAGTTACTGCTACAATTTTGCAAAATAAATCGCCAGCTTACTCCTGAAAATCACTCTCGCTATAGGAGAGGTTTTAAAAGGGGTCATTTATGGTGGAATTTCTCGTGTATGGCCTTAAGGTGTGGGTCGGTTACGTGCGTGTAGATCTGTGTGGTTGAGATATTGCTATGGCCCAGCATAGCCTGTACCGAGCGCAAGTCAGCGCCGTTCATTAGTAGATTTGTGGCGAAGCTATGCCGTAGGGTATGAGGGCTGACATGCTTTGTAATGCCGGCCAGCAGGGCATAGTGTGCTACGAGGCGCTGTACTGATCGGGCGGTAAGGCGATGGAAGTTACCGCTGCGGTCAACGGTTTTTCGGCCGCCATATCGTATAAAGAGAGGCTTCACCGTATCATCGCGCTTATCGAGATATTGTTGCAGCCAGTTGGCGGCGTCGAGACTGATAAAGATTGGGCGGTCTTTTTGGCCCTTACCACGGACCATAAATTCACGACGTTTGAGATTTATGTGTTCGCGGTCAAGGCCCACTAACTCCGATACGCGTAGCCCACTACTAAAAAGTAGTTCTAATATGGCACGATCACGAAGTCCGGCTACCGTTGCCACATCGGGTTGTTCAAACATCCACATCAACTCGTCTTCATTGAGGAATGTCACTTGCGGTCGTTTTGTCCGGGATAGCTCTATGGTATCTGGCGACATGCATTCCATTCCGCGTTTGTGGCAAAACTTCAGGAAGCTCCTAAGGGCAATCAGATGGTAGTTGAGCGTCGTTTTTTGTAACTCATCACTGACATTCGTGCCAAGCCGGTTGAGCCACAGTCGCCATTTGCGTACGAGCTCTTGGTCGATATCTCCTACGGCGATATCTCCAGCGTAATCTGCCAGACGGGTCAGGTAGTGGTCATAATTGCGAATGGTTTTCTGAGAGCGATTCTGCTCAATTTCAAGGTATTCTAGGAAGTCGGTTTTTGCTTTCGTAAACTTCATACTCTCAGTCTACCATTAGCGGGAAGGACGCGCGATGATCCGTCGCACCTTTTTTCGCTATTTTGTGTGGCAGATAGGTAAAACACATTAAATTTTAGTCAAACGTTGTATCACGGTAGAATGGCTGGGATCTCTCTGTTACAATAGGCGTTAGAAAGTGAGGACTATATGGAACAAACGTTGGTTGTATTTAAACCTGATGCTGTCATGCGGGGGATCGTGGGTGAAATCATGACCCGTTTTGAGCGCGCAGGCTTCAAGATTGTCGGTATGAAGATGGTTCAGCCAGACTACAAACACTTTTTTGGGCACTACGAGGGTATCGGTACGCTCAAGACACGAAAGGGTGACGAAATTTTTGAAAGTCAGCTCAAGGCCATGCAAGTCGGGCCTGTCATCGCCATGGTACTACAGGGGGTCGAAGCCGTTGAGTTTGTGCGCAAGATGGTTGGCGACACACAGCCCAAGACAGCCGCTCCTGGTACCATCCGTGGTGACTACGCTCATGTAACGTACGGTCAGGCCGCATCGGCCGGTTTGGGTGTGGCGAATCTCGTGCATGCCTCGGCTACCACCGAAGAGGCTGAACAAGAAATTGCTCATTGGTTCAGCGATAGTGAGCTACACACCTATGAGACAGTTCACGAGTTCTTCACGCAGCCTCGGAAAAAGAAGTAGTACTTTTCATTTGATGCAGGGGCGTGGTCTATCCACGTCTCTGCACAACTACTATATGCCCCGGTAGCTCAATGGATAGAGCAGCTCCGTCCTAAGGAGAAAATATAGGTTCGATTCCTTTCCGGGGTACCAAACTAGACCAAAGATTTTTGTTACTCGATTTCGGCTTGGAGTGCATTAGCAGACTATGATAAAAGTGAGTAAACACATGAAAAAGCCCGCAGTAGCAGTAATTGCGACACTGGTTGTGCTTGGAGCGGCTGGGGCATTATGGTACTACGACTATAGTGTTGGGTTTGGTGCCCCAGCTAAAGCGGACTTTACAGGCTACTACCCGCAAGTTATGCCGCCAGGGGTCAAGATTACACACCAAAAGCTAACTCGCGTTAAAGAAGCTTATTTGGATTATTGGTGGTTTCGGTATGACCTGCAGGTCAACACAAAAGACTTCTTTATGTTTGAGAAAAAAAATGAGTATGCAGACGGCCCGGTATCTTGCAAGACCTCTGGTGATCCGTGCCGGGAATTTACAACATCGAAAGGGCTAACCTATATAGTCGTCGTCCCAGAATATGAGGGAAAACCGTTTAGTGTTTCGGTGGAATGGTATGCCGGTCAGACCGAGTTCAAGCTACTCGTAGATGAGGCCGCAGCACAAAAATACGCTAGCTATGACTGGATGCCGATGATGAGCTCTTTGGTGCCGGTAGACTTAACTAAGATGAAATACGATAAAGAAATTCATTATCAGGGAGGAGGTTAGGGCGTGAGTACGTACTTGGAGGTCGCACTAGAAGCCGTGAAGGCTGCCGAGCGGATCATAATGGGTTATTACGATACATCGCTTGATGTTGAGAAGAAGACAGATGATTCGCCGGTTACTATTGCTGATAAAGAGGCGGAAAACAAGATCAGAGAGGTCATTCTTGCTGCCTTCCCGGATCATACGGTGTATGGCGAAGAAGGCGCGAAAGACATCGGCCCCGAAGATTCGTACACATGGGTAGTCGACCCCATAGATGGTACGAAAAGCTTCATTCGTCATCACGGCCTTTTCGGAACTCTTCTCGCGCTGTATCACAAGGGTGAGATTATTGTAGGCGTATCGAATATGCCAGCCATAGGCGAACTTATGTATGCAGAGAAGGGAAAAGGAGCGTACTTGAACAAATCTAGGGTAACGGTGTCGGATGTCGGCAGCCTCAAAGATGCGTATATGAGCTACGGTTCGGTAAAATATTTTACGCAAGTGGGCAAGCAAGACGCGCTTCTTGGTCTTGCCGAACAAACTCGTTGGGCAAGAGGCATAGGGGATTGCTGGAGCTATCATTTACTTGCGCAAGGCAAACTAGATATAGTCGCTGAGGCAAAAACTAAGATATGGGATGTTGCAGCACTTAAGGTTATCGTCGAAGAAGCGGGGGGCAGGATGAGCACGCTTAGTGGTGGGGTAATTGATTTTAGCCTTACGGATGATGTGGCGACGAACGGTCGCCTTCATGATGAAGTCGTCGCTGCGTTCAAATAAGGCAAACGCATTTGGCACATTTCACACTTTTTATTTCCGGTGCTCCTCCACCGTATTTCTAATACGACTCCGGCCGCTCCTCGCTAAAAACTGCAAACTGCACTCAAATGCGTTTACCCTACGCCCAGGTATCACAAAAACCCAAGCAAGCGACAGCGCAGCCTTTAGGGATGGTGGGGAATTCAGTCGCTGGATTTATCCCGGTAGCTGAATGGGGGGGACGGTAGTCCTTCTCTAATAAACTCTGCTACAATACGCTTATGGCGAAAGATTCGAGCGAAAATAAACCGTCAATCGGAAAAGCGAAATACTTCGAAGATCAAATGGACGATGAAGAAGTGCTGTATGTGTTCCGCAAACATCCGGTAGTTATGCGCAAAGGACTTATATATGGTTCATTTGGATTGCTCGTTGGGCCGCTGTATACGCTCATACTCACATACACCCGACCAGATAACCCGCCATCGATGACATTTTTTTACCTGAGCTTCCTAGCCAGTATTGCCATATGTGCACTATTGTTTTTTCCGTCATGGATGAGCTGGTACTTTAGTGTATTTATTGTAACAAACCAGCGTTTTATTCAGATAACTCAAAAAGGCTTTTTCCATCGTAGCGTTGTAGATATGGGCCTGAATCAGATCCAGATGGTAAATTACGAGGTAAAAGGTTTGCAGGAAACGCTGCTGGGGTATGGTACCATTATGATGCAGACTTTTGTTGGGGACTTGCTCATCCACTACATACATCACCCTGCAAAGACACAAAAGCGTCTGCTAGAGATATTGCGTAAAACAGGGGTGGAGATGGCAGGAAACCCGCAAACCGAGGAATAGAGTATGAAGAAGATGCGATTGCCAAAGCGATCTACTGCAGCGCATGGTATGCGTATGAAAAAGGTACGGGTTGCTGTACCGCAGGTTGCACAGCGTTTTAGGAAGCCATCGCTTCAAGAACAAACCGAAGAAGCGCTAAGTAACGTACCGCGGATTACTAATGAGACCGTTGCTGAACACAGAGAAGAAGTTTTACGTGGTGCACGTAAGTATAAGTACCCGCTCGAACATTCGAAGCGGCGCATTGTAGTTGTCTCTTCCTCGTTGCTTTTCGCTGCTTTTATTGGCTTCATAGTCTATACTGGCCTAAGCTTGTACCGCTATCAGAGCACATCGCTTTTCATATACCGTGTAACGCAAATTATCCCATTGCCAGTGGCAAAAGTCGGTGGCCGTTGGGTTGCCTACGAAAACTATTTATTTGAGCTACGGCGGTACATGCACTACTATCAAACGCAGCAGCAGGTAGATTTTGAAACCGAATCTGGGAATTTCCAGCTCGATAGCTATAGACCAAAGGCTTTGCGGCAGGTTATAGATGCGACCTATGTCAAAGATTTGGCCGCCAAAAATAATGTGCGTGTCACCGAGCAAGAGGTAGATGACGCTATCGTAACTTTGCGTGCGCAAAACCAGCTCGGTTCGAATAATGATGAGCTAGCCAGCATAACCAAGAAATTCTTCGACTGGTCTATAGATGATCTACGCCGCCAATTGCGGCAAGAATTATTGGCACAAAAAGTTGCTGCTACACTTGATAGTACTGCAAAAACAGAGGCCGAGAACATAGTAAAACAGTTAAATGGAGGCATTGACTTTCAGGCTCTTGCCAAGCAAGTATCTGACGATGAGTCTACCAAAGCCAACGGCGGCCAGTACAACGACACCGCTATAACTATGTCGAGCCAAGAAGTACCGCCTGCCGTCATACGTGCACTCGGGAGCATGAAGCCTGGGCAAACATCGGATATCATAAGGACACCAACTTCTTTTGAAATAGTTAAGCTCATAAGTGTTGATGCAGGGAAGTACAAGGCCGCTCATATACAAGTGCAGTTCAAAAATATACAAACCTACATACAGCCGCTTGAAAAAAGCACTCCTGTGAAACAGTTCATACAGGTAAAAGAACCGAAGTAGTTGCTTTTCTCCCCGTAACTTGCTAGAATTACCCCTGTTAGCTCGGTATCTCCTATGAGATGCAGCCAGTTGCAAAGTCTCAAACCAGTGAGCGAAGTCGACTGTTTGAGATTTTGAGAGGAGTAGTTGGCGTAAGCCGCATCTCTGCAAAAGTAGCGATAGCTAGTTTTGCCTAGCGAAGGTTGGAGCGACACTGCGACAAGCGCTCGCAAGACGAAGAGGCCTATCCGCCAGTACGAGCACGGAGGAGATCGCCGGTTCGGTGAACGAGGAGCGCAGCGCAAAAGAAAGCTTGCTTGCTTTGCCGAGCACCGCAGGGAAGAGTGCGCCCGCAGGGCGCGCGACATCCGGTCGGGCCCGACTGGATTTGAACCTTTATGGTATAATTTGCACACATGCGCCCGTAGTGAAGAGGCCTATCACGCCTCCCTGTCACGGAGGAGATCGCCGGTTCGAATCCGGTCGGGCGCGCCAAGAAAAAGACCTCAGCGATAGCTGGGGTCTTTTTCTTGGTCCGTGCTCGTCGGATTTGAACCGGCGATCAGCGAACGTAGTGAGCGTAGATCGTCGGTTCGTGCAGGTTTGAGCGTGCAGGAGCTTGCTCCGATAAGCGAGAACCGTGTGTATCCGGTCGGGCGCGCCAAGAAAAAGACCTCAGCGATAGCTGGGGTCTTTTTCTTGGCATGTCTGCCGGCTTGAAACTCGTATTTAGCAAGCGCAAATAATCAACACGCAGTAGAATTACACAAAATAACCTCTGTAAAAGGATGAACCTTTTTTGATTTTTTTGTTGCGGTTCTTGCATCAGGGTAGGGTCGCTGTGGTTCTAGCGGCACGCAACAAAAATGTGATAAACGCCCTTGCAGTTTTTACAACGTTATCGTATACTGCAAAATGTTACAGAGGTAATAAGGAGTAGAATACAATGGCAAAAGCTAAAATAAGCGCAAAACATGCAAAAGGTTTTGTAGATTTCGTTCGTGAACAAGGTGTCGTAGGCCTGGCCGTAGGTTTGGCTATCGGTGCTTCAGCTGGTGAAGCGGTAAAGGCAATCGTAGAGAATTTCATTAACCCAATCGTTGGCTACCTGGTTGGTGGTGTTTCGCTCGACCAACAAATCTGGAACACGGGGCTTAGCCGTGGTGGTCACGACCTCGAGTTTGGCTGGGGTGCAATCATCGGTGCAGTTATCACTTTGGTCGCGACCGCTTTTGTGGTGTACCAAATCGTACACATTGCTAAGCTCGATCGCCTCGACAAGAAAAAAGACTAATATCCTACATCTTTCAAAAACGGTGTGTCATAGAAGCACATCGTTTTTGTTTGAACCAAGTTCAAGGTACAGTATAATTACCAATATTCTACTCCTAAACGCGAGCAAGCATTGTTCTCATGAGCCAAAGGCGAACGAGGCGGTAGCCGAGCTTTAGGGGGAGGAGAGCTGTTTCGGATTCATTCCGAAACTGCGAGGAGGGGTGAGCCCCTCCTGGAACGCAAGTTCACCGGTGTGTAAGCGCCGGCTTTAGGGGGAGGAGAGCTGTTTCGGATTCATTCCGAAACTGCGAGGAGGGGTGAGCCCCTCCTAAGATATACGCCACCTTAGCTCAGTTGGTAGAGCGGCGCATTCGTAACGCGCAGGTCGCCGGTTCGATCCCGGCAGGTGGCTCCAAGCTTTGTCGTAGACAAAGCATTTATCAATTTACAATTTACATTTAACAATTAGGATTATTTTCACCGTAAGCGGTGTTGAATTAAGCAAAAGCACAGCTTTTGCAAGCAATCATTGATAAATGATAAATGGTAAATGACAATTGCTTTTTGTCGCGAGCGACATAAAGCGGGTATCGTATAACGGCCATTATGTGACCTTCCCAAGGTTGAGACAGGAGTTCGACTCTCCTTACCCGCACCAGTAACGAGAAGAAGGGGCACACTGCATTCCGCAGCCCCGGAGCTTCATGGCGGAAAGAATAGCTTTCTCCAAATGATTCCCTTGCGTATAGCTGCTGGC
Source organism: Candidatus Saccharimonadota bacterium (assembly GCA_016789655.1). Taxonomy (GTDB): domain Bacteria; phylum Patescibacteriota; class Saccharimonadia; order Saccharimonadales; family UBA4665; genus JAGXIT01. The sequence goes on from JAEUQV010000018.1 coordinate 10,339, forward strand.
AGTTCTATCCCCCCACGGCTTAATTCGGACTAAATTCGAGTAGCTTGCCCTCTTCCTGAAGCTCGGCTATAGCTGAAGAGGGCTTGTTGCGTTCAGTGGTCTTGGAAATGTATAGTGAATAGCGTTGCGGTAGCCAAACTACTACAAGTCTAATGTGATCGGTCGGATGTGGTTTCTGGTACAATAGTTTTAACATATGACAGCAAGTAAACATTTTCTTCAAGATCGCAGTACTTTATTACTCGTAAGTATCAATACGTTTTTGGCACTTTCGGCAATCGTGCTGATAGCACTGAAACTCAATGCTACCAAAGGTACGACGAACTACATCATATCGTACCGTACCTCACTCGGCATAGATGGCTATACGCAAGGTACAGTCTGGGATGTGGCTAGTTTTATTTTTGCCGCTATGGCTATTTTGGGCATCGGCATTGTGCTGGGGTATCGTACCTATGCTATCCGCAGGGCGCTTTCGCTTGCAATATTAACGCTAACCATTCCGCTGCTAGTACTGCTTATTATTGTGAGCAATGCACTTCTCTTCTTGCGATAGCTGACCATGACTGATATAGAGATTCCATTTGAGAATGAGCGAAGGGGGCATTACCGCTTTTTCGAGATACTGCCAGGGGCGCTTAGTTGGTTTATGATTGCGTTGCCCTTTGTGCTGAGCTACGTCAACGTGAAGCTAGCTGCGCTGTTTATGTTTGTATATGTTTTGATAAACTTTGCACGTGCAAGCGCGAGCGCTATACGCTCAGTGCAAGGCTACAATATTCTCAAGAAACACCAAAAACTTCCGTGGTCTACGATGCTTGATGAGTTAGTGAGTGGTCAGATTCCAGTGCGCGCTAAACGCCCGCATTGGCACAAGCTGGCGGTAGATAATGCCACACAGCAGCGCCCGCTACTTATGCAGCCCGAGGATGTTATTCATGTCGTTATGATTGCTGCCTATAAAGAGTCTCGCGATATTCTTACGCCAACCATTGAAGCAGTACTCCATTCAACATTCAACACAAAACAGATCATATGCGTGTTGGCATATGAAGGCAGAGCGGGCAAAGATATTGAAGATCAGGCAAAAGAGCTTATGAAGACCTATAAACATCGGTTTTACGATACGCTTGCCATAAAGCATCCCGCCAATATCCCGGGTGAAATTATTGGTAAAGGCGGTAATATCTCCTATGCTGGCCGAAAGGTGGATGAGTACTTGAAGAAACGCCGGATTGACCCGCTACGGGTTCTTGTAACTACACTTGATTCCGATAATCGACCCGATAAACAATATCTGACAGCGGTAACCTACGCGTATCTTGTGTGTCCTGACCCAGTACATTCATCGTTCCAGCCAGTTGCGCTCTTTTCGAACAATATCTGGGATCCGCCTGCACCTATGCGCGTTCTAGCAACCGGGAACTCAATATCGCATCTTGTGTTTTCTTTGCGCTCGCACTCGCTACGCAATTTCTCGGCGCATTCACAACCTATGGTTGCGCTGCAAAAGACCAACTTTTGGAGCGTACGGACAATCGTAGAGGATGGCCACCAATTTTGGCGGTCGTATTTTCGTTTCGAGGGGAACTACCGGGCGCTTCCCATCCACCTGCCTATTTATCAGGACGCGGTTTTATCGGATACCTATCTTAAAACACTTAAGGCACAGTTCCTGCAATATCGTCGTTGGACGTATGGAGCCTCCGATGTCGCGTATTTCGCGCACTTGGCATTTTTCCGTAAAAATACTATTTCTAAGCTAGATCTTATGGCAAAATTTTGGCGGTTGCTCGAGGGGCATGTTACGTGGGCGGTTGGGCCGCTACTAATGCTTTTTGGGGGCTTTATACCGGTGCTATTTCACCCCCGTAGCTATGGAGCGTATCAGCTGCCAGTTCTGGTAAGCCGTATACAGACTGTTGCGCTGCTTATTGCGGTCGTCACGGTGTTTCTTGCCATACGTACACTACCACCCAAGCCAGCCCGCTATAAAAGGCATAGGAATGTGTTTATGGTATTACAGTGGGCATATTTACCTATAACGACACTAGTTTTTAACTCATTCGCAGCCCTTTACTCGCAGACGCGGCTCATGCTAGGCAAGTACATCTCGAAGTTCGACGTTACCGATAAAGCTGTAGTGTCTATGACGCAGCGCGGCAAAAACGTCGCGAAACTGTAGCTATAGAAGTATTTTATCGCCTAAGAATTAGAAGAAGAGTTCGTGTGAGAAGGATGGTAGGCGCCGTAGATGGTTGCTGAGGCTGCGTCGAACCTCATTAAGACGGTGTGAGCGGTAGCGGCTATTGCCGATGCTTCTAAACGGGCTGACTGCCCGGAGAGCAGCAGAGATATCACTGTGCCGCAAAGGTACGATGCAGCCGTTGTATTATCTGGCCGGTGCTCAAGAGCCTTCGCGATGCTTAGCAGCAGTTTATCGCGGTCAAAGGTTCCTACATGACCATCTTTATAGCGTACCTGTATACAGTTCGAAAGGTCAGGTGATTCTATAGTGGTGAAGATTGCTTTGCAGCGTGAGCAGGAGCGCCGCCGCCATACATTGTTTATGCGCTTCTGTAGACGGGAATTTACGACGTTTGTTTCGCCAGAGCAGTACAGACATACCATGACTACATATTGACATAACGCTAAAGAAAACGCTAGTGGAAAACTTGTGTAAGGCTGTGGATTCACGGTGGTGCAGGGGTGGCATTTTGGCTATATTTTCCTCTGAAAAGCAAAACCCGGCCATCCTATAACAGGGTAGCCGGGCCATTGTCCTATGAAAGAGGGACGGAGCCTTATGCAGTCCTTACCCGACGAACGCGTACCACACGCTTCACGCTCGGGAGTTCTTCATAAAACAACTGGAAGCTCTGTAATGAGCTTGGTTGTTTTGTACTCAGTGGGAACACCTCGTTTAACGTGATATATATTACAAAAGTTACGTTTGCAAGTCAAGTAAAAACATTGTATGCATAAGCTTAATAACAGGGGTAATTGTGTGTAATAAACTTGCTTCACATTGCAGTATTTGGTATAGTTTCAGTTAGCATACCGAATGTTGTTCGGGCGATTAGCTCATTTGGCCGTGAGCGAAGCGAGCAAATAGATAAAGCCACATGTGGCGCTCTAGCCAAAGCGACCGCCAAGGCTATGCACTTTACAGATACAATAGGCCACCGAGCTAGACCTCGGGCGATTAGCTCATTTGGCTAGAGCGCCACATTGACGTTGTGGAGGTGATAGGTTCGAATCCTATATCGCCCACCATAGAAATACCCCTGTGTAAACAGGGGTATTTCTATGGTGTTTACCGAATAGGAGAGAACCGTCAAGTGAGCGAAGCGAACGATAGGTGCGGCGGAGGTTTGACTCACGCAGAAGCTTGCTTCGAGTAAGTCAAACCGTAGGAAGGGCCATGGCCCGCCATCCTATATCGCCCACGACAGTAATACCCCTGTGTAAACAGGGGTATTATTATGGTGTTAGCGGGCAATCCAAGAAGCCGAACTCGCGTAGTGCCAGTGAAATCTTGAATCGAATACTATAGCAAGATTCGAAGCAGCAATCGTACAGAAAATCTCAGATTAGTAACAAAATGTGTACGGCCGTACACATTTTGTTACTAATCTTGGGGCTATCGTGCGGTGGTTGGGAGTTTGTTGTATGAGATTGGATGTTGGTTCAAGGTGGGCATAAGTGGTGTGCAAGCTAGGGCAGTACGAACTCGTCGGGAGTAAGGCCTACTACTGTAGACGTAGGCTTGTCGTTCCCGAGAAATTGGGGATCTAGGCACTAGATATGTCTTCCGCCATATCCGACTAGGTTGGATATGGCGGAAGAGGCAGCTTTCGTGTATTGCTCATGCCAACGAAAGGGGGAAGATTCATCATGCCAAAATATTGTACGACATATGTGCGTGTAGAATTAGCGGAGGAATTGAATCGTGCCTGTTAAGATATGGAGTGCTGGCGGAATCAACGGTAGTACGTGTCAGGGCGCTACAGACAGTCATAAAAATGCAGACAGCTTGATATAGCACAAAAGATATGAAGAATGCGAAAATGACTTTTCCACTTATCCACAGATTTGGATGGGAGAAATACAAAAAAGTACTAGCATAATAAAGCTAGGTGCTTTATACTAGCTTTTGAGGTGAGGTTTTGCCGAGAGGTTTTAAACCGAAACTATCTAACGCTTGGATGTATACTTTTGCGAGAACACCCAAGCGTTTTTTAGTATCTCACCTCATGTAAACGGCGCCCTGCACGCCCAAGCCTCCGACTCCTCGCTGCGCCGTACCTCTGGTATGTCTTTGCGGAGCCTGTCCTGAACTTGATTCAGGAGTGCTCGCCTTGGACGCACATGGCACCATTTACGTAAGGTGTTTGAGAGCACTTGAGCAGTAGCGAATAGTGTCGTCCTGACGCATTACCGTATTTGTTCAAGGTATACTGGTGATATGAAACTGTTTCTAACACGTCATACGCGTACGAATTACAATGAACTTGGGCTGTGCAATTCCGATCCGGCAGTGGATGTACACCTTAGCGACGAGGGGATTGACCAGGCGAAACAATTAGCGGAAAAGCTAAAACATGAGGATTTTGAGCGTATACTGGTGTCTACATTGCCCCGCACCCGACAAACCGCTGAAATTATTAATACGCATCATATCGTCCCACTCATAGAAGAGCCGGCTCTCTCTGATTACGACAGTGGCTTTGAAGGCAGGTCGGCCGATGATTATCTGGCCGCACTGGCATCTGCACCGGATATGTGGGCCTATAGAGGCACTGGAAAAGAATCTATCCAAGATGTCCGAGATAGAGTGAAGGCTTTCTTGCAAGAGCTCCGGCAACGAGACTATGGCCCGACGCTCATCGTGACACATGGAACAGTGCTGCAATGTATATATGCCGAGCTGGAGGGGCTGAGTAACGATGCTATGTGGGAGCTTCCCATACCTCAGGGCGACTTTACCGTGGTTTACATCTGATATATACTGTTAATTAAGCAGTGAAGTGGATTCACCAACCACAGAGCTTCGTCGGTGTGGCGACCGGGTACGTTAACCAAAGTCGCAAGAGGAAAAGCCCCAGGTGGAACCCCCTATCGAATGATGGGGCCCGAGGCACGCCAGAAATAATCAATTTTGATTAGCGCGGCGTGTTTTTATTTATCCTTATACATTACTTGGGAGGTAATATGGCTGAGCAACAAGATTACGAATACGCTATGCGGCATAGTTTGGCGCATATTATGGCGACGGCCATCCAAGACCTGTGGCCGGGCGTGAAGTTGGGCGTGGGGCCGGTGATAGAAAACGGCTTTTATTACGATGTGGATCTTGGTGATGAAAAAATCAGCGACGAAGATTTTCCGCGTATAGAAAGCCGCATGCAGGAGATAATTGCATCGGCTCAGCCGTTTGAGCGATTTGAAATGCCAGTGGCCGAGGCTGTCGAGTGGGCGAAACAGTATGGGCAGCCTTACAAAGAGGAACTACTGAATGACCTGCAGCGCGAGGGTACGACCATAGCGAAAGACCTCGATGCCGATACGCTAGGGGTAGCCGTGGATGGCGACAGCAAGGTAGAAAATGTATCGTTCTACCGAAATGGCGATTTTACTGACCTCTGTCGAGGGCCGCATGTTGAAGCCACTAACAAAGTGGGCGCTTTCAAAATTATGCGCGTAGCCGGGGCTTACTGGAGAGGTAAAGACACCAACCCACAGATGCAGCGCGTGTACGGAGTGGCATTTGCTACGCCGAAAGAGCTACGTCAGTATCTCGATATGCTTGAGGAAGCGAAAAAGCGCGACCACCGTAAATTGGGCCAGGAACTGGATATTTTCGTCTTTTCGGATCTAGTAGGGCAGGGACTACCGCTTTGGACGCCCCGGGGCACTGTGCTTAAAAACCAGCTCGATGCATTTGTGCAAGAGTTGCGAGAGGCAGTTGGGTTCCAACAGGTATCAATTCCGCATATTACCAAAAAGGACTTGTATGAAACCAGTGGTCACTGGGCCAAGTTCAAAGACGAGCTGTTTCGCATAACCACACGCGAAGGGCATGAATTCGCGATGAAGCCGATGAATTGCCCACACCATACGCAGATCTATGCCAGCCAACCACGTAGTTACCGTGACCTGCCGGTCCGATACCGTGACAGCACCATGGTGTACCGTGACGAACAGAGTGGTGAGCTGGGTGGCTTAAGCCGTGTGCGCGGGATCACTCAAGATGATGCGCATGTATTTTGCCGCACATCCCAAGTTGAGGAGGAATCATTCAAGCTATGGGATGTAATCGAAACATTCTACCGGGGGTGTGGTTTTACGGAGTTAAAGTATCGCTTATCAACTCACGATCCCGATAATATGGCTGGCTATGCTGGGGATGCTGATAAATGGGAGTCAACGGTCGCACAACTGGAAAACATCCTAAAATCAAAGGTGGGAGATAACTACTTTGTAGGTGTAGGCGAAGCAGCATTTTATGGGCCGAAAATTGATTTCATGGCGCGCGATGCCATCGGTCGGGAGCACCAGGTTGCGACTATCCAGCTCGATTTCAACCAGCCCGAAGGTTTTGACCTGACGTGTACCAATGAGCAGGGCGACCCTGAGCGGATCGTAATGTTGCACTGTGCGGTCATGGGTTCGCACGAGCGATTCCTGTCGGTATATATCGAGCATACTGCGGGTAAATTCCCGGTATGGTGTGCCCCCGAACAGATACGATTGCTGAGCGTGAACCAGGAATCGGACACAATTGCTCACGTCGCACAATTACAAGAACAGGGTCGGGCTCTCGGCTTGCGCGTCGGGGTTGATAACAGCAATGAATCCGTCGGGAAAAAGATACGCGCTGCGGAGCTATGGAAAGTTCCGTACACATTGGTGATTGGCGAAAAAGAAGTGCAGGGCGGTGAACTTACGCCGCGTATACGCAAAGACCTCGTAGTAGACGAGACATCAGCGCGCAGCTACACCGCTGAAGAGTTTCTAAAAACTGTCGCCAACGAAGCCAAAACCCGCGTAAACAAAACCAGCCTTTAAGTAGCGTATGCTTTGGATTATGCCATGAGTGCGGAAAAGATACGACTGGGGCTGGATCATGACGATGTGCAGGTCTGTTTTATCCCAGGTATTGTCGCTTGGAGCCATAGAGAGTATGGAACTTCACCGCGAGTTGAAGACTACAGAGATGATTGGGCAGAGTGGTGGGGTATACCACGGGAGGCAGCGATTGAGCGCCGAAACGCTTTTTGGGCAAGTGAAGCCTCTTTAAGCTTTCTGCCTCTCGAGGGGGCGGTCGAATCGCTTCGGAGGCTTGCCGACGACGGTTTATTTGGTTGTGAAGTAGAAATGTTTGTACTTACTTCGCGGCCTGCTATTGCACAGGCAGTGACACGAGCGGCCTTAGACAAACATTTTCCAGGACTTTTTAGCGCTGAGCAAGTATATTTTGCAGGATTCTTTGATGGCAATTTTGGCCCTAACGCTCATTTGCTATCGAAAGGGCAACAGTTTGTTAAACACGGTGCACGCATTATTGTAGACGACGCACCTGTACATGTTAACGGCTCGTGTGTGGCTGGTGTCCCTTTGCCGCTGCATCTTGACGTGTACGGCCGCCACCGGGAAGCCGAGCTTCATCCCTCGGTGCGCACGGCCTTGGATTGGCAGGGCTTGCTGGTGTGTATGCGACAAGCTGGGGAATTACTACAGGCAACCCCGTAAGTTACTCAGACTGAACGCGTTAACTCCAGAGATTGTTTGCGTCAAGGACGGACCCTGACGCAAACAGATACGCAAGTGTTCGCTTTTTGTTTGCGTCAGGGTCCGTCCTTGACGCAAATTAGGTAGGGTGGGTGTGTATAATGGTGGGGTATGGGAAAGCCGATTGTGGCGGTTGATCTTGATGATGTGCTGGTGCCGCATTTTGGCGAGCTGGTGGCCTGGTATAACACGCAGTATGGTACGGCTCTGACGCTGGCAGATAACGGCAAAGGCGACTTGTCGGCCTGGGATGCAACTACGCGCGAGCAAGCAATACGGCGAGTGCACCAATTTCTGGAAAGTGAGGCATTTCGATCTGTTGCGCCCTACACTGAAGCGCGTGAAGTATTGCGCCGGTTAGCAGATGAGTACCGGCTGGTTGTAGTTACGGCCAGAGATAGTTTGCTTGAAACCTTTACGCACCATTGGCTACTGGAACATTTTGGCGAGCTATTTGAAGGGGTACATTTTACAGCAAGCTACAGCCTGGAAGGAAAAGCCAGGCAAAAGAAGATGGTACTAAAGGACATTGGCGCACAGTGTATTATAGATGACTCGCTGGAGCATGTCTGTGCTGCGGCAGATCTGGATATAAAAGGTGTGCTTTTTGGTAACTACCCATGGAACCAGGCAGCTGAGCTGCCAAGTTTGGTAACGCGGTGTAGAGATTGGTCTGCAGTAGAGGAGTACTTTAAAGTGCAGTGATGCAAAGGTGTATATATGCTAGTATGTGTGCATGAGAACAACACTTACTCTAGACGATGATGTATATATTGCCCTTAAACATCGGGCAGTCGATGCAGGGGTTTCTATGTCTCGTTATTTGGAAGACGCGATTACGGCGCAGTTGTTTCCGGACGCTACTAGTCATGAAGAAATTAAACGGCGTATGCAAGAGTCTACCGTCTCGCATCAAGAGGTGATGATGCGCTTAAAGGCCAAAGGAATACTTCGCTAAGAAATATTCCATGTATCAGATAGAGTTTAGTCGAAGTGCAGATAAAGAAATAGATCGCTTGTCGGCACATATCGCAGGAAGAGTTATGGGCTGTATCACAAGTCTTGCTGATAATCCGCGCCCTGCAGGTGTAAAGAAAATGCGTGGTTTTCGGTCGGTGTACCGTATATGCGTTGGATCATGTAGGGTTATTTATGAAATTAGAGACAGCGTATTGATTGTACTTATTAGACCTCTTTCCAAACCTCCCTCCCGCCAAAACACCAGTCTCTCCGGCTACAAAAGCCAAGTCGGTCGTCGGCGTAGCAATAGCTACACCTCCTCCCAATTCGACTTTTTCGCTCGGAGATACTGGCATTTTGCGTTTGAAGGGAGGTTTGGAAAGAGGTCTATTCTTGAAAAAGGGCATAGGAAAGATGTCTACGGAGGGTACTAATGCAGGGTTTCGGGAGCGGGTGGAGGCGGTGGTGGCGCAGATTCCGCGCGGTAGAGTGATGACGTATGGGCAGTTGGCGGCGTTGTGCGGCAATGCGCGGGCGGCGCGGGTAGTGGGCGGTATAGCGCACTTCGGCGACCCAGCACTGCCGTGGCAGCGGGTGGTCAATAAGCAGGGCGGCCTGGCTGCTGGCTACCCGGGTGGGCGCCGAGCTCATAAAGAGCATCTGGAGTCGGAGGGCGTTAAGGTATTTGGTGCTGGCGATGCCTACCATGTAGATGTAGAATCATTGCTATGGCATCCGTAAAACCCGGTGAATCTAAAAAGCTCAGGATAACCCCCGTGCGCGTACTTATATTTTTTGCAATCTTCATTGTGCTGACATTGGTCTTTCATTTGCAAATCGTCAATTTATTTCAGCACGGTGCGCTTTCTTCGGCTTGTAACGACACTCCCATAATGCTACCGGATGGAGCCACTGGAATTGTGGATGGTCCTTGTAGCGATGCACGTGGTATAGGGTTGTACCTGGCGCTTCTAGGAGCTGAAGTAGCCTCAATTGTTATTGCTCTAGGATGGATGGTATGGCGCAAGACTTACCGCTCATAGCTATTGTCGGCGAGACAGCGAGCGGCAAGTCGGGGCTGGCGATGGAACTGGCTAAAAAGTGCGGCGGCGAAATTGTGTGTGCCGATGCCTACACGGTATACCCAGGTTTCGACATCGGCACTGCTAAACCAACTAAGGCGGAGCAAACCGCCGTGCGGCACCATGTGCTGGATATCGCAGACCCGGCGAAGGGCTTTAACGTGGCGCAATTTAAGAAAAGTGCAGACACAGCTATAGCCGATATTCAGTCCCGTGGGAAGGTGCCAATTTTGGTTGGGGGGAGTGGTCTATACATTGATGCCGTACTGTACAACTATCAATTTTCTTCTTCAGAAAACAGATACGAAAGAGATGTATTAAATACAATGAGTGTGGCCGAGCTGGTGCAGCTAGCACAAGCGGATGGCCTAGACACGGGCAGAATAGATGCACAAAACCCGCGTCGTATAATCCGGCTATTAGAGCGGAATGGTGAGCATGCCAGTCGCTCGAATCTGCGGCCGGGAGCTTGTGTGGTCGGCATTCAAAATGAGCGGGCGTCATTGGCGGCAAGGATTGAGGCTAGGGTCAGTGAAATGATAGAAGCGGGTTTGGAGACTGAGGTCCGAAAATTGTCCGAACGCTATGGCTGGGATATCGAGCCCATGAAAGCTATCGGCTACAGGGAATGGCGACCATACTTTTCCGGCGAGGCTACATTGGCGCAAACTCGTGAGGCCATAGAGCTGGCCACTCGGCAGTTAGCTAAAAAACAGCGGACTTGGTTCAAGCGTAATCAGGATATTCATTGGTTCTTGAGTCGTACCGAAGCGGCAGCGTTCGCGGAGAACTGGTTGATTGAAAATAACAACACAGGCCAGGCTATCAACAGTAGCGCAACGCCGTACGATAGGCTAGATAGCACCCCGACATGCTGAGCGAGTCGCGTAAAGCAAAAGGCCAGCCATATGTCGTGGATCGAACCGAAATTACTGTACAACGACATTAGCGTGGCTTTGTACCGGGTCGTACCGTATACCTCTAGCATGTAGTGTTGGTAGAGTATCTTTTCGTATCTCCACAAGCCCAGGTTAATAACCAGTGCAGTAATGGCGAAAGGGAGGGAACGAGTAAGCCCGAAAGCGGCAAAAAGCAGTAGGTTATATCCGACATTCAATGTGGCGTATTGCCGAAAAGTCAGTCGCTTAAGCTGATGTATAAAAAACCCGATGAACGCACCGAATACGCTAGAGCCTGCAAAAACAAAGCCAATGTAACGGGGGTCAAGGCCTAACGAGATAAACCCTAGGTTAAAAAGGTCGCTAGTGCCATTCGCGACAGAAAACATAAAACCAGCCATTGTAAAAAACAGAACGGTTTTGCGGTTGAGTAGTTTGTGTACGGTGCGCAGGAAGCGTTTTTCTTCTAATTCAGCATTATGATGTATGGGCGGCTCGGTGATGAGTGTGCTTATGAAAAATAGAACACAATAGGCAACGGTGCCAATGATAAATGGATACTTTGGGTCAATAGGGTAAAGAAGTGGTACGGTGCCAACCAGCATTGCGTTGGCGATGAGGCTTACTGCTTGAGCACGGGAAGCGACTTTGGCATAGTCGTGCGCCCGGCCAAGAGTAACTAGAGTGTCATGGATGAGCGCATCTATCGCACCGCTCATAAATGCGAACCCGACTGAAGTAATAAGTGAGGCTGCCAGTATTCCTGTAAAGTTTGGGGATAGCACGTAGCAGGATGTTCCTAGGGTAGTAAGCGCAGCTCCTATTTGTGCACTACGTTTTCGGCCGTGTTGGTCTGCCCAGAAACCTGATGCCGTATCGAATAGAACGCTTGCCATGGCTGCTATTGCTGTGGTTATGCCGATTTGTGAGATTGTAAGGCCGGCAACCTGACTTGCATAAATAGTGGTGAGCGGCAAGAACACTCGTTTGGTGAACATCTTGTACGCAGCATACAGCCAGATATTGCGCTCCATACGCAAACGAAACTTGTCGTCCATATAGGCTCAGTATGGCATCATAAGCGGTGCTGTTCAATATGTGTGCACGTCTGAGCCGTGTGAACTAGGTATGTGCAGGCTACAGTAAAATATAGTGTTCAAATATGTACAAAACAGAGGTAAAAGTAAAGTAATAATAACTACAAAGCTGAACAATTAGCATTTTTGTTCAGTTTGAAATCTGCTACAATGGGTGAGTAGGCGTATACAAGGAGGCACAAATTGATTGAACAACTCTTCGGCTCTAAGACACGGGTGAAGTTGCTGCACTTGTTTTATGAAAACCCGAACCGCTCTTTTTATGTCCGTGAAATCACGCGTAAGATCGACGAGCAGATAAACTCAGTGCGACGCGAACTTGCGAACCTGCTCAGTATAGGTATCATCACAAGTGACTCCAGCAACAATAAGGTGTACTACGAAGTTAACCAAAAGTATGCGTACTTTGTGCCGCTGCAAGAAATCTTCGGTGGTCGTAAACCGCGAAAAGCAACTAAGGCAGCTGCCAAAGACTTGCCAGGCGAAGAAGTCACAGAGCCAATCAAACAAGTTGATGAACCGGCTGATCTTAAGCAGCTCGGTAATGTTGAGATAGCCTGCTTGCTCGGTCAGTTTACGCGCGATGAGACAAGTGGCATAGACGTACTTATTGTCGGTAGCGTCAACCAGAATGCCTTGCAAAAGTACATAACCGAGCTTGAAGAGCAGGAGGGCAAAGAGCTTCGCTATACGCATTTTTCGCTTGAAGATTTTCGCTACCGCCTGCAAATAAAAGACCGCTTTATGTCCAATGTCTTGCTTTCGAAGAAACAGGTGCTCGTCGACAAACCAGGATTGCTTGCGTAGTTGGCGAATAGCGACGAATAAGATATAGTGTATCTACTGAGCTTTGGGGTCTCCAACTCCTACCTACCAATTACTAATTACTAACTACTGGAGCGAAGCGACAATATGGATATACAATTTCATGGTGCTAACTGTGTGACAGTCTCTACGAAGCAAGTACGCTTGGTATTTGACGATAACCTAGCGAGTCTTGGCGGCAAACCTGTCTCACGAGAGGGTGACGTCTGCTTGTTTACTTCGGCTCACCCTGAGCGTGTTAAGGGTGCAAAAATGACCATAGATATACCCGGGGAATATGAAGTAAGCGGCGTAAATATACGCGGGGTACAGACTCGGGCACATATGGACACCGATAAAGAACGCAACGCTACCATGTATAAAGTGACTATGGGTGATGTAAAAATCCTCGTCATAGGCCACATTTATCCGAAGCTAAGTGAATCTAGGCTTGAAGACATAGGGCTGGTAGACGTGCTCTTAATCCCAGTTGGAGGCACAGGCTATACTATGGACCCGGTTGGCGCCCTGCAGGTCGTGAAAGAGATAGAACCCAAAGTGTTCATACCTACACACTACGCTGACAAGGAGCTCGCCTATGAGGTGCCACAGCAATCACTCGACGATGCACTGAAGGCGTTTGGCATGGAGCCGAAAGAAGTTACGAAGAAGTTCCAGTTTAAGGCTGCAGAAGCTACAGATACTACGCAGTTGGTTGTTCTAGAGAAGGTATAATATTAGTAGACTGTAGACTGTAGACTGTAGACTGTAGACTGTAGACTGTAGACTGTAGACTGTAGACTGTAGACTGTAGACTGTAGACTGTAGACTGTAGACTGTAGACTGTAGACTGTAGACTGTAGAGATTTAGCTGCGGATAGAGCGTATAAGCCTGGTGATGAGCTTGAGTGTTGTTTCACACTGCAATTCTGCGGCATTGTATTGACTTTGAGTTACATATCCAAGATCACGAGCGAGCATCAGCTGACTATGTACCTCAGATACTGAGCCAAGTGAAATACTGTAGAAATGATTTTTTCTTTTAGGGAAAAACGGTTAAAGCCCTCGGCTATATTTGAGGGTGCAGATGTGGCCGCTCACCGTAGCTGGCTGCTGAGAGCAAAACGTTCATCTTCGGGAAATTGTTTTGTTAGTCTGTATTTTGTAAGGGCAAGTGAATGTGCCTCTTGCCAGGCTATCACATCAGTAAAATGCTTACTCTTCACGGCTACTGTATACTATCTACGTACTACTAAACAAGGAGGCCTTTTTTCTTGAGGGTGCGGATGGCCTGAGTGCTGACCTTTAGTTTAACCTTTCGGCCATCCACTTCAACGGTTTTAGTTTGTAGATTTGGCTTCCAAACTTTCTTGGTGTGGCGCTGAGAAAAGCTGACGTTGTTGCCGTACTGCTTGCCTTTGCCGGTAAGATCGCATTTTTGCATGATAACTCCGAGTCGTTGCTTGATTTCAAGGGGTAATTGTACATATTAACACTTCGAAAGTCAATGTGTATTGGTGTATATACCAATCAGATATTACTTTCCGCTTCTCTGCCCAGTCCTCATTCGCCAAAATAGGCCAACACTGGCTGTATTTTACCCCTATGAACCTTGCCAGTATTGGCTTGTTTTGGTTCATCATATGGGCGGATGGGCGGAAAGTAATATCTGATGGTATACTAGTATGAGATGAATCTGGTGATTATTATCGGCTGTATATTGGTTGCAATGACTGTACACGAGTTTATGCACGCTTACACGGGTCATTTGCTTGGAGATTCGACTGCTCATGATGAAGGCAGGATATCACTGAATCCTCTTAAACATGTTGATCCGGTCATGACTGTCTTGCTACCGGCCGTGGCTTACGCGTTTTTTCAGGTGCTAATAATGGCCGCTAAACCAGTGCCGTTTAACCCACATCGCGTTAAGTATGGAGAGTACGGGGCAGCGCTCATCGCGCTGGCTGGCCCGGCATCTAACCTAGTGCTTGCAGGGGTTACCGCACTAGTACTGAGTGGTACGGGTATATCTGGTGGTCTCGAATATGTTTTGTATACTTTTATGCAGCTTAATGTGGCGCTCTTTGTCTTTAACATCATACCGCTGCCACCGCTAGATGGTTCGCGAATACTGTACGCCTTTGCTCCGGAGCCAGTACAAGAGTTCATGAACCGCATTGAGCCATATGGCTTAATTATTATCATTGTTTTGGTCATGGTAGGCGGCTTTGGACTGATTCTGCAGAATATCAATCAAAGTATATTGCAGTTTCTGCTTTAGTAACTAGTAGCCAGTAGCTTGTTACTAGAAGGTTGATACTTGACCACCAGCTTCTGGCTTCTATAATCACCACAAAACATAGCCTATCTTTATGTTAGGCGATGGCGATGTGAGCCAAAAAACCTTATTTCTAGGGCTGATGTATATCTGTAGGTATGCAGACGGAAGAAACTGGGTGTTTGTCCGCTTGGGAGCGGCCAAAAATGCAGGTTGTGTTTTTAAGGTGGCTATAATACTGCCTACAGCCTATCGGCTATGCCTACTTGTTGTTGAACTTGTCCCAAGGAGTTATGAGACCGTAGAGCGCAATATATACACCGTGCGGGAGGACTTGTGCAGCAGCGACAGCCATGCCGATATTGAACTCTGCATCGGAATCGTAAAACTTCTCTGGCAGACGCGCACCAGTGACTACGATGGTCTTGTCCTTGATGGTCGATAGCTTTTTTGCAGTCTGGAAAATGGTATCGGTGCCATGAGTAATGACAATACGATCTTCATCGAGCGTATTGATAGCTTTATACATGTTTGTGCGGTCTTTATCGGTGATATCTAGGCTGTCCTTTTTCAGGACGGTCATTGCTTTATATGAAAAATCTGGTTCTGCGCGCTCTAGAATTCGCAGGAAGCTTGGTTCTGCGATTTCGAAATAGTAACCGTGGTTTGTATCTGTGGCAGGATAATCTTTGTCTATTGTCCCACCTGTTTGTATGAACATTATGTGCATAAGCGCAAGTATACAACGTATGTTAGGTATTGGCAAGCATCAGCGTTATAAAAATCTCAAACCATAGTCTAGGAAGCATGTATGCGATATACTTACAGTCGCTGGGTGTGCTCAATTTCCTTCGGGAGATTGAGTGGCCAATATATGATTATCTGAATACTAATCATATGGGAGCTCAATATTTGTGCCATCCGTGGATGGCACGTGCGAGTACCCACCTTGAATCTTTTCAGGGTTAATCACATTGGCGCCCAGCACTGTGATCGAGAAGGGGCTCGCCCCGCCATTTCGCATCAGAACTAAATTCGGTTGCCTATTCTATACCTAAAGCTCCCCGGCAGTTGCCGGATTATTCGCTTCGCTCATGAGAGTAGCACAGGGTAGTGCAGAAAAGATGATAAGGGGAGTAGGCGTGTACAGGAGGTGATATTTAGCAGGGGCAGTGTGCTCTTGAGTTGAATGATATACTTAATGTACTTTTCGGGGTTGGGGAAAAGAGAAGCTCTGGCAAAATGTATTTCATTTTGCCGGCGCGATGAGAAAAACCGCAGTTTTGTCTCGTGTGCTTAACAACTATTTTAACAACCAAAAGGCCAAAACAAGGAGCGAAGTCGACTGTTTGGACTTTTGAGAGGAACGGCCAGCTGAGATTGCAGCTTATCGAAAAATAAGTGTCTAAGTTTCGGTAAGCGGAAATTGTTGCTGAGTCGTGGCGACGGGGTCGCCGAAGGTGACCGTAGGCCCCCTGTAAAATTGGACGTCTGTAGTATGATTGTATATATCGGGGTGTAGCGCAGTTGGT
>JAEUQV010000035.1 GCA_016789655.1 Candidatus Saccharimonadota bacterium
GGTGTGGAAAAGTGGTGTAAATGTCACCACTTTTTTGGTGTTTTGGTATTGAAGTGGGTGGAAGTGGGTAGTAAACTGTTGGCAGTGGGTAAAAGTAGGTAGCCCGCTCAGAGCAATCAGGCGAACTGCCTCATGCCTGTCAAAAGTCTCTCAAGTCTTTCGACAGTACAAAAAACAAAAAACTCACCGCACACTAAAAAACCATAGCTATATGACACAGGTGGACTATTTCCAACGCAAACTCGATGATAAACGGCGGCTAACCATACCGACCGAGCTTCGTGAAACATTTGCAAGTGGAGCAGTCATAACCCGTGGCTTTGGCAAATACCTGCACCTCTATCCAAAAGATGTTTGGAACAACATGGTCGAACCAAAGCTGGCCGGTGACATCTTGGATGAGCGGATAGCCGATTTGAACGTGCAATTTCGCATGGGCAAAGTCGAACAGTCGCTCGATGGAAAACAAGGGCGGATAACGGTAGAGCAGCACCTACTCGACTATGCTGGCATACAGCGAGACGTCGCGGCCGTGAGTGTTGGCAACTATTTTAGGCTTATGGCAGCCGAATAGGGCATAGTGACCCCTTCGGCATTCAATACACATTAACAATTCGAGCAGAAGACTGAATCATGAATTTTGAATCATGAATCATGCAAAAACTGAATACAGAAGAAGTTTCTAGTTTGTGAGTTTGAGTTACAAGCCTTTGAGCTTCCTAACTACTAACTACTAACTACCAACTACCAACTACTAACTACTAACTACTAACTTCTGGTCACCTATTCGGCAGTCAACAAGTGGATTTAAGGATAACCACTCTAAAACCTTTGTTCTTTCCATAAAACACCTCCCAAAACTCCACCTCACACATAAGTCTCTCACTTGTTTTCCGGGAAGTCGGAAGTTCTAAGGATTTTTCAAATCCCGTTTAACATTTAAACATTTCTTCCTTACATACGGACCGGAGAACACTTTCTTTGCTCTACTGCAAAGAAAACCACAAAAACAAAAACATTTTCAAAAAACAAAAAGTTGGCTGCTGAATAGGTGAATAGAAACTGTCGGAAAGTCGCAATGGACGGATAGGTAGGACTAAACGCCGTTGATGGCTCCCGATATAAAAACAAAAATCACCATCCTTCTTCGCTAAAGCTACGAAGGACGAAAAACAAATACAAACATAAACAAAAAACGACATGCACTATGTCCCAAACAATCCATACGCCTGTATTGCTCAAGGCAGTGATGGCATACCTCAAGCCAGAACCGGGGGAATCATACCTCGATCTAACGGCTGGGTACGGCGGTCACGCGACGGCAGTATTGGCACGCACACAATTGACTTCAGCGATGACGCTGGTAGATCGCGACAAGACTGCGATCGCTGCGCTCACCAGCCTAAAGCGACAAGGTGCTCATGTGATTCATGCCAGTTTCGAAGAGGCTTCGAAAGCGCTGCACGAGCAGGGCGCGAACTTCGACATGATACTGGCGGATTTGGGTGTTTCGTCGTTGCACCTTGATACGTCGTCACGAGGCTTTTCATTCGCGCATGATGGTCCACTCGATATGAGAATGGATCAGACCGCAGAACTATCTGCCGATGAAATCGTGAACAAGTATGACCAAGATCGACTAACGGAGATTTTGCGTAGATATGGTGAAGAGCCACGAGCTCGAGCTATAGCTGCAGCGATAATCTCGAAACGTCCGATATCGTCTACCAGGCAGCTAGCAAGTGTTATTGCTACGCAATGGCCGGGTAGAAGTAAGGTTCACCCAGCTACACGCAGCTTTCAGGCTATACGGATAGCTGTAAATGATGAACTCGGTCAACTTGAACGTAGCATACCTCTGTGGTTGGCCATGCTTAGACCCGGGGGGAGGCTTGCGATAATCAGTTTTCATAGCCTTGAAGACCGAATAGTGAAGCAAGCTTTTGCGGATGTTTCTGGCGATCGTTTTGACGCCGATTACCGCTTGCTAGCAAAAAGCCCGATTACGGCTGACGACGCTGAAAATGTTTTTAATCCGCGAGCACGCAGCGCTAAACTACGTGTTTTGCAGCGAAAATAAAAATTAAAGAAAGGGAACTCATATGCCAATACGGGTAAAAAGTAGCTCCCGAGCCTACAAAGTCCACGTTAAAGTGGGTCGCTAGGCAAAAGCAGGGCGGGAGCGGTTGCTCCCGCCACCAAATAAAATAAACATAAAAAGGGAAGCCATGTCGCATACGGCGACACGGTCTGTATCCCATGCTTACGCATGATGCTGGAGTCATAGCTGGCAGGCGTCGGTTTCGGTAGCATATCGAGCATTCGAAGTGTAAGGTTCGCTCAGCAAGACTGCAATTCACGCGTAAGTGTAATACAAACAAACAAATATAAGCATGACATATTCATCAACAATGGCACTGGGACGTCAAAATCTTGCAGTGCGTGGACAGAATTCGGTAAGTTTTCGTCCTAAAGATAAACGTCTCGGTCCGGTCAGTAACACGATTGTACTGATTGTGCTAGCGTGTCTGCTCGGGTTGCTGTATTTGACGCAGGTGACTAAAACTAACACCTACGGTTATGATATAAACAGCTTGCACCACGAACAGGCAGCGCTACAGAGCGAACGTGAAGATTTGGCTGCTGCTTCAGCACGCCTGCGATCACTTGACAGGGTGCAACAATCTGCTGAAGCCAAGGCAATGGTAGCAGTAGCGCCAAGCGGCAGTGTGAATTAATATGAAGACCTTGTTCTCCTCGCTGGTTCGAAATTGATTCAAATCAGCTCTCACCCTAAAGTTTCCCGGCAGTTGCCGGGTCGTTCGCAGCTCTCAAGTAAAAAACAGAGAAAGCAGGTTTAACCTACGGCAAGCAGCAGGGGTGTAGTGCTTACGGTATACTTATTGCAATGGATAACTGGCATACCTCAGAACCAAACCCAATTCAACGCACGCGATTGTGGTATTCGCTTATCATGATTGTGATGGCAGTTTTTGTAGTGCGATTATTTTATCTTGAAATTATACGGTATGACCACTACAAGTCGCTCGCATTGAGCGACCAAGTGCGCGAGTACGAAGTGCGCCCTGAACGCGGGACAATATCTGCAGAGCTAAACGGAGAAGTGGTGCCGTTAGTGCTGAATCAAAAACTATTCACGGTATTCGCGGATCCAAGCATAATCAAAAATATATCAAAAACCGCAGATGCTATCGCGCCAGTTTTGGGACAAGAGAGCGAGGCGGTTCGGGCAAAATTAAGCACGAAACATACCCGATATGTAGTGCTTAAGAAAAAGGTTTCTCCGGAAGTTAGTAAAAAACTACTTGCCCTAAAGTACCCAGGTATCGCTTCGCAGGAAACACATTATCGAGTGTACCCTCAGGGCCAAACGGCAGCTCAGGTACTGGGCTTCGTAAATGATGATGGCGAAGGCAAATATGGTGTCGAGCAAGCCCTAGACACATCATTAGCAGGCACAAAAGGTAGGCTGAAGGCGGTTACTGATGTGAATGGTGTGCCGCTAGCGGCAAGTAGCGATAATTTGCTAATTGAACCTAAAGCAGGAAATGATATTTCGCTCACCCTAGATCTTGGTATGCAGACGCAAGTTGAAGGTATTGTAAAAGCGGCTCAAGAGAAGTTCCGCTCCAAAAATGTTAGCGCTATTGTCATGGAGACAAATAGCGGGGCCGTCAAGGCAATGGCTAATTATCCGACATTTGACCCGGCTAATTACCAAAGGGTAGAAGATGGAACGATATTTCAAAATTTTAGTGTTGCCAGTCCGATTGAACCTGGTTCTATCACCAAAATCCTAACGGTTGCTGCGGCGATAGACAAAGGGGTAATAGGGCCTAATACCAGCTATTATGATCCCGGTTCTTGGACAATTGATGGTGCGAAAGTATTGAACGTAGCTGAGGGCACGGGCACGGGGTCGCAAACCATTAAAAGCCTGCTTAATCTTTCGCTTAACACGGGCGCTACCTGGACGCTCATGCAGCTTGGTGGCGGAAAGCTCAATGCACAGGGCAGGGATGCGTTATACGACTACTTTGTGCGCCACTATCGTTTAAGTGAAAAAACAGGCATAGAGCAGGGTTATGAAGGCACGGGCTATGTCCCAGAGCCGGACGATAAAGATAACGGTATTAATATAACTTACGCCAACATGTCTTTTGGGCAGGCATATTCGGCTTCGGCGCTGCAAATGGCTTCTGCCTTAAGCGCAGTTGTGAACGGAGGAACCTACTACCAGCCTCAGCTCCTGGCGAAGACAAAATCACCGAATGGTAAGATTACTCAAACTCAGCCAAAAGTTGTCGGTACCAATGTTGTTTCTCCTAAAACAAGTGCTTCTATGCGGGATTTGCTGCAATATGTTACCGACGACCACGCCCGCACCGGCTTTAAGTATATGGATTTTGGGTCTGAGTATAGTGTTGGTGGCAAAACGGGTACGGCACAGATTATAGATGAAAAAACGCACCTGTACCGCGAAGACGCGTTTAATGGCACGTTTATGGGTTATGTGGGGGGCGATATGCCCCAGTACACCATAATCGTGTACAACATAGAGCCGCATGGCTACAGTGGGTTCGCAGGCGCGCAGACTGGACAGCCGATTTTTGCAGATATTGCACATATGCTCATAAATAACTACGGTGTTACGCCTAAGAAATCCTGACCAATAGCATGATAGTAGGCTATAATTATAAACTCGGGGAAAGCAAATATGAATAAACTCAACTTACGCAAAACTCCCACCATCCCAGATTCACCATCAGCGTCCATAAGACCCTGTACTCTTGTCGATGAACCTGCAGGTTCATCTCCTCCATATAAAGTGTCTTCTGGATTACTGGTGGGTGAGCCTTGGTATGGTGCGATTTTGCGTAAAGCGAGTAAAAGGCGATAGCCATGCTAGAGCAGCCACGTTACAAAAGGGGAGTCGAACCTAGTGAACCCTCACGCAAGCATCGGCCGGACTATTGGCTGGTGGTAATTACGGCATGTCTATTGGCGATCGGCTTGATCGTCGTGTATTCGATTAGCCCAGCTCTTACTGAACTGCGTGGCGGTAATTATGTTGCACACCAGATCATAGCCATAGTGCTAAGTATCGTGGCATTTCTGGTGACTGCTCGGATTCCTCTGCGGCAGTGGCAAAAGTGGCAATGGTGGTTGCTTGGCCTAGCAGCGCTCGGGACTCTTGTAGCCCTCGTGACGCCGCCTATACCTGCGTACCCACAGCATAGGTGGATACGGCTAGGGAGTGGTTTTTCGCTGCAATCAGTCGAGGTACTTAAATTTGCACTCTTGATCAGCCTGAGCGGTTTTTTGGCAAGCAGAGTTCGTGAAGGGACTATCGCAAACTCGAAAATGACACTGAAACCACTGGCAATCGCACTCGGAGGGATTGGCATCGTCGTTGCATTTGTGCAAAGTGATCTAGGCTCGGCAGGTGTTATATTAGCTATGGCCATCATTATGGGCTTCGTAGCAGGGCTGCCTGTGCGCCGCATACTGGGAATAGGTATATTGGTTGTGGTGCTAACTGTACTGGCTGTGTCGACTACACCGTATCGTCGTGCTCGGCTGACCGCATATATGCACCCCGAAAATAACTGTGCAACAGCGTCCGGGCATCAGGCATGCCAGGCATTGATAGCAGTGGGCTCTGGCGGCATGATAGGTCTGGGGCTCGGAAAGAGTGTCCAAGCCTACGGATATCTTCCAGAAGCGCAAAATGACTCGATATTCGCCATATACGCTGAAAAGTTCGGTTTTATCGGTTCGGTGGTACTGCTTGGGCTATTTGGTGCACTTTTTGCAAGGTTGAGACTCATAATTGAACGGGCACCCGATACGTTTAGCAGATTAGTGGTGACCGGTGTTTTAGCATGGCTAAGTACGCAGGCAATTATCAATATAGGTGCTATGATAGGACTGTTGCCGTTAAAAGGCATCACGCTACCGCTCATAAGTTACGGAGGCACGAGCGTGCTATTCGTAGGGGCGGCACTTGGCCTGGTTTTCCAGGTATCTCACTACACTAGTTTCCACTCCCGATTTATACCTCGTGGAGGCGGACAAAGGAATCGTTATGAACATACTACTGACAGGCGGAGGATCAGGCGGCCACATCAAGCCGGTCTTGGCGGTCGCGCGTGAGCTAAAACGGCAACAGCCAGAAGTAGTCATCACGTATGTCGGTCAAAAAGGTGATGACTTACTTGACGTGGTACAGCAGGAACAGGCCATAGATATAGTTGAGACTATCTGGGCTGGAAAATTACGGCGTTATAGCGGTGAAGGCTGGCAACAATTGCTTGATGTTAAGACACAGTTACTAAATCTAAGGGATGTTGTTCGAACACTGGCGGGGATTTGGCAAAGTTATTGGTTGCTGGGCACTACACAACCTGAAATTGTGTTTACTAGGGGTGGATTTGTAAGCGTGCCGGTGGCTTTAGCTGCTCGGCTCAGGGGCATCCCATACATTACGCACGATGCTGATAGTATCCCCAGTCTTGCGAATAGGCTGATTGCACGCGGGGCAACCAAGCATGCAGTAGCATTACCGATAGAATTATATCCGTATCCTGCCTCAAAAACAGTTCAGGTCGGTATACCTGCAGGAGAAGAATATGTGCCAGTGACCGAGCGAATGCGAACAGTGTATCGTCATGATATTGGTCTTGAGGCTTTTAAGCACGTATTGCTCGTAACCGGCGGAGGGAATGGGGCACGCGCTCTGAATGAAATAGTTGTCGCAAACATACGCTACCTGCTGGCGGCCTATCCTGATTTGGCGATTATTCATTTTGCTGGGCGCTCCTTAGTGCAGGAAACGAACGATGCATATGATGCGCTTAAGCTCGGCAAAGCACGTCGCCGAATCATCGTGGAAGGGTTTACGGCTGACTTTTACCGCTATAGTGGTGCTGCAGACGTCGTGGTAGCGAGAGGTGGTATGAGCAGCTTGACAGAGTTCGCGCTGCAGCATAAAGCATGCATTATCGTACCTTCAAGACAGTTGGCTTGGAATGTCAAAAACAGTCGAGCGCTCGCGAAACGAAGTGCAATCATCGAGCTGAGCGAGGATCAAGCGGAACAACCAGAAAGACTCGGGCGGTTGGTAGGGGAGCTACTTGATGACCCAGAACGACGTCAAAAACTCGGTGATACACTGTCGCGTTTAGCGCATCCTGCGGCAGCTCGTGATATTGCTGAGATGATTTTTTCGATTAGGAAAGGGGTCAAGTAATACAGTGCGGTGGGGTAAGAAAAAACAACCGAAACCACTTATCGCTGGGCGTGATCGCTCGGTTCCACGTACTCCTGCCCAACCAGTCTTTTCATATCACTCATATAGAGCAAAGCCTTCGCTGTATGAGCGTGAAACCATCCGTACGGATGCGCCTAGGAAGAGACTTGCCTATGCGTACAACAAAATACCCTGGGTAGCTTCATGGCGACAGGGCGTTGTGTATTGGGTATGTTTGATGGTCATTGTCCTATGTGCAGCGAAGGTGCTTATAGTGGTACCACAAAGTAGAATCGTAGTGACCGATAATCAAGCGGATGTAGATCTACCACAAGCTGAGTATGCGCAATATGCGAACAGAGCACTTCGAAGCAATTTACTCAACACGATGAAACCTACCCTTAATACAAATGGCATTGCCCGTAACATGGAGCAAAAATACCCAGAGCTTTCAAGCGTAGTTGTCGAGGTACCACTTATCGGGAACCGTCCGGTGGTATACGTGGCGGCCGAGAAGCCTGTCTTTGTGCTCGAAACGACTAGTCAACGCTACACCATTAGCCCCAGCGGCTACGTGCTATCAGAGCTTACTATGTCAGCCCCATCCACACTTGTACGCCTGAAAGAGTCGAGCAATCGCCAACCCAAACCAGGCAGCCGCTATTTTGCCGGCTCAACGGTAACATTTGCTGGTACTTTGGCATATGAACTTACAAAGGCGCAGTATAAAGTTGAATATCTAGAACTACCCATTAATGCCCCTTACGAAATAGACGTACGCCTGTCCGGCAAGCCATACTTAATTCGATTTAATCTGCAAGCAGATGTTATGCAACAGAGCGGGGGAGCGATTGCCACTCTCCGGCAGCTAGGCGCAAATGAGCCTAAACAATACCTGGATATGCGTGTGCTGGGCAGGGCTTACTACAAGTAATCTCTCCTTTATCATTTCGCCTTGCCAGTCATTGGATACAGGGGAATTGAGATTGTACGGAGTATTCCCCCTATTGCTGCCCCACTCGAGTTCGTAAAATGTTCGTATTTAAATGTGAGTTTTAATTAAAAAACAATAGAATCATACAATAACAACCAAAAGTCAAATAAAATAAGAGCAGTAGGGTACAGAGAGGGGAAAGGCATATAAAAAAGTAAATCGCGTGAAAAAGCAAATGTTTTCACGATGAAACTGTGGAAAAGTCAAAAATACTATACGAAACTAGTGTTTGCTAAAAAAAGCAAACACTAGGCGTATAGCGGCATAGCCGATTCTAAAGACGCAGACATGGAGCTACCGAAGCTGTTATGAGAGCATAAAATCTGCAAACGTAGCAGCATAATAAAACGCAAAAAGGCCTGCCCGGCATATACTTCCCCATAAGGGAGGTATTGGGAAAAAGGCCCGTAAGTATTTTGTAACGACGCAAAATATACATTGTGCGACATATACACACTGTTCGTTTTCCATTCACTTACCCGAACTTCCCGGCTCGGTTTAAGGTTGCCTGGTTATTCAATGTGTGATTACAAAGCATGTCCGCCCTTTTTCGAGACTTGTATGATCATACTTCGTTTTGCATCTTCTTTATGTTTTATGGGCACACGTAGTTTCAGTGTTCGCATTTTGTCTAGAATGTGTGCGCCTTGATATGTATGACGTCGCGTTGCAACAGAGGTGGAACAGAGGTCGTGCTAGGGCTTTACAGAGGTGGCGTCGGTCTCTTCTTGCGTGGAGATGATGATTGCGCGCATAAGCAATTCTAGGTTTTCTAGGGTGGCGATTGCAGCCTTCGAAGCTTTGCTATCGTCTGAGGAGTCTTCACCGTAGCCGATTCTAGCAAGCTGAGAAGCAATAGATGCAAGCGACGTTCCGATTACTGTACGATCCAGCCTTTCGCTGCCGAAGCTGCAGGCGATTACTGGGGAGGGATTTTCGGTAATGGAAAGTTCCCGCATATCTGCCTCAATACTTTCTCCATCTTGATAGCTTTTAGCTAATAATGTCCCCAAAAAGCCATTGAAATTGATTGCGTCTGGCATGGCTATAGTTAGGCTGCTTACCCTGCATCTGTCCACTGGCGTGAAAGCTACATCTATAACTGCTTGCGTGTCTTTATGTAACGCGGCGTGATGGTCTACTATAGGCAAATTTTAATTTTCTTTAGTTTGAGCTCCTGCAAAATATGTAGAAAATTCTGCTTTTCTATTTGAACCTGGGGTGAGATCGATCGTGCCACGAAGTGCGTCTTGGTTTTCGAGGGGTTCCCCTTCTGGGGTGCTGTTTTTAAGCCGATTACTAAAAAAACCGTAGGCTGATAAACCGCTTTGTCTTCGTGCTATCTCTTGCAGCATCTCCACTAAGCCACTAAGAGGTGTATCTGTTTCAGTGCTGCGTTGTGTTAAGTCGACTACATGCAGTCCCTCTCCGCCAAGTATGAGCGCGTCTTCGGGTAGATCTGCGATAGCATCTTGAGCATTTGGTTTGTCGTATAGCCCAAGCGCAATGAGGAGCCCTATATATGGGATTGTATTTTCTGAGCTATTAAGTATCGAGCTTGGCGTAAGGTACAGGTCGGTCTCGCCGAGCGATACCGTCAAAACTGCCCTACCTAGCCTGCATGCTCGTGTGTCATATATGGTTTTCTCGACTGGTCCAGCTCCACGGGACGGGTTTACAAGTAGAGTTAGTTCGGTGTTGGCTACCAGTGGCGTTTCGGTGCCTGCAGCCGGTATGTTTACTCTGAGGCTGTCATCTAGGCTATCATCCGTGGGTGGGTCGATTATAGAACCAGCAACGAGTAATGCAGATAATACGCTGTATATTTCTGCAATATTACTATCGCGGTTCGGGCCTCTTGCAGTATCTGCGGTCGTCGATTTTACCATCTGCAAGCCGTCCCTTAGCGGAGGCTACTCGCTGAGTTCGTAGGTGGCTTTGGCGACGCGTTTAAACTGGGGTTTGCTCTGGAGGTTTAGGAGGATGGTGGTTTCTTTGACGAAACGGCTCTTTAAGACGCGCTGGACGATTTCGTCGCGGTGCAAAGGCTCTTTGGCTTCACGCAGAACTTCGGAGATAATGTCGGCGACAGTGCCTTTTTCGTAGCCCCATTCTTTAAGTGCATAGATACCTCGGCCGATAAGTACGAAACGCTTGTCTTTTATAAGCTCATTATGGATGGCCTGGGTAGTAACATCTTTTCTCTTGAAGTCGCTTGCTTTGATAGACTCGGCGATTTCATTGAAATGCATGTGCTGTTTGCGTTCGCTCAGGATAACGTAGATTTTATCTCGGATATTCTTTGGATTGACCGTAGGCCACTTGACAAGGCCCCAGCGACCATTGAGCGTAGCGAGCTGCTTGCTGATACTGGCGAGTGCAGTTGTATACACTTCTGAAGGCGTACCGGCAAGTTTTGTCAGCTCCTTAGTGCTGAGTGGCTGCCCTGCCTTTTTAACGGCGTCGACTATCTTGGCAACTTCTTTTTTGATGCTTGCGCTATCGTGTACTTTGCTGCTTCCTGCTGACTGGAAGAAGCTATCGTCTTCTGAAATGACGGAAATTTGAGGGCACAATTCAGTGAGGAATGCGAGACGGGATTGGTCGGTACGAGTATTTTCAGCGGTCAGTTTAGCTGCAAGCGCCGTAATGCGGGCGGTTTCGCCAATGGTTGTAAGTGTGTCTATGATGGCAGCTTCGGCGTCGGTGATGTGTGGAAGCTCGACGCCCATAGTTCGAAGCTTGGTCATGACCGATTTTTCTAGCTGTCGGACACGCTCTCGAGTAATGCCAAGAAGCTCGCCAATTTGTTCGAGGGTTTCCTTGCGGTCAAATAAGCCGTACCGGCGTGCGATGATTTCGCGCTCACGTTCGCGGTCTATGCTACTGAGGATGTCTTGAACAATCGCTTCAGTATTGAGTACGGCTGATTTATCTGTCATAATTACCTCTACTATAAAACTTTTAGTTTACAAAGTCAACACAATTTTATACACACATGCTTCGTAAGGTCGTACTTACTCTCCCACCACTTTTTGCACTCGTCTAGTAATGTGCACTAACAAGTTTATTGTAGCATAAAAATTGACTCTACTACACACAGTATGTTGTAAAAGTTAACGAGCTCATGTTTTGCCTGTGGACAAAGTTAGTTTTTAGTGCGATGCCTCTAGTATATAGAAGATGGCGCGAAAGACTTCCCTGTTAAGTATTAATCCCAGATAAAACAGAGTAGTTCTTGCGCGGGAACGGCACATTCCGGGCGAAAAACTCTGCCCCCTCATTTCGCTGTTCCTCAATACGGCCGCTCCGGAGCCCTTTTTTCATCCCAGATTGCACCATTTTGCGCAAGTCCTAACAGAGGTTAATTACACATGATATTACGATGATCGCTTGCGGCGGAACGGTGGTCGGCGCTTGCTCTCAGACGCTTCAGCTAAGAGCTTGAGCGCTTGTTCATGTGAAATGCTTCGAGGGTCAGTTTGCTTATCGATCTTGGCATTCTTCTTGCCATCGGTGATGTATGGCCCCCATCGACCGTTCAATACTTTAACGCCATCACCGAAGTCCGCTATATTCTTTTCGGCATCTGCTTGTAGTTTTGCGGTATACAATTCTCGCGCCGTAAGGAGGTCGATGTCGTGTGGATCGTGTGGTTTTATGCTCACGAAGAGCTTCCCTATTTGGATGTAAGGGCCAAAACGACCGACGTTTGCTCTGATATCCTGCCCGTCTTCAGTTTGACCGACCAACCTAGGCAGCTCAAATGCCCGGAGGGCCTGTTCTAGTGTTACGGTCTCGATGCTGGCACCCTTGGGCATGGGTGCGAACGTTGGTTTATCGTCTTTGGACTTGCTATCACCCAATTGTAGGAGCGGACCAAACCGCCCGAAGCGAGCGTAGATTGTCTTTCCTGTCTTGGGGTCGATACCGACTTCCCTAGCTTGGGCGACACTTGCACGATCGATAGAGCTACTTTTATCTACCAGCTGGTGGAAGGGCTCGTAAAAGCTGCGTAACATGGTGTTTCGCTCCAGCTTGGCATCGGCAATATCATCAAAATGTTCCTCGACACTGGCGGTAAAACCGTAGTCGATAACCGGTTCAAAATGCTCTGTCAAAAAGTCGGCGATAAGCTGGCCGCTGGCTGTCGCTACGAGCTTGCCTTTGGTTGCGCCGGTGTTTTCCTGCACAACTTGCCGTGCTACATCACCGGCTGGCAATTGCAGCGTAAGCTCAATAATGTCTCGGGGAGTACCTTCGGAATCACCCTTTTCTGCGTATCCTCGCGTCTGGATGGTGTTGATTATGGTTGCATATGTACTCGGCCGGCCTATCCCAAGCTCCTCTAATTTTTTTACCAAGCTACCTTCGGTGTATCGAGCTGGTGGTCTTGCGAACATTTGACGGGATTGGGCGGCTTTGAGTGACAGTTGATCACCGGTAGCGACTTTAGGTAGAATAGTGTCTTCCTTGCCACGACCATACACTCGCATGAAGCCATCAAAGGTAATAACTTCACCCTTTGACTCAAGAGTGAGCGCTTTTGACGTAGGGCGTGAGGCATCAATCTGGATGGTAATCTTAGTTTTTTCGAGTCGCGCCGGAGCCATCTGACTGGCTAACGTGCGACGACGGATGAGATCGTAGAGCTTTTGGTCATAAGAATCATTGCTGGCGACTTCTACACTGATATCGGTCGGGCGGATCGCTTCATGAGCTTCTTGTGCGCTTGCTGACTTCGTTTTAAATGTTCGCGCCACCGAATACTCTGCGCCGAATTGCCGTGATATGTAGCTAGCGGCTGCTGCGATGGCTTGCTGGCTGAGGTTAACTGAGTCGGTACGCATATAGGTAATCTTGCCCGCCTGATACAGCTTTTGGGCGGCTGTCATAGTGGCTCGTGACCCAAACCCTAGTTTGGCATTGGCTTCTTGTTGTAGTGTACTGGTCGTAAATGGCGCTCCCGGGTTGCGGGTTCCAGGGGTCGTGGACACATCCGAGACGCGGAATGAGGCATCTGCGAGGCTGCCCAGGAAGTTGTGAGCTTCAGCTTCAGTGCTAAAACGGTGAGGCAGTTCAGCCTCAAATGTATCTTGGTCATGAGTTAACTGAGCGATTACTCTGAACTGTGACGAACCAGCAAATGCTGTTATTTCTCGCTCTCTCTCGACGAGAAGCCGTACGGCCGGACTCTGCACTCGGCCTGCACTTTTCCCGCCGGGTACTTTTTGCCAGACTACCGGGCTTAACTCGAAACCGACAATACGGTCGAGAATCTGGCGCGCCTGCTGGGCTTGGACCAGGTGCATATCGACGGTGCGAGGTTGCTGTATGGCTTTTGTGATGGCATCTTTGGTGATTTCATGGAAAACAATGCGGTTTGTCTTGGCGGAGTCAAGACCCAGTACTTCGCATAAGTGCCAGGCGATAGCCTCCCCTTCGCGGTCTTCGTCGGTTGCGAGCCATACAGTACTAGCAGCTTTGACGGCTTTTTTTAATTCGGCAATAACCTTTTTTTTCTCCGGGTCAACTTCGTACACGGTGGCAAAATTGTTTTTGACGTCAACTGGTGGAGTGCCATCTTTGGTTTTTTTAGGGATTGCACGGATGTGGCCGATGCTGCTCAGCACATGAAAATCGCTACCGAGATACTTCTCGATAGTTTTTGCTTTTGCTGGGCTCTCTACTATGACCAGGTTTTTTGCCATAAACTTTATACCAGTATAAACACTTTACGAAATATAGCTAGCGACCAAGCATAGCGCGGCAAGGTAGGTTTCGTCAATAGCGATTTTCATCTATGCTTGAAGCATCTGAGCATATTCGACCTTCGCACATTGTTATTTCCGTTCCCCTCTTGGGCATCCTAGCCCTATGATCCGGTTCAAGCGGCAGGCGTCGGATGGAATCTAAGATTAGAAAAGAGACAATAGTGAATTGGGATTGGAGAATTGATTGAAAATGATGAATGATTAAAGACCTACTACATTAATTCGGAGCCCAATGGTTATTTCCAAGGGGGTGGATTTTGCCTGAGAGTTCAAGCATGGTCAGCGTTTGAGTATATATGTCTGCGGAAAGATTGGTTTGGATGAGTAGCTGGTACCCATCGCTGACTCCATTGTACAGTAGGTCTAGTATTGCCTGCTCATCAGCATTTTCACCCTTGTGTACGTAGGCGGTACGATTGAGATTTTCGGCGCCAATGATATGCAGTATATCCTCTACACAGGTAACGGGCGTTGCTCCGGCTTTAATGAGGTTATTGCAGCCGACACTGTGGGGGCTGGTTATGTTGCCAGGTACTACCATCACATCTCTCCCCTGTTCAAGAGCAAAACGGGCCGTGTGTAACGTACCGCTTTTATCACTTGCTTCGATGATAAGCAGTGCCTGGGAAAGCCCGGCAACTATGCGATTGCGTGCTACGAAGTTTTGCTTAAAACTGGGAGTTCCGACTGGATACTCAGAAATGA
The DNA here is from genome assembly GCA_016789655.1 of Candidatus Saccharimonadota bacterium. Lineage (GTDB taxonomy): Bacteria > Patescibacteriota > Saccharimonadia > Saccharimonadales > UBA4665 > JAGXIT01. Next base: position 14,747 of record JAEUQV010000035.1, read on the forward strand.
TTGCCCCACCCTGCTCCAGTAGCCGCTGAGCGAGTATTGTGTTACTTGCTGGATATATTTCATCAAGACCGTTGGCTAGTACAGCGAGATGCGGGCCTTGCCCGCTCCGCACGGCAGCCTCATGTGCAATGGCATCAACACCAAGGGCTAAGCCGCTTACTATGGATATGCCACGTTCTGCTAACTGCGATGCCAGCAATTCGGCAACGGAACGCCCATAGGGGGTAACCCCTCGGCTGCCCACAATGGCTACACGCGGCCGTGCCAGCCATTCCTCAGGATCAAGGCCAAGGTAATACAATTGCTTCGGTGGCGTAGCAATGGTGCGCAGTACCGAAGGGTAAGCATTATCGTCTAATGTAATCTTTTTTACTTTCATACGAAATCATGAAAAAGTATTGACAATATCTCATGTTTTTGCTAAAATTGCAATTCGTAAGCGGTTATCACCGTTTTAAGTACCTTATATCCCCATTCTAACAATTTGTTAGATTGTTTTAGAACGTGCCATAGCGGTCGTAAGACCGTTCCAAAAGTTGTTACCCTCCACTTTTCTCTTGGCGTCTCCAGCAAAGCTGGAAGCGTTCTAAAACATACTAACCCCTTTAACTAGGATCACACAAAAGTCTTTGGCTTTGTGTGAACCCCAGAAAAACCAATGAATCTGGACGATTTCTGATCGCTTTGCGGCCAGAGGGCACGTCATCGCCTAAGCCATAGATGCACGATGCTTCATTCTCTGTGGGTGGGTTGAAGGGTGGAGGGAGGCGACCTCGGTCGCCTCCATAAAAAGCCTGTAGCGGTGCCCACCCCCTCTACAGGCTTTTTATGTATACTTGCAAAAATTCTAGATTAGTCTCACCTCCTCAGGGCATCGCTTCGCCACTTACGTGGCTCGCTTATGCGCCCGCTTCACCCCCGCCCACCTACCTCCGGCAGGCCCGCGACTGCGCGTATTTCAGCATAGCTGAACCGGCAGATCGCCCTAAGGAACAGTCACAGACTGTTCTCACTCTCTCTTCGAATCGGCTGGGCGCCGGCGCTTCGCACCGGTGCCTGCGGAACAGGGCACATCAGAAGGCGGTTTTTATAAGAAGCTGCGGGTTTCGGCGGTAACGGGGGCGCCGTAGGCGTATTCGCTCAATGCGGCGCTTACTTCGCGGGTCAGCTTAGCCAAGCTCTCCTGCTCTTTAACGCTAAATTTCTGAAGCACGAAATCGGCTGAATCCATTTGGGCTGGCTTCTTGGGGCCGATACCTACGCGTACGCGGCCGTACTCTTCGCTGCCGAGCTGTTTTGTAACTGATTTTATACCGTTGTGACCGGCGCTGCTACCACCACGGCGCAGCCGGATTTGGCCGAAGTCAATATCTATCTCATCATGGACCACGATAATGTTGTCGGTTTGAATTTTATAGAAGTGGGCTATGGCTTGCACTGCTTCCCCGCTGAGGTTCATGAAGGTTTGCGGTTTGCACAAGATGACGCGCGTATCTCCGATGGTTTTCGTCGCGGTGGCACATTTCATATCTGTTTTGTTCACCCAGGATTCAAAGTCGTTTTTACGGGCAAACTCGTCGATGCAGAGAAAACCGATGTTGTGACGAGTACCATCGTACTCTTTGCCGGGGTTACCTAGGCCGACGATAAGCAGCGTCTTGTTCATGCCGTATGTGCTGAAGCTGAGGCGAGAACCTAATTCGGGGCGTTTGACGAAAAGTGCCATTAGGGGCGATCTCCGGTCGCAGAATTATGAATTATGAATTGGGAATTGGGAATGGAAATTTCGTCCGGCAGCTGCCGGACTATTTTATCGCCGCGTAGCGGCTCAGTTTCCCCTCTTGTCTCTTGACTCTTGTCTCTTGACTCTAATTTTCCCATGCCTATAGTTTACCAGCGCGGCGCTTGTTTCGCACGATTTTGCGCTGGGTCGCACTACGCTCGGGTTTGGTGGGGCTATTGCCATGGGCGTGGCGACCACTCTTCTCTATGAACCACAGCTGCACTGCTGTGCCATCGAAGTTAAATTCTTGCCGGAGTTCGCGCTCCATATACCGCTTATAACTCCAGTGGAGGAATTTGGTGTGTGCGCCGAAAATTTTGAAAGCTGGGGTTGGATTGTCATCTTCTTGGACCATATAATTCAATTTTGGTGCGCGGTTTTTGAGGCCGGCTGGCGGGTGTTTGGAAATGACTTTGTTGAGCCACTCATTGAGCCTGCTTGTACTGATGCGGGTTTTACGATGATCAAACACCTGCAATACGAGGTCGAAAATTTTGGCTACATTCTGACCAGTCACACTGCTGGTAAAAATTAGCGGTGCCCATGGTACGAAGTTGAACGCTTCGGCTATCTGTGGTGCAAGCGCGTCGCGGGTATACGCCGTTTTTCCTTCGACACTATCCCATTTCGATACGATTATAATTAGCCCTTTGCCTGCTTCTTCGATCATACCGGCGATTTTCTGGTCGAGACCGGTGTTGAGCTCGTTGACGTCCATGAGTAACAGGCATACATCGGCTTGTTCGATGGCGGCAAGGCTTCGGATGACGCTGAAGTGCTCTATGCCCTGCCCGATTTTGCCGCTACGTCGGATGCCAGCGGTGTCCATCAGCTCTATTTCGCACCCCTGATATTTTATGGTCGTACGGTTGACATCGCGCGTGGTACCCGCCCTGTCGGCGACGATGGCCTGCTGCTTTTTAGCCAGCGTGTTAAACAACGCGCTTTTGCCTACATTAGGGCGACCTAAGAGCGCGAGGCGTATACGGTTGCAATCTTCTTCTAGCGTTGCCTGCGGGATCTGACGCACCAAGGCATCGAGCAGGTCGGATATTCCTCTGTTCTGTGTGGTGCTGGTCGGGAAGATGGGTTTTATACCGAGGCGGTCAAAGCCCTCAAGGTCGTGCCCCCGAGCCCGGTCTACTTTATTGATGATTAGGAAAACCGGTTTGCCAGTTTTAAGCGCGATGCGGGCGATGCGGCGGTCTTCTTCGGTTATAGACGCATTTGCCTCTACAACGACCCAGATGATGTCGGCGCTGTCAGCGGCTTGGGCGATTTGCTCTTGAATGGTAAACTCGAACTCATCTTCGGCGGATTTCATACCTGCGGTGTCTACCAACCAAAAATCGTACCGATTTTTGGTTGGAGAATCATAGCGCACTCTGTTAGCCACGATTTCATTTTTTGAAGAGGGGCTCGCCCCTCTTGAGGTACTCTCATCGCTGCGCTCTAGAGTAGCCTCCACTCCCCCAGCCATCCTTTCGGATGGCTGCCCTCGCTGTGCTCGGGTTTGCCCGGGAGTTACAGCTTCGCTAACCCAGCTAGCTTTTGCCCAGACGCTGTCGCGAGTGGTGCCAGCTTCTTGCGCTACAATCGCTTCGCGCCGCTGCAAAATGGCATTAAACAGGCTGCTTTTGCCCACATTGGCTCGTCCAACAATCGCCACAATCGGTAATTTTTTACTCATTACCTACAAGTATAGCACCTCTGTTTTGCTTGACAAAATAGCGGAGTGCTTTTATATAGTGTTCAGGTTTTATTTGCGTTCTCTCATCCATGATGACACGGTATGGGTTAGCGTATGCATGGTAGACTGCAAGGTATGATAGGCTCTAATTAGCACGGGAGGTTTTGTGGCTCAGAGAAAGAATAGCGTTCCATCCGTGTTATTACGAGGAGTTGAGTTTAATTCAGGGTTTAACATTCAAAATTTTACATATGACCCGAATTTCGGCTTTATTTGTCGAAAGCAAAAGGAAAAACTTACTATACTTGGCGCTGCAGCAATTGGTGCCGAATGGGCTTTAGATCAAGATGATGAACATACATACACTCCCCTTACAATATTGCATTATCTGCCCGATTCTGCGCAGCAGTTCAAGCGTCAATGCATGGGGGTCGGGCCAAGGCTATACAACTACCCGTGTGGTCCGGCTAGTTGGGATGCGGGCTCAGAGCGTGAGATAGGCATGTTCACAGTTATGCTTAATTCGTACCAGCAGAAGAGGGTTATGGACTCACGCAAAATAAGTAGCCCATATGGTGGAGTGGTAGGTTGGATGAAAAATCATTTGCGAGGTCAGACTGCAGAAACAAGTAGAGTAGTGCGGAACGTTCATAATAGTTATGGGTTATACGATGCAGTTATTCGTAACGTAGACCTGCAAGAATTCGCGGCACTCGGCAGTATAGGGGCGCAATACGATGAAGGTGTTGAAGTCTTATACACGCTTATTCGTAATCCCCGTATAAGATTCGTTAGGGTAGGCACCGTCATCGGGGTTCTCTAAACTAAACGGAACATCCCGTAAACTTGTAAGTGCGAACTAACAAGTAAAGAGAATATGTTCCAATGCTTAAAATACCAAACTTTGCCAGTAACAAGAAATGCTGACAGATCCTCAACCGGCTGGTCTTCGGTGACGCTGTCTGCTGCCCGTCCTGCGGCCAGAACTTGTCCGAGCGGTACAAAGGCCGCTACTGTTGGTGCGACCACTTTCGGGCGCATCTACTGGACACGCTGCCATTGCTTGAGGCAGTCGTCAAGGCTGACGAAAGCTACATCGGGAAGCGACGTAGCAAACAGGCGCAACTGGTAGTCACCGGAGCGGTTGATCCAGACACCGGCAGAAAGGCACTGCGGATTACAGGTATCTCTCATGCCGGGCGAGCCCAGGATGTTCTGGAGCAATTCATTCAATACAGCGTCAAACCCGGCAGCCTCGTGGTCACCGACAAGTGGTGGGGTTACGACGATTTACCACTCCTAGGTTACCAGCACGAAAGCCATAACCACTCCAAGGGAGACTACTCAGATACCAACCATGCCAAGAATATCTGGAGTGTGGCCAAGCGGCATATGCGGAAGGTGTACGGTGGTCGCTTACTGACCCGACGACTCGATGACTTCTAAGAATGGATGGCCCGAACCAACCAGCCTGAGTTGTTTGTAAGCCCTACTGCATTCCTACGGTTTACGCTTGTTCCGTGTTAGTTGACTGAACCCAGTAGCGATAGCGTCTTGACTGGTTGAAGCTAAAGCGTTAGTATGGACGCCGATGAGTGTTGTTCTTGATCAACGTGCTGGTGCCAACGCACCAGCACACTATATGTCGATGCCTGGCGTGGCTAATCTGCCCAGCGAACTATTTACGCCGCAGAAAGTTGTTGTGCCGGACGCAAAGGGCATAGACAAGAAGGGCCTAAGCGTTGCTCCTATTTATTACGAATCGAGTTCTCCGTGGCGCGAGGTATCTGATGGTGTAGCGAGAGTGATCTTAGGTTTTTATTAGGGTCTTGTTGCGGTCGGCCTACAAGCACCATTAAGCAGGAAAATTGCAAGTGTAGCAATGGGCTTGCGTGGTTTGTACGATACAGTCTATCTTGATAATGGGGCGTTGTTTCGCCCCGTGCGCACCGGTGTGCCGAGCGGTCGATTGACGAGCTTGACTGTTACGCCAACTTCACCTCGCGAACTCGCAGACGCTAGTCTTGACCCTACGACTTTATTCGGTATGCATAACCCCGCTCGCCCGAGATCAAACATCGAAGATCCTTTTGAAGCAGCAATTGCATATTTTGCATTGAAGGGAGTGATAGCAGAAGGCCCAGAGGTAGTAGCTCACGGAATTGTGCAGGTTGTGCCGTACATATCAAGGGTTGATGATGTGGCTGTGCAAATGACGCTGCGGCATCAAAGTGTACGTGTCTAGTCTCTCATACCTGACTTATTAGGCGGGTGCTCAGATATAAAGGTTTGATGAATAAATGTATAATTCTCGTATATGTGTTGTAGCAATAGTTTTGAAGGTGGTCGCCAGCCCTGGGTTTTATTGGCATTCGGTGCGGTTGGTTTAGTCGCACTTGCAGGGTGCGAGCAAACGTATCCTGATTCGGTCGAGTTGCTTGACGGGGGCTGTCCTGCGGGTGGTAAGGTGGTTTCTGTAACAACTGCGCGGGCAGTTACGACGGGGTATCTAGGGGGTGAGCCCGTAAGTGTTATGGGAGAATTTTCGTATGCACCAGCGGAGAGTATTAGCCCTGAGCGAGTATGCGGCACGATCGTCCCGTATGGTGTTGACCCGGCAAACCTGCCGCAAGGCTCAAAGAAGTATGCGACTGTGGATATGAACTTGCCCGGTGTAGTTACACAAGTTTTTATGTCTAGCCGCTAGGGTGCATACTCGAGCATATACAGCTTACCGCTTGCTCATCGTGCTGTGCTGTCTTACGGGAGGGTGACGCCTTCTAGGGAGGCGAGGTGGCGGACTTCTTTGTGGAGTTCCAAGAGCTTTTGGCTATTGGATAGTTTGGTGTAGGCGCGACTGCCGAAGGCAGAAACTGGCTTGAGCGCAAGCATGTCATAGATTTCTTTGACGTCGTTTTCGACCGCCTGCAGATGACCATCTATACTGCCAACACTGTCTTCAAGCCCGGAGACTCCGTTGGCTTAATTCTCTTAGCTGAGTCTTTACCTCAAGCATGTCTGACTTTAATGTCGCGACGTCCGACTCAAGTGCGTCAAACTTTGGGCCGGTAACGGTTTCGACACCTTCGATTATAAGTGAAAGCAGCTCTTGTTTTTCTTCGGTCGTAAAACTCATAGGAAGGCCAGTATAGTATTGATGGGCGGGGCTATAGTGTAGGTTACGCAACCTTTTTCCACTGCCCAGCTTGCAGATCATCTAACGTATGCGGGCCGAAGTGGGTGCGATGGAGGGTGGTGACGGTGTAGCCGAGGGCGGCAAAGGTGCGGCGGATTTGGCGGTTGCGGCCTTCTTGCATGCGTACTTCGTACGCATGAGAGTCATGAGGCAAGAGATAAGAGTCATGAGTGGAAATTGTGTCCGGCTTTTGCCGGACATTTTTATTGCCGCGCAGCGGTGTATCCTCCTCTCTTGACTCATGTCTCATGACTCTTGACTCTAATTTTTGAATGGAAAAACGGCTCAAGCCGTCTTCGAGCAAGATGCCGTGGTCGGAGATAATTTGCTGGTGAAGTGGCTGGAGGGGTTTGTCGAGTGTTATTTCGTATACCTTTGTTTTGGCATATCGGGGGTGTGTAAGCTTGTTGGCGAGATCGCCATCGTCGGTCATCAGCAGTAAACCTGAAGAATCTTTGTCCAGCCTGCCAACTGGGTTAAGTAGATGAAGCTCTGGCGGCAAGAGGTCATAGACCGTCAGGCTTCCCTGCCCATCCCTGGAGCAGACGTAGCCTACCGGCTTATGCAGTATGATAGTTGTGTGTGTTTGCCGAAAAACTAGTTTCACCCCATCGAGGCTAATAACATCGGTGAGTTCAGCCGGGGATCCTATACTGGCAATTTTGCCGTTTATCGTTACTCGCCCCTCGGCAATCGCTACGTCGGCGGCTCGCCGGCTTAGTTCACTAGCTGCGGCAATGTATTTGTTGAGACGCATATTAGCTATAGTAACCCGAGCTCGACACAACTGTCGAGCTCTACAGATGCCCGCCCGCCTCGCTCATTAAACTGGAGTAATCCAGTTTAATGAACTCCCCACCCTTGGGAGGCTGTGCTTTCGCTTGCTTGGCACCTTCAGAGCACTGACTAATATCTGGGGTGGTTTTGTCGAGTTCGGGATAAGGTAGCATTTTGGCCTGAAGCCAATCGGCTAACACTTCTGTGCTAAGGAGTTAGGTGACGCAATTATAGTGCGATACTGTTTGGGTCAAGTTTGCTGGGTTCGTTTGATTGAGGGGTCACATTGCCTACTGTGACTGGTGCGGCGCCATTCGCAATGGCAGCCGTCTCTTTAGCAGCTTCTTTGGCGAGTAAATCATTGAGGTCTGGCCCGTGTGATATATCGTTAATTGGTTTAATCACTTTTTTGCCAGCAACCTCGACCTGGTCATTCTCGGTCTGCTGAGTTGGTGTAATCACAACAGATGCGGGCATAGTAGCAGAAGTTGTTTCCAGGGTTGATGGCACCACGGGTTCGGGCGCTTGTTCAGGTGTATTAGGCGCTACATTAGCAGTATTTTCTACAGGGGTGGATGTTGGCTGGTCTGATTCCCCTGAGCTAGCAGCTTGCACGGGTTGAGTTTCGCCGGGAACCACTTGCTGGCTAGGTGGTAGTAGGGGCGCTGGTGGTGTGTCTGCGGCAGCATGCAGTTCGTTTACGACGTTGTCTATAATGGCTTGGTTTGAAGCGGTAGGACTTTCTGGTGGTGCAGCGGTTTCAGGTGCGGTCGCTTCAGGAAAGAGCGGGCTAACTTGCTGGCCGGCAAAAGCTTCAATTTGTGACTCGATCACGGCCTCTTCGTTTGCCATTGTCTGCGGCACGATAGGTATCTCATTAGTAGTCGGTGTCGTATCATCTGTCTGGGCCGAGGAATAAGCTTCCGTCGTTTGGGGCACGGCTGGCGTAACTGTAGTCGACATACTGCTATCTGTAACATTCTCACTGACTCCTGGTATGGTATTGTCGGATGCGGTTGGCGTCTGAGCGGCCTGCGGATCCTCTGTCATCATAGGGGCGCTATGTGTCACGATTGCTGGGCCGGCGGATGCTTGCACTAGTGGGTCTGGATCTGGTACTGAAACGATTGGAGCTGCGGCAGGAGCCATGTCGTCAGGCGCAGGTGTTGGCCCTGGCACGAGGGGGACGGCATTGGGTGCAGGAGTTGGAGGTATCGGGTCGACAGTTGGTGCTGGTGTCGGCAATGTCTCGGGGGTTGCCGTTACGCCAGTCGGGGCGCTAGTACTGGGAGCAGTCGTAGTAACAGGTATAACAGGAGTGATGGTCGCTGGTGCGATTTGTGGCTCAGCTGGCTCTGCAGGAGGGGGTGTGGGCGCTGGGGCTGATGTACCGTTTATGAGATCTTCAGCGCATTTTACAATGTCTTCAAGGGTAACCTGTGATTTTACGAGATATTTATCGGCACCAAGCTTACCGGCTCTCGCCTGATCCTCGGCTTGACCAAGCGCAGTTAACATGATCACCTTTGTGTCGCGTAGTTCCGGTGTATTTCGCAAAATATCAAGCATTTCAAAACCACTTATTCGGGGCATCATCACATCGGAAATAATGAGATCTGGATGTTGCTGTTTGGCGACGACCAAGGCCTCTTCGCCGTTTTGCGCGGCTACTATATCGTAGCCTTCAGCTGCCAGACGCGCCTGATAAATTTCTCGTAGGTTATTGTCGTCTTCGACCAGGAGTAACTTTGCCACCGTATGACCTCTATACGCTTATGTTTATATGTGCCAGTATATCACGCCACTTCACAAGATGATACCTATGGTGCGGTCGGTGTTTGAGCTGTGGGGCTAAGGGTCGTGCTCGCTTCGGTTGCCATCATTTGTTCTGCTTTTTGTGAACTGAGGCGCGGCAAGTTGATGTAAAATGTGCTGCCCTTGCCTATTTCACTTTCAACCCAAATACGTCCTTGATATAGTTCGATTATTTTACGGCAAATGAATAGCCCTAGACCAGTTCCGCCTACGGTACGTGTCGCGCTATTATCAACTCGATAAAATTTCTGAAACAGATGCGGTATGTCTTCCCCGGGTATACCTGGACCAGTATCGCGTACATATACCTGCACTACTCCCTCATTACCAGTGAGGCCCAGGCTAACTTTTCCTTGTTCTGTATATTTACAGGCATTGTCAAAGATATTAGTAATTACTTCTCGTACGCGATCTGGATCGACCTGCACGTAATACAACGGACGCACTATTTTGTTCATATCCATGGCAGTGCCACCGCCACCACTCGCGTCTTTTATTTCTGAATTGCCGAAAAGAAACTCCATGAACAAACCCTTCTTTTCGGCAGAAAACCGTAGGTCTTGGGCTAATTGCTCGAGGAACGTACCCATTTCGGTTACTTTCGGGTGGTTTGTGAGGCGTCCATCTTCTGCCTTGGCGCTAGTAAGCAGATCTTGGAAAAGCTGACCGAGATGTTTTGTACTGGCATGGGCTTTTTCAAGATAGTCGCGAGCGCGGTTATCGATAGTCGACACTTTGCTATTGAGTGCGAGGCTTAGGTATCCTTCTATAGCGGCAACGGGGGTGCGCATCTCATGGCTAGCGGTACTTATAAACTCAGCTCTGCGGTCTTCTTCGCCTCGCTCCTGGCTTACGTCGCGAAAAATTGCTACGAGGCCAGTCGTTTTTTTATCGGCGTCTAATAGGGGTGAGACGCTGAAATTACTTGCGATAGAGGTTCCCGATTTGGTCTGTAGAGTTACGGAGTTGTCATGAATTTGTTGGCCGCTCGCAAAGGCTTTGGCAAGCGGCGTTTCTTCTGGTGCCATAGGTTCGCCTTTTGCATTGGTGAATTTCAGCACTGAGTGCCAGTCAAGATTCTCTGCTTCCTGCCGACTCCAGCCGGTTATATTGGCTGCTCCTTGGTTGAAGTGTTGGATAACCTGCTGTTCATCTATCAGGATGACGCCGTCTTGTATGGCGCCAAGGATTATATCTGATTTAACCTTCTCGCTCCGAAGAGAGCTAGCGAGCTTGGTTTTATTGGCCGAATCTTTACGCGCAAAGCGGCGCTTAGAAAGCTGCCAGAGCAACACACCGCTCAGCGACAAAGCTACTACCCCACCACCGATAATAAAGTAATTCTGCATAGCGCTAACGTTTCCTATAGTATAACGAACCCTGAGCATTTTTCGAAGTTTTTCTATTATGAGCGAGGCTTGCTGCCATGCTCATGAAGCCTGGCGGGTACTGTGCTATAGTTAAAACATGAGTACAATGGCACGAAGAATGTGGCGTGCTGGACAATCTAGTGGTGGTGCTGGCGGCGGATTACGGCTGTCTGTCAGCGGCAATGGGCGCTATTTTCAGAATCAGAGCGGCGAGCCATTTTTAGTAGTGGCTGATACGTGCTGGACACTCATGGTCGGTGTATCTTTAGCTGATGCAAAACAGTATATCGATATTCGTAGTTCGCAGGGTTACAATGCCATACTTACAAACATCGTTGCTTTCAGCCGGACGCAGTCAGGACCACGCGGTACGGCGTTCATAGGCGGAGACATCACGCAGTGGAATAGCAGCTACTTCGATGGTATTGACGAAATTGTTGCCCATGCCGCCTCAAAAGGTGTCATTATTTTTCTAAACGGCATATGGATGGCCGATAACGGCGGTTGGGCTGGTGGCTCTGCGCCGTCAAATGGAGATATGGCGACGTTTGGCACGATGGTCGGTAATCGATATAAAAATGTTGATAATATTGTGTATTTCATCGGTGGTGACGAGCAGGCAGATGAAGTGTGGAACCCTATAAAAGCTTATGCCGATGCACTTGAAGCAGCCGACCCCGCGCATATTAAAACCTATCATCCGCGATGGGATTCATATGCACAAACTTCGGGTGAAACGTGGTTGGATTTTAATGCATTCCAGCGTAATGACAATACATCTCCCTACCTTAACCAAGAAACCCAGGCTGGGTATGCGCTAAGCCCAACACGTCCGATATTCTGTATAGAGCCGCCGTATGACCCAAATACTGCAATTGGCGGAATAGACACTACTCCTGCTCTAAACCGAGACAATGTATGGGGTACTGCCTTAGCGGGAGCACTCGGTATAGCCTATGGAGGTCCGATAGAAACGTGGAATATTGGCAACAGCACTGGAGGGGTTATCGACACGAATGCGCTTGATCGTACCGCAGCTTACGAGACGGGCTATGCTGGCCAAATACTGTCGCAGTATAACTGGCAACTGTTAGTACCGAATAATGCGCTAGTAACAGGTAATCAGGGTTCTGGGCGGTCGCAGATATATACGGCAGCTGCACCGAATGGGTCGCTGATAGTGTCATATGTGCCAACCCAGCGTACCTTTACGCTCAATGCCAGTGGGCTGAGCACAACTGGCACGGCGCGCTGGCACGACCCCACTACCGGTACTCAAATGGGTGGTACGCAGTCGGTGACGGCTGCTAGCGGCCAGTCAATCACTAGCCCGGGTGGCGGCGATAGTGTGTTGGTGATTACCGCATAGTAAGCCATGCCGCATTTGTTACAATACGTTGCATGAAGAAGGTTATATTGACTGGAGTGAGTAGCTTTACGGGCACGAAATATATAGAACTATATGGCAAGAAGTACGATATTTACCCTGTTTCAAGGAATAATGCACAGTTCTCTATTGATTTGAGTGATACAGAACGAATTAAACAATATTTCAATGATGTTCAACCAGATGCTGTCGTACATTTAGCTGCGACTATTGGCCGAGATGCCGGCAATGCTGACGTGTTGACGGTAGATGTTGACTCTACGAAAGCTTTGATCGATTTGGCGCGGGAGCGCAATATTCCATTTGTCTACACTAGTACAGAGATGGTTTATGGTGGTCGGCCGAATGGTATGTATGAAGAAACTGACCCATATAAACCGCGAAGTGATTACGGTAGGTCAAAAGTCATTTCGGAAGAGTATTTGCGAGTATCGGGCCTGCCCTACCTCATTACGAGAGGCCATCGCTACATAGGCTTCCCTGCTCCTGGCTTCGATCGTCCCAAGCAGTTCCCTGACGCACTACGTGACATCATGGCTGGTAAACACATTCACCTTGATTCGAAACGGAAAGTGACGCTTATACTTATCGACGACATCTGCGACATAATCGACCACTACCTGTCGCACGAAGCCGACAAACAGCTGATACTGAATATGGGTATGGAGCGCGTGACTACCTACTACGATTTATGGATGGATTTAGCCCGGGAGGCCGGTTTTGACAGGGGTCTGCTGCATCCCGATGGCGATGAACCCGCCTGGCTCATGAACAATACGCTCTCGACCGCTAAGCTCCGTCAGCTCGGCTACCCGCAGCGTAGCTATGAAGAGGTCATCGGTACCATAGCTCAAGCGCTTCGCTCTTGACTCGCGTGGGCTACATCAAAGCAGTTTGAACGCGTATGAAATCTATTGGCCAAGATATCCTTATTGCGTGCTACGGCTGGAAGACACCGCCAAAGACTTGCCATGCCAGAGCACTTTTGGCCACCAGGCTTAGTACAATGTATACCTTTTCGCCGTACAGGTAGTTAGCCCACTTGCCTATGCGCTTATACTGTAGCCACATGTTGATGGCGAAGCAGTTAAAGAACAAGAAGATACTGGCGTAAATGCCATACACAAAACCGGGCACTCCATTTTCGCTGTACATGTTTGCGGCCCACACGTATATACCGAAGGCTATCCAGGGTACGATGCCAGCAATGCAACCAACTACATAACTCAGCCATTCCGGGCGGTTTTTACCTTGATTCACGACCTCCATGACCAGTCCCAGGAGGTTCATAACAGCAACCAACGTAAATAGCATAAGCAGGCTGGCAAGGTCGCTCATGCCACTCAGCAAAGCAATGGCTACCATCATGGTGCTAGCGCTTACACTGTATTCGTACCAGCGAGCCTTATTTATGCCTTTTTTCAAGTTTGCCAAGTAGGTTGGCTGGTAGACGGTTGTAATAATAACGTGTGCTAGCGCAGACATGAACAAAAAGCTGGCCACCAACCACGCAAAATTAATACTAAACAGTTGCTGGGTTGCTGGCAGTAAAGATTGGCTAGCAACGTCGTATGACAAGAAGTTGACGGTGATGTCATACGATTTGTTGGTGTCGAGCGCTGCAACAAGCGCCACCATCGTAACACCCTGCAGCAGGTGTAGCCACAGCCCAACCTGGTTTAGTCTAAGTAAGGATGCGTTTGAGATAGTTTTGTTACTCATAAGCAGTACTATAGCACGTCTGCTTGCGCTTTGGCATGAATAGGTAGAACCGAGTTGGTATGAAAGGCACGAGAGTATTCTATGTCTTCTAGATGACGATTTGCTTTATTGTCGCACGGCGATAGGAGCAAGCCACTGTACGCTCCCCCCCCTTACGAACCCTATCCCCCAAAATTGACTCTTGGTATTGCTTCCTCGTGACTAATCATTTTAGTTCTGTCAAATAGTTCTCTGAGATATTAGCAAAACTTCGTTTATTATTGCGTGGGCGTTGCCTCATACGGACTAACCGGGCCATTCAGTTTTTCGTAATCTTTTCCGCTGTATAAATCAGCAACGTGTTAAACACCGAAACCGACTGCCAAACTTGGTACTATACCTTCCCCTGCTCGTAGAGGGTTGTCCTGTAGCAGATGGTGAAGATGTAGATTTGCTTTTTAACTCAAAACACGGCAGCTGATATTACCACACCCACTCTGCGTTTTAGCTGCATTTGAATCACCTCTATCAACAAAAGGGTGATCGGGGTGCCAGTCTACCTTTGTTATAATCATACTTATGAGAAACGAACCTGTGCAGGTTATATCTTTATACCTCGATGATTCAGGTGTGTTTACTATAGGTGAAAAGTCGAAATTTTTCGTCTACGGTGGCTACTCTTTTACTAATGATAAAGATAGACTGACCGCAAAAAATGTATATAAAAAGAGGGTGTTACAGATTAAGGCAGGTCTAGGCCTTGGTGCCGACGACGAGCTGAAAGCCGCAATGCTAAATGCAAAGCACAAACGATCTTTATTCGAAATATTGAAAAATTATAACTCTCTGGACTGTGCGGTAAATATCGACAATGTGTACCCAAGTATTTTGGAAAACAAGCTCTCGGTGCATAGGTACAAAGATTACGTGTTAAAACGGCTTATAAAGATAGAAATAGAGCGACTAATATCCGCTGGCAGCGTGGACCCATTTAGAGCTGCCGCGCTACGCGTTTACATAGACCAGCAACACACATCTACGGATGGTTACTATACCTTGTCAGAAAGTATCAGCGAAGAGCTAAACCATGGTATACACAATTTTGAATACGGCGTGTTCCATGCGCCATTATTTAAAGCACCGGTATCCGTAAAAATTGAATTTTGTGACTCAAAGCACCATTATCTGATACAAGCCAGTGATATTCTTGCGAACAGGGCTTTTACTGCCTACAACTTTAACCTTTCGAAGCTCATGCAAGACATCCCGCATCACAACCACTTGGATATGCCATAACGTTTGTACTTGTTGTGCGTATTGGGCTGTTGTAAAATGATAATGCAGATGCGTTGCATACTGCCCAACAAGCTGGCTCCGATCGAATGATTAAGCGTATTGTAAATACGTCGACCAGCGTGGGACTCCGGCCGTAAGGCTGGAGTTTTTTGTTAGGCAGGTGCGCTTCAAGACTATGCTGCGGGTGAGCGGGCTGTCAACCTAGCGGGTTCGTATCCCGCGCAATGACCACGAAAAAAAGCCTACCTTTCGGTAAGCTATTTTCGTGGTGAACGTGGTTGAATCGAATTGGAACGATATCCTTATGGAGTTCAATAGGCGCTATCACCTTATGAGGGGATTATCTCTGGCATAATCCATTCGCTATGGTAATAGAACTAGTTTATGCTTGACACATGACGCTAATGCTTTTGTTATAAGCTGTTCAACTCTATAATACAGCGTAATATGTCTGCGTTACGTAAAAGAGTATGGGATAAAATTAAGAGCTACTTTGCAAGGGATGAAGCCGAAAAGCAAACACACCCCCTAAAGTCTCTCAGGCCAGCAAAGAATATTGATGGCCACTCTGCTTATGTTGATGACATTGCTGAAGCGGTTGCTAATGATGACATTCTGAATATAGCCCTTACTGGTAGCTATGGCTCTGGTAAAAGCAGTATCCTTAGGGACTTCAAGGTTTCAACAAAGAAGAATAAAGTAGTCCAAATATCCTTCTCAAGCCTAGGAGCGAATATACAGGGCTATATTAACAAGTCCGATGATGATGAGCACGAAAAGCTAAATAATCTCACAAACTTAATTCAAAAAGAGATTGTTAAACAGATACTCTTCAAGGAAAAGTACAAGAATATACCGTATTCAAAGTACAAAAGGGTCTCCAGTCCACGCTTGACCCTTGTTTTTCTTAACGCATCATTAATATCTATAGTTCTGTTGGCCGTATCATTCGCAAACGGGTGGCTGGCTCAACTGTTTAAAATTGCAGCTATATCGGATTTCTGGTGGCAAGTGGCACTCTGTGCAGACCTATTCATTATCAGCACCTCACTTATTGCTATCTTTGTGCTTACGCTATCTGGCAAAATACGGATAGATAAAATTGGTGCATCTTCAATATCATTATCACTCTCGGGAAGTGCCAGTTATTTTGACGAATACTTAGATGAAATTATCTACTTCTTTGAAGCTGGACGATACAATGTGGTTATTTTTGAAGATATTGATAGGTTTGAGAGCCTTTACATCTTCGAGACCCTTCGACAACTAAACACCATTCTGAACAACTCAGAGCAGATAAAACAACCTGTGACTTTTATCTATGCAATCAAGGATAGTATTTTTGCCAAGGAAGTTGTTGATGCCAAGAATGACCACAAGGAGCGAAGCGCAAACAGAACTAAGTTCTTTGACCTGATTATTCCAGTAGTTCCTTTCATTACTAACGTCAACTCACAAGACCACATACTTCAAGTCTTTGATAGCGAGTACCGAGACATCATCAGAGAGCCAGCCTCAGTAGTGGCAAAGCATATTACTGACATGCGTCTTGTGGTTAACATCTATAACGAATTTCTGATATTCAAGGACAAGGTCGTACTCCCTGACTCAGGTTTATCACTAGATAAGCTGTTTGCTGTTGTTGCGTATAAAAACTGGAATCTGGATGAATTTGAAAAAGTGAAAGATGGTGACAGCTCAATCGATAAGGTTATCGCTGCACATAGCAAATATGTTGACGAGAGAATACGTGCAATTAACTCTGAGATACGAGGTAAAGAAAGTGCGCTAAAGACTGTCAATACAATTGCCGAACGGTCACAAAGCCTAGGCAAAATTCTTACCGATTATATAGCTGACGTACTACGTCAAGTACAAGGCTCCGCTCAATCGTACAGTCTTAACAGCACCTCTTACAGCTTAGAAGATTTTGCAACCGAAGACTTTTGGAGCGACATCATTAAAGGTGGTAATACTACCACTCTTATCGTTACCTATCGAGCATCGACTGGCTACACACAAAACCTTACATTAACAGCAGCCGACATTAGCAGTGTCTGTAATGACAGTCTAGATAAAACCCAATGGGACACTAAAGCGGCAGAAGCTATTGAAAACGAAATAGGACTGCTACGAGCCGAAGCCAATAAGCTCCCATACCAAAGTATCAAGGAACTCATTCAGGAGTCGCCAGAGTTTCTTATTAAACTAAAGGAACTTGAGGGCGGTAAAGTTATTGCTGACGAGGTGGGATGGCAGCTCATTAAGGCTGGCCACATCGATACCGAATTCGTACATTACACTTCGCTGTACTACAGCACTAGCATGAGCCTCAAAGCTCGCAGCTTCTTGCTCAACAACATCCGCTTAAACAAACAATCTTTGCATCACAAGTTTGAAGATAATGACGACATAAAAGCACTTCTAGAGAAAATGGGCAGCACCTATCTTAGTGATAAGAGCATGTATAACATCTCAATCGTTGATTACTTACTCGGTAATGATGATTCAAGAGTAGATAAGGTTATAGCCAACTTGGCAGGCGGTGGTGCCGATGACATTGAATTTATCAATGCATATGTGAAAGAAGGTTCTGAGGTGACTAAATTCATCCAGCGGCTTGCTGCACAGTGGGATGGAATCTTTACATATATTGCAGGCAATGAGGAAATGGATGAGAAAAAGAAGGGGCGTTTCATTAGCCTTGCACTAACTGCTGGTTCTGAGAGTATTAAATACAAAACTAGTCCATCCGTTAAAAGCTTTATTGAGGCCAATAAAACAAACATCCAGATACTCACAAACGACAATCAAGATAGCTCAGCTGTAGACGATGCTTGCCGATTACTGATGCAATTTGGAATTGAATTTGATGCCCTTGATGATCTGAACGAGCCAGCAATAGAAGCCGTAAAAGATTATGGCCTCTATAAGGTCAATGAGCAGAATATGACGTCTATTCTTGGACGCCCTAGAGTACCTTTGGATACAATCAAACGCACAAATGAGTATGTTTACTCTCATCTGCTAGGGCATCTTGGTGAGTACGCAGACTTATTCCAGAATCGAGCAGGTTCAGAATATGCACTTGCAGGCGAAGACGGATTCGAAGCAGTAATTGACGAGGTGTCAAAGATTTCGATGGATGACTTAGGGTTAATTCTTGCTAATGCCGACCTGTCAAACTGTATTGTCCAAGATATTAATAAACTGGGCTCAGATACATGGCCTCTATTGGTTGAGAATGTCATCCTGTCCAACACATTAAGTAATGTATTAACTTACTACGAGCTGTCACATGCCGATGACAAGACTGTAATAAGTGACCTATTGGCCGAATATCTTAATACTTCAGAAACAATCGTACTCGATAAAGACTTCAGTGAGTACACTCTAGAAAATGTGAAGACCTTCATCTTAGCCGTGCTAGATAGCTCAAAGATTAACGTAGATA
This sequence comes from Candidatus Saccharimonadota bacterium, assembly GCA_016789655.1. GTDB lineage: Bacteria > Patescibacteriota > Saccharimonadia > Saccharimonadales > UBA4665 > JAGXIT01. The sequence continues at coordinate 33,216 of JAEUQV010000035.1, forward strand.
CTACTGTTAACATAGTGCATGATTGCTACAAGGGTGGATATATTGGTGTATCAGAAATTAGAGCTCAGGACGGTACTTTATACGGAGAGTTACTGTCAAAGAACTGCATCGAAGATACTCAAGCAAACTTCGAAGCAATACGAAGTCTTAAATGGGAAACGAAGAGTGCATACATAGCTCATTCGCAGAAGTTTATAGAGTATATAGATGCGTTAAATCTGAATTCTGATGAGCTGAATAGCATTGCAGATGATAATTCGATACCTGATGCAGTAAATGAATATATTGTTGATAATATAACCCAGTACGCATCAGAACTTTCTATACATTCAGCAGCAAACTTTGCTGAGTTCGCATTAAGTAAATCAAAAGTACTTAGTGCCGATGCACTTAAAGTTATCCTTGACGGTGCTAGCAAGGAAACTAGTATCAAGCTTATAGGTCTAGCCCTGAGCAACCTCGACTTTTCAAATATGCTCACACTTATGCCAGTTGTTGGCGGAGAGTATAAGAAGTTATCAGAGAAAAACAAACGACCATCATTCGAGAACACTGACTACAACTTAAACCTTATTACCCGACTCAGAGAACTGGGATTAGTGAGTAGTTACGAATTAAAAGATAATGAAACAAAAATCAAAGTAGTCATGAAATCACGATGGTAGATGGGGTGCGGTAGGGCTCGCCAAGTGTAGCAGACTAAGTCCTGTTTATCTGGGTACTACTTTATACCTTAAGCATAACATAAGCAAAAAGCGAAAAAATCCATACTTTCACCTCTGTAAATTGGCAGGTTTCAAGCAGTTTTTGGTTATAGCTGACTATATGTTCTAGTAGCTTGTAGGGATAATCTTACATGGTTTGCGAGGGTTATTCTTGTGCAGGTAGGCGAAATGTGAATTGGGAAGTCCGCCATGCTGGTGAGCTTCCCTCCTGCGGGCTATCGCGCGGCTCTGCCGCACTCCTTCCTGCGGTGCTCGCTAAAAACATGCAAGCACGTTTTTCGCTCCGTTCATCGTTCGTCGAACCCTAAAGGGTTCTTGTCGCCCTCTGGGGGGTGGCCTGCAAGCTGGCCCGCACTGCGTTGTGCTCGGAGTGAACTCCTGCGCGCAACTCCGTTGGCGTCGTACCCGCTTCGTGTGCTCAATCTCCAAAGAGATTACCAAGAATATAGCCTACCTTTCGGTAGGCTATATTCTTGGTGACCCTAATAGAATCGAATTGGAACTCTATCTTATCAGAGATTGCCCGCTGGTGGGGTTTACTCCGTGATTTACACCTTGGTGGTTCCTACCTAGGAGCGACTAGAACCTATGCGTAATTTTCAGACTAGGCGGGGGGAGAGCCCCCAAGGAACCCTCATTGCCCTTGATCCCAGACAGGAGAAGTTTCTTGAGCTCTATTTTAGCGTATCAAGCCCTACATTTGGAAATTGTTACCAGTCCGCAATCAGCGCGGGTTATACCACCGAGACGGCGCGCAACTTGATGCACAACCGCCCTAAGTGGTTATCGGAAAAACTCGGACAAATGCAAACTATGGAGCCAGAGCTTTTGCTACTCAAGCTGACAGGTATCATCAATGACCGCGCGGAAACCACGCAGAACAAGCTCCGTGCCATCGACATGATGATGAAGCACTATCAGATGTTCGGCGTGCAAAATGTGACAGCATTTCAGCTAAATATCCAAAGTGTTCTAGATTAGCCATTAGGGGTGGTAAAATCGAGGTAGATGAAAGTCCCCGACAAAATCAGTAAAGTCGGGTGGGCGGCTAAGAAGAAGCTAACTAAAATCGTGCAATCTGCACGTCGTAAATCCCACGCCCTCAAAGAACGGGTACTGAAGCTACGGCAAATTATCAAGTCAGCATCCATGTCCCTGTGGCAGAAAGTCCTTTCGTTATATAGGCGTGTGCCTTGGTTTGTGATAAGAATTCTGATCACTCTTGTTCTAATCTGTGGTGCCATCTGGGGCGTATGGCAGCTGTGCCTGCTTGATTTATCGAATCCAGGAATACCAGACAGTCTAGCTAATCTCGCCAAGAAGATATTGACCGCAAAACCGCAACTTCAATACATATCGGACTTAGCTGCTTTTACGGGCGTTATCCTGGCGATTGCCGTACCGCTCGGTATTGATATTGTCCAGAAGGTTTCTGGCTATTACGCAGGCTCACGAACCATTCGTGAACGGTTACAGCACGAATGGCAGATGGAATGGATGGTGCCGATTTATCTTATGACGGTTCTCCTTGCACTCACTTCTAGGTTTTTCTTTATAGATATATCCGTTCATCCCGAGTTTCAGCGCGCTGTGAGCTATGTCCTTCTGCTTTTGCTGTTCATTGGATTACTCGTATTTGCCTGGTATTTGAATCGGCTTTATGTATACACACTGGATCAGAAAAAATTGAAGTTGGAGCTTAGCGCTGGTCTTGTTTCAGCTATTTCCAGAAAGAAAAAAAGCAAATATCTAGATCTGATAGAGGCATATGGTGACTTGGTGGTTTCGGAGGCGCGCAACGCAAACCTCAAAACCCTCATCGACGAAAGCCTGCCATTCCTTGAAGATCGTATAAAACAGATGATACCGCGAGGCGATTTGGAAGACGCTGAAAAATTCCTGCTTAGCGATGAGTTTTTCGAGATATTCAATAAGGGCAAGCAACGAAGAAAACCCGCCAAGGCTTCTTCTCAACACCCTGACGATGCTTTGGCGGACAGCACACTTGCTGCGTTTGACGAAGAGGCGTACGGCAAAATTATTGATTTCCAAGAAGAGGCCAAGATGAGGCTCTATTTTGATCCTGACCGTTATATGCTGGCATATCTCTCCACTATCCAGCAGATTATACGGGTATACCAAGAAGGCTTGAACAGCAAGAATGATGACCTAACTACCAAGGCAGTTTACTCACTAATAAGGATACTAAGTTACTTCGCCCGTGAGACTGAGCGCGGTTTTTATATTGAGCTCCTGCTGCGACGGTTGGCTGTGATCGCACGACAATCAGCTAAGGCAAATGATGTGTCAATGCATGCTGCGGCTGGTCATTGGTATACTTCAATTGTTTTCGACAAGTATGAAGATGAGAAATACAGCTTCCAGTTGGAGTATCTGAATATATGCGACCGTGAGCTGTATTCTACTCTCAAGTTCATCGTAGACGGCAATCATAAGCAACTATTTACTTCATTTGTCGGTTACTTAGTGGACGGTCTGCATGAACCGCTGTACTCCGAATCTGTATGGGACTTGGGGCACATGCCTCTCCGCGAAGACTTTGAAAAGTATCAGATTAGCGGCAAGGCCGATGAAGTCGAGAAAGTAATCAAAGAACTTGATAATTCTACGGGTGCAGTCAACTCAATTGAACAGGTTAGAAACTGGCAGAACAGGCTTCAGGAGCTCAAGAAGCTCGTGCGCCCATTATTGAAGCCTGAAAGTAAAATCAAAGCCGACAAGCTAACAAACAAGCTAGCTCGTGATATTGAGGAGATTTATAAGCATGCAAATCTCAGGGAACTTGTCTTCTCGCTTGGCGCATACTGCATGTTCAAAAAGCGCTATGACTTCGTCAAGGAAGTATTTGAGTATAAACAGCCGTCAGATTCAGATGCCTCGTGGGGAGGAAACGATATACAACCCGAAACGGTAGCAGGCGTTACGCGCTTCTATTTTCAGCATGGATCTTCACGTCGCGACGTAAATTTCTGGGAAGGTCATCATGGCAGTGGCATCTACACAAAGCGATACTTTATCTGTTTGTTAGCTCGCGCAATATCGCGGAATCCTGAGGAGACTGTGCAGCTGGGCAATCTCACTCCTACGCGCCTTAGCGACATAAATTATTCTTATGATGGTTTGAAGCAAGTAGCGGCGGATATAGCGAACGATGAAGAGCTCCTACAAACAATGGGGCTACAACAGTCACTAATTACTGACAAAGTGTTGCCCATGCTCGATACCATCAATGAGCAAGCTAAAAGCCAGCTTTTGGCCATAGAGAACAATCGCGGCATCAGCATCGATAAGGTCAAAGAATTTCGCGAAGAAGCAGCCCAGAGATATGAAAAAGAAACACACATACGGTCGCTGCTGGCCAAATACGGCAAAGTAGAAGACGAAACCCAGCGTCGCTATGTAGGTGAAATTCTACGGTATGGTATATCGCGAGTCGATGAAAAGGCTGTATTCTTCGACGAGTGGTACGTATCATACGGAGAATGGGGTCATCACTACGGTGAAGACCTGGGACGCTCCGAAAATAACGCGCTATACCAGGAGATCAAATCTAGATGTCGCGTCAGCACGAGCATCAATACAATCGAAAAAGCCGTACGAGCTTGCGATGCGCCAGTCATCCTAGCGCCAACGCGCAGCTTATTCAGATATGAAGATAGTTCAAAGTTCATACCGAATTGGCGGGGTGCAGAAATAAAAATACCAGAAGCAGAATGGGATGGGTTTGCTGGGGCATACATAGTGGATGGCAAGCATGTCCCTGTCTTTGAAATCGCATACTTCCCGCGATCAGATAAAGAAGTGGCGGTTGTAGATATGAAGAAGATGCCAGTCCTAAGATCACTATCCCCGCTTGCCGACGACGATCCTAAGGCTGAGCGTAAGGGTAACCTAGCAATTAGTGTGCAAGCCTTTTCAGAGGAAACGGCAATGACTGACGATTTTCTTGCAAAACCACCTGAATGGCTTCAGAAGGTAGGAGACTCCACGGCTCAGCGTCAACATCTTATGACTAAGGTACTGATTCAAATATATGAACGCTACGAGCTGACGCGCAACCGCTTCAAACTAGGTTATCTTATAGATATAAAAGTTGACGGCAAGTAATTGCTTATTGAGAAGCTCAGGTTTCCAATTACTCTATATCAACTGCTATAATTCAGCTAAATGAACGCCTTCTTACTATCTCTTATTGCTCCTGCATTGTGGGCGGCCTCTAACCACTTCGATAAGTACATTGTCGGTAAATACTTCAAGTCTATGGGTGTGGGTGCGATGATGGTATTTTCGGCACTGGTCGGCCTAGCAGTTATGCCCGTTGCTTTCATCTTCCAAAAATCCGCCTTTGATGTAAGTGTTATGACTGCCGTGCTAATCGCGCTCAACGGATGTCTTTACCTCGTTGCTGTACAACCATACTTGAAAGCACTGAAGATCAGTGATGCCTCGGCGGCGATACCGATGTTCCAAATAATACCTGTTATTACTTTTGTACTAGCGCGTGTGTTTCTAGGTGAGACGCTAACGACAAACCAAATGTTGGGTGGTCTTCTAATAGTCCTTGGTGCCATTATTATTTCATTCGAGATGGTAGAAGGTCGTAAGTTCAAACTTCGAGCTGATGTTCTTTGGCTCATGTTTCTCTCATCACTTATTTTTGCGGTCAACTTCCTGATCTTCAAAGTCTTCGCAATTGATACTGATTTCTGGACTACGACCTTTTGGGAAAGCGTAGGCTTTATTGGCTTTGGTATAGCCTTGCTTGCATTCGTAAAACCCTATCGCCGCGATTTCTTCAAAGTGTTTACTAAGAATCCGATGGCCACGGGTTTGAACGTTACGAATGAGTTTATAAACATAGTTGCCAAGATAACGTTCAATTATGTGTCATTACTTGCGCCGCTGACCCTGGCATGGATAGGAGTGGGCTTTCAGCCCGTGTTTGTACTGTTTTATAGCATTCTATTGGCGGCCTTTGTGCCGCATATCAGCAAGGAAAATGTTGCAGGTAAACACCTCATTCAGAAGGTAACATCCATCGTGATTATGCTTATCGGTGCCTACATACTCAATCTGTGAAAACTGCAATTATTTGATATAATATAGTTATATCGCTATACGCGGACGAAAAGCTATATATCACTAAGTCTGCCTGAATGACAGGTGTGTAACCCGCCTCCTACGTGAGCGGACGGGAACGGACAAGAAGGGTCAGTATGACACTTTGGCTTTTTCCGCGTCTCAACAAAACAAAAACCTCAAACCAATTATTACAATCAAAGAAGCTAGGAAACTTCTAGGTGCTGATGCGCACGCCCTAAGTGATGACCAAGTAGAAGAAATTATTAGCATGCTATCTTCTATGGCGAATGAGTTTTTACAAGATAACGGTTCCAAACTATAATGATAAATATGGAATCCGCCATACCAAAACGACTGCAAGAACAGAAGATGCGTATGCAGACCCAGCGTCCGAGTAAAGCAGTCGCGTATGTCCGCGTATCGGATGAGTCTCAAGTCGAGGGCGAGAGCCTAGATACCCAGCGCGCTCGCATCCAGCAGTATGCAAACAATAACGGGCTGGAAATCGTAAAGTGGTTCGGTGATGAGGGCAAGTCGGCCAAAACCGTCACCAAGCGCGATGATATGATCGAAATGCTCAAATACTGCTCCCGTAACAAAGGCAAGGTTGGTTACGCTATCTTCTATAACATGAAACGTGCATCCCGCGATGCACCAAGCTATTATTCTGATCTCAAGGCAGTACTGAGTGGTCTTGGCATGGCCGTGCGCTCCGCTACTGAGCATATCGAAGACTCACCGACTGGTCGCTTTATCGAAGGTGTACTAGTACTCAATGGGCAGCTTGATAACGAAATCAAAGCGGGTACAACCATCGACAACATGCAGAGCATTGCGCGCCAAGGCTGGTGGCAACATGGCTTCTTGGTGGGCTATGACATCGAGCGCGTGAAGGTCGGCATCAAACAGAAGCGAACCACGCTCAAACGCAACAAGGATGCGCGGATAGTCGCGGAGCTTTTCGCTGCTTTCGCACGGGGCGGCTTGACTCAGGCAGACATCAAACGGATGGCCAAAGAAAAAGGTCTAAAAAACTTCAAGGGCAAATATCTCGATGACAATGCTGTTTATCGCATGCTCACCCAGCCAGCCTACGCGGGTTACATTTGTAGTAAGCATACCGATTACGAGATGCACGAAGCCCAACACATGAAAGATGCAATCGTAAGCCTAGAAGTATTCCAGCGCGTACAGCATATTCTTGATACGTCTAGCCGTACACGAGTCGGTATCAAAGTAAATATACCGACCGAGGAGTTTGTATTGAAGCGGTTCGTACTCTGTCCGAATTGTAATAATCCAATGTATGCATCTAGTCCGCGTACGGGTGGCGGTAAATCTCACTCTCCGCGTTATCACTGCGCACGACCGTCATGCAAAGGCTTGGTGCCATCAATAAAGGCAGAGACAGCCAACAACGCGTTCGCTTCACTACTCAAGGACATCCAGCCGTCTGGCTCGACGCTGAAGCTCTACAAAGAGATTCTCAACCGCACGGCTATGCGACAGCTTGATAATCTCAATCGACGCTTGAGCGATCTAAGAAGTAGTCTCAGCGCGCTCGATGAGGAGCGTAGCATTGCTATGCGCCGCTGGAATAAAGACGAGATGACCGATGCCGAGAAAGACGAGATTATTGCCACCATTGAATCTGACAAGGCCGAAAAGAAAGATCAGATCGCAAAGCTCGAAGAGCAACAGAGCGTCAAACAGTCACAGATCGACTACGCGATGAACTTCATGCATGATGCACATAAGCTATGGGTGGATGCGGACGCGGGCATGAGGCAAAGGTTCCAAAAAGCGATCTTCCCAGAGGGAGTGATACTAGACACCAAGACCATGCAGTTTGGAACCACACTCATAAGCCCAATTTACAGATACGCACCAAATAAAAAAGACCTTTCCGTATCGGAAAAGTCCCTTTTGGTGACCCCTGCGGGGTTCGAACCCGCGATCTTCAGGATGAGAACCTGATGTCCTGGACCACTAGACGAAGGGGCCAAAGTCGCTACGCTCCAATTTTCATTTGACATTTATCAATTTTCATTTGAGCTACAACAGAGTAGCATATCTGTTACTCTGTGTCCAGGTAAGCTAAAAAATGTTAGATCTGCAGGTTGTAATGCTTATAAAAACGATCAAACCATAGAGCTGTAAAATAACATACAATTTCTCGAGGGCACCTACCGTATAATGGGTGGATGGCTACGAAACATTCGCGTATATCTGCTAGTGTGGCAATCCAAGCGAAGGGCTTACGTAAATCTTACGGCGAACAGCAAGTATTGAAGGGTGTTGATTTCACGTTAGAGCAAGGCAGCATATTGGCGCTGCTCGGTCCGAATGGGGCTGGCAAAACGACAACCATCCGCATATTGAGCACTCTTTTGAAGCCAGATGAAGGTTCTGCTTCGGTCAATGGCTTTGATGTCGTTAAGAAAAGCGCCCAAGTTCGTGCCAGCATAGGCTTGACTGGCCAGTTCGCTGCTGTGGATGACTATATGACCGGTCGCGAAAATATCCTCATGATCGGTCAGCTGTATCACCTGCCAGCTGAAGATTTACCGGAACGAACTCGAGATTTACTCGAACAGTTCGACCTGGTAGATGCAGCTGACCGCCCTGCCCGTACGTATTCGGGTGGTATGAAGCGTAGGCTCGATCTGGCTATGAGCCTTGTCGCCTCGCCCGCCATTTTATTCCTCGATGAACCGACGACCGGGCTTGATCCGCGTAGCCGGCTCGCCCTATGGCACATGATAAAAGAACTTGCCAGAGGCGGGACTACCATTTTGCTCACGACACAATATATGGAAGAAGCCGAATATTTAGCCGACAACGTCATTGTGATTGACCACGGCCAAGTGATTGCAGAAGGCACGGTGAGCGAGCTAAAAGCCCAGGCCGGTGCCGAGCGTGTCGAAGTAACGCTGAAACGCGCGAAAGATCTGCATGTGGTACGAAAGTTGGCTGGCGCCGAAGCTAGTTCAGATGAAGAAACACTGATGGTTACCGCTCCGGCACGAAAAGGCGCAGAGTCGCTTTATGAACTATTAGGTAAACTCAACACGGCAAAAATCCCGCTAGAATCAGCAGCTTTGCGGCGCCCCACACTAGACGATGTCTTTCTTGCTCTAACAGGACATGCTACTGAAGAAGAAGCCGCAAAGGAGGCCAAGCATGCATAATCTAACTTGGGCATTTAAAGATTCCGTCGTGCTGGCTCGCCGGAGCATCTTACATATACTGCGCAGCTTCGACCAAGTCATGTCGCTAATTATGTTCCCTATCATGTTTATGCTTTTAAACCGCTATGTACTAGGGGGCGCTATAGACACCGGAAAAGTGAGCTACGCCAATTACCTCTTTGCCGGCATACTAGTGCAAACTTTGGCTTTCGGGGCCAACTACACCACCATAAACCTAGCCGTAGACATGAAAGAAGGCATTATAGACCGGTTCCGCAGCTTGCCTATGCACAATGCTGCCGTTGTTGTCGGGCACATCATCAGCGATTTATTTAGGAATATCATCTCTGGGCTCATTATAGTTTTGGTGGGCTTCGTCATAGGTTTTCGGCCGAATGCCAGTGCTGGTGAGTGGCTGCTCGTTGCCCTGCTTGCGATACTCTTTACTCTCGCCATATCTTGGCTGTCTGCTATCTTAGGTCTTTTAGTCAAATCGCTCGAGGCAGCACAGTGGATGGGTTTTATCATCATATTTCCCCTCACCTTCATATCTAGTGCCTTTGTACCGACCAATACTATGCCGAGTGTCCTCAGGGTATTTGCCGAAAACCAACCGCTGACGCACGTTATAGACACTATGCGAGCGTGGCTTGTCGGTACCTCGCTCGATAATTCCGGTTGGCTATCGTTCGTCTGGTGTATAGCCATAATCATCGTGTCTGTACCTGTTACGGCCTGGCTCTTCCGTCGTCGCTCAAACTAAGTCTCATGGGCACGCCGCATATTGATCAGATAGTGTTCTTCTATATGTGTGCCGCTCAGTGTTGATGTACTCTTTTTAGGGCATAATCTGTCCTAAGGCCAACAAATACCTGTATAGTATGTAGTAATATAATTTTATAATTTATTGCTGAGTATGGTCGCACCCGAAGCATCTGATGTATCTAGGTTTACTATGGCTGAGTCTGCGCTACATGAAGCGTCGTTTATTCGACGAGTCGCACGAAGATCCATTGGGCTTGTACCGGAGCTATATGACCGCGCAACCTTGGCTGCGTTCGGCGTAGTGCTAAATGCGGTTTCGGGCTACCAGGTAGCTCGTGATCACATCGGTGGGTTACCAAACTTAGGGCAAGAAGATGGTAATTGGTTGCAACAAATACTGTATGATAGCGGCCAGCATTTTGGGCCATCGTTGGTTGTCGGGCTTACGGGGGCTAGCCTTTTACGCGCATGCGACGAAAAGGCATTAGCGCAAGGAAGGATGCCAGAAGCAGATATTCGCCATATGCGTGGACCTCGTCGGGCTATTCGGTACGCGTCAGCCGCATTTTTGGCTGCAGGTTTCGCCAACTGCGCGAATGAGCTTTGCGAGGGATCAACCGGACGAAATCTTGTTGCGAAGACCGTAACCGAGAGTTTCTTTTCTTTTGAAGACCTTGCCGTAGGCACGGCGACACCTGTAGCTGTTTTGGCTCTAGCTGCTGCGGCGCAAGTAGTCCGGAACACTTGGCAGACACGCACTCGCTTAACGGTGGTACGGTAAGCCAGCATTGATGGTGCTGGCGCGGTAGAGGGCTTCAAGCGTGACGACCATGGCTAGGTCATGTGGTAATGTCAGGCGGCCTAATGACCACTGGTAATCTGCACTGTCGCGTACCTGTTGCGGCAGCCCATCTGGACCACCGACGATGAAGCTGACTTCCCTGCTTTCTAGCTCGCGGGCTTCTAAAAAGCTCGCTAGGTCTTCTGAAGTATATTCTTTACCAAAAATTTCCAAGATAATTCGGACCGTACCCGCTGTTTCTGCCAGTATTTTTTCGGCGTCGTTGGTGTACTTATCGTGCAGCTGCGTGGTGCGTACTGAGTGCAGGCGCTGTAGCCTACCATAATATTCATCCCAGCCTGCATGAGCATAAGCGAGCTTTGGTTTACCAATTGTTAAAATATGCAATTTCACAAGTGTATTATCCCCAGATTATGAGCAGTGCGTACACGATCTCGGTGCATAAACTCATGCACAGCTCGCGCTGCACCTGGTAAGGCTTCTCTTGCGTAATCGTCAACGATGATGGTGCCTCCCTTTTGCATGTTTGGCAATACTAGCTGCATGGAATCTCGTATAGATTCGTAAAAGTCTCCATCTAAAAAAGCGAATGCTATTTTGTCAGGTACATCTTGACTAGTTAAGTTAGAGAACCATGCTTTATGAATAATCGGAGTACGTACTTGTGCCTTTTGAAACTCATGCATAAACTGTTTTTTACTTACTGCCAACTCACCCCGGACGAACTGCTCCCCTGTTATGGAGACATCCTGGGCTGATTTAGCTGGTAGGCCTTCGAAACTGTCGTAAACGTGGAATGTCCGGGTCGCCGATTCGCCCAGTACATCAAGTATGCGTCGAATGAAGAGGCTGGTAGTGCCTATATAGCAACCGAATTCCACGATGTCGCCCGGTGTTCCCTTGGCGATCACACGCTCGAGCTCACGTAGTATAATCTCGACCTGCGCCTTGTTAACTTGGTCGGAGATGAGCGGGTACTTGGTGAGAAGTGAGGAGATAGTGGATGTCATGTGATATGCCTTCAATCTGTTTAAGAGGGGCTCACCCCTCTTGAGGTACTCTCATCGCTATGCTCGAGAGCAGCCTCCACTCCCCCAGTCGCCCTTGCGGGCGCCTGCCCTCGCTGTGCTCGGGTTTACAGCAGCCGAACGCAGTTTGTCTAGAGGGTTTGCCATAGGTGGTCGAAAAGCTCTTTTTGCATGTGGGTGACGCCAGGGTTATCGATGACGATGGCGGAAAGGACGTTGGCTTCATCCATGGTGATGAGGGCGGTTTTATTGCCATATATAAGCGTGTAACAGCTGGGAGCTTCGCCGCGTGTGGCGGGGATGATTTTGCGCTCGCTGAGCTCATCAGGGCTGCCGCCGTTGCCTATACCTATAACTCGTACACGAATTCGCTCGCTAATCCGCCGCTGCGTAAAGTTGGGGAAGTTCTGGTACATATACTGCCTAACTCGTTTGGTAGATATGACGCGGTACGAATCATAATCTTGCTCACGGCAGGTAGCAAGTACATCTCGTAAGACTGCCGCAACACCCTCATGATCTTCGAAAAAGGTAGCAAATGGAGTGGCAGCGTTTAGCTCTATAGGCTTGGGAAGGTTTGCAATGTAGTCTGCGGCTAGCACCTGGGCGCGGGCAGCTTTGACTTGCCGCTCCTTGAGCAACTCGGTAATTACATCGGGGTTAGCGGCCGTAAAACGGCGCTGTTTGCCGACCTCTATAGAGCCTACGAGCCCCTGTTCGGTCAGTTTCTTGATGCTTTCGTATACGCTGCCGCGGTTTATACCAGTAGCAGCAGCAATTTTACGCAGACTGCTTTGAGGGTATGCTACCAGAGATTCATATACGCGTTTGTCACGCGCATCTAAGCCAATTTCTTCGAAATGAAATGAATCGGGCATAATTATACTGGTTAGTATACCATTCAGGTACTATTAAGATAACAGATGACAGAAATGTAGCAGGTAGCATACCCCTCAGAAACTGTTTTCCACCCCCTCTCACCAGCCCTCACCGGCCAAAACAGGCGTATGTCGCCTGCGTCTTATACCGATAAGCCTTGCCGGCAGATGTCTGTTTTGACTTGCCCATATCTGTTATGACAATGACGATTTTGTCTGGGATAGGTGTAAGCGAGCGATCTACGATGGCTATATCGCCGTCGAATATGCCGCAGCGGTGCCAGCTGTGTCCAGGTATGCGGAAGAAATAGGTGCTGTTGGGTCGTTTTATAAGCAATCGGTCGAGGTTCAGCGGTGTTCGCCCGCGCTTGGCAGCTGGGTTGGGAAACCCCTTGCGGGTTGCTACGACAGTGCTGATTGCATTTGCGGTTTCGTCGAGTAGGTTTATATCGTCCATCGCAGTTTCCCTCTCCAAGTTGGTGCGGACGGCTCTTCGCGGTATAGGTCTATGGCAAGGCGGCGTGGTCGCGGGGTGATATCGAATGGGGTGTGCAGTGCTACTGGCTCTGCGCCCGGAAAATAGCGCTGAATTTGCTCTAAGTCTTCGGTAAGGTATTGGCGACGCTTCATTTTAAAATACCTCCGTGCCGGTTGTGAGGCCCAGTAGCGTCCAGCGCTGGCCATCTTGCCGCAGGCGGTATATATCGCCATCATCTGCGTGCATATCAAAAAGTTTTATAGCTTCACTTCCTTTGCGCACCAAGTAACGCAGCCCGTTAGCGAAGGTGACAGCCTGGCCATGGTATTCGATTTCGCGGGGGAAAGTACGCATGTCTTGCCCGGAAAAGTAGATTGCGTTAACGGTAACTTCTTGGTTGATAACGTGTGTCATAAGGGGTCTCCAGTACGAGATTAAGAGTTATACGATGAGGACGACAAAAAAGCCAGAGAGAGCTCTAGCGGCGGATTTTGGGGTTATAAGATGCCTGTGGCGAGGAGACCGTCTACTTCTCTGCCCGTGTAAGGAATCTGATTACGCACTGAAGGCGCACAGTGACCGAAGTGTGATTGCCTGATGTATAGTCCGTGAAGTAAAGGTGTTTATAAGACTCGAATGAGCTTGAAGCCGCCAGTCCTCACGTGGCTACATACTACTATACGCTCGTGGTTATGGTGTGCATAGTGTAGTTTTGGCGACGATT
>JAEUQV010000038.1 GCA_016789655.1 Candidatus Saccharimonadota bacterium
GTTCACATTGATTTCTTGGGCAGTTGAGAGCTCGATCTTGGCTTTTTCAGCTTCGTCGCGCAGACGTTGCATGGCAGCGTTGTCTTCGCGGATGTCGATACCATGTTCTTTCTTGAACTCATCGGCGAAGTAGTTGATGATGGCACGATCGAAATCGGCGCCACCGAGGTGTGTATCGCCATTGGTACTTTTGACTTCAAACACACCGTCACCAAGTTCCAGCACAGATACATCGAAGGTACCGCCGCCGAGGTCGTAGACTACGATTTTTTCATCTGTTTTGCCTTTGTCGAGACCGTAGGCCAGAGCGGCTGCGGTTGGCTCATTGATAATGCGCTTGACCTCTAGTCCAGCGATCTTACCTGCATCTTTGGTGGCATGACGCTGAGAGTCGTCGAAGTAAGCCGGTACAGTTATGACGGCTTCGTTGACTGGCTCGCCTAAGAATGCCTCCGCGTCGGCCTTGAGCTTACCAAGAATCATAGCGCTAACTTCTTCTGGGCTGTATTCTTTATCACCCATCTTCACTTTGGTGCTATTGCCGCTCTTGACGATTTCGTAGCCCATGAGTTTGAGGTCACGCTGGACTTCTTTGTCATTAAAGTTACGGCCGATAAGGCGCTTTACTTCGTAAATGGTGTTCTTGGGGTTCGTCACCTGCTGGCGCCGAGCCACTTGGCCTACAAGGCGCTCACCGTTTTTGTTGATAGCCACAACCGATGGCGTGGTTCGGTTACCTTCGCTGTTGGCGATGATCTCCGGCTTGCCAGATTGCATAACCGCCATTGCACTGTTGGTTGTTCCCAAGTCGATTCCGATAATTTTTGACATACTGCTTATATTCCCTTTCCGTTAGCAGATACACACATAGAGTGCTAAAGTAACCCCATTGTACCCAAACTAGCACTCACATGTCAAGAGTGCCAGTTCTGCCCGTTACGGCGTAGTTATGAGCAAATTATCGATATCGATATCGGTATCGACAGCTGGCGCCCAATCGGAGGTCGCACCGCCATAGAACATATGCCACATGAGGTGCGTAATATTTGCTGCCTCATATATACGAAATACCTGGGCCGTGTTTTCATATACAAGATTACCGTCGAGCCACATTCGGTGAATGCCGTCGGAGTTGCCGCTGGAGCCTTCTGCATTTATAGTGTTCATTTTGTAATACTGAGTCACAGTATGCCACTGCCCAGCCGTAAATGATGTGTCCGTCTGACGATTTTGGCCGTAATTGCCAGCTGTTTGTGTAGGATCGTAGATGTACCCAACCCATTCATTGGGGCTGTTGGACGACCCTGGATACGACCCAGGCGTGATCCACATACCTCGACCCGACCATCCATAGGGAGAAGGAGATCCTCCGGTAGGCGGGTTCTGTAACCCGCCCGGGTTATCGGGCAAAACACCCCCTAGCCCAGGCAGTTTGCCGCCCCACCCCCAATCAAAAGCAGTTGGCGTATTTACAAAACGTACATCATAGCTGATGGTAGCTTCATCGACAGCGTACTGTAGCGGCGCATTGATAACGATACCGTAAGTCCCGCCAAATTCACCCGCCAAGAAATGTTGCCTAACTACATTACCTCGGCCTGCCACTGCCAGTATAGACGTATTGACAACTGTCGCGCCGCTACCGCCTGTCCAGTTACCCATAGCTGCCCTCATATCTGTTATGGACATGGGCGAGCTAACAGCAAAAGAGTCAAAGGTGGTGTGAAGTATGGTTACTGTAGCCGAACGACGAACCAAAGCCCCTCCTTGAACAGTCCAGATTGTATTCGACTCAGCTGCACCGGACATGATTGACTTGGTTTGTAAAGGCGTTTCTACGCCACTCATCACTGCTCTTTCGGTAACAGGCAACACTACACACTGCACCGTACTTTCGGCTGAGTTAGCACCTTGGTTGTCGGTAACTGTATAACCAAAAGTTAATGTATCGCCTAGAAGGGTACCTGGCGCTATGAATGAACACGTGTCGGTAGTGGCTCCGCTAAGCACTACGCTCGTTCCCGAAAGCTGCTGCCACTGCCGAGAAACAACGGTACCATCGGTGTCACTATCGGTTCCGGTTAGTGTAACCACCTTAAACGGTTCAATGCCCATTTGATTGGTACCTGCATATGCCGTCGGCGCATCATTGCTCGCACCACTATACGGACCGAGTGGCGATGCCGTCGTATCGTCGTATCCGAAGCTGTCAAAGTACGCATCGAGTGTTGCCGATGAAGTCATCTTACCAAAAACGCCTCGTATAATCGACACCGTTCCCGTGTTGACTGTTGCTCCCGATGCATAGGAATCTTCAGCAGTTGTTGAATCGCCTGTATAATACTGGAAATCGAGGCTACCTGTACTTGTAGTAGCCCCAACCACCGCCTGCATCTCCACTCTGTACCACACGCCCTGGCTTAAGGCAGTCGTTGCAGTATACAGTGTAGTGCCACCAGCATCTTGGACTATAAGTTTATTTGCGGCGTTTATTGCTACGACAGCTACGAATGAAAAGCTGCTATTTTGCAGTGCGAATAACTGCTGGCTCACCGACGGCAAGGAGCTCAAATTTATGTAGCAGCGAAGCGTCGCATTGCTACCACCTCCGTTATACATGTAAAACCTAGCTGTATCTCCGGAGGCGCCAGAGACGCTATAGGACAATGCGCCGTGGCTTGCGGTAGTATCTGAGAATATATAGGTAGGCGCACCGGCAATAGTGATTTGTCCAAACGCATCGCCAGAACCAGCCCCTGAATTACCAGTTGTTACTGTTACACCTACGCTGCCACCCTCGGCTGTATTTTGTTTTAGTGCCACTCTTCTTCCTAACCCTCTTGGTATTACTGTTACGGTGTTACTAAACGGATATCTACATTATCGAGCATGCCACCGGTGCCAGAGCTAACGATAGATGGCGAAGGATCTGGGCCCTTCCACTGCACTACTATATCCGAACGTGAGGTTGGCCTGGCGGGCCAGACTCCAGCTGATTTGCTTACAGTCAGAGTAGTGCCCGCTGGAAGGTCGGCAATCGTTACCGACCCACTGCTCTGTGCTACCCATGCAAGACCAGACCCATCCCATGACAGAACATGGCCAGAGGTCGGGCTATTTGTTATGGACAGTTTTTGTTCAGTTATGGTACTGTCTGCAATATCTGATGCCGTGATCGAAAGTGGCACATTATTCCATTTGGCAGTTGTGCCGTTGTAACGCAAGACGTTATCCTGGGAAAGCCCAGAGAAAAAGACATCATTGGCATTTTGTATACCGGTTCCTGTCCCAGTGAATGGCATATACTTATCCTGTTTATGTTTACTACGTTTAGTATACCAGTTAACGCTTAGTCTAGTACCCCGACGCTAGACCTGCTCCCCAATAATTTTTCGAGACAAATATGTCTGATTTGTGGCTTGAAGTCAATCTGTGAGGAGGGGCAACTGTAGTTAGGCCGACGAGGAGATCGGGCAGTATAGACAAATTGGTTATATTTTGAGCCGGAAAGGTTATTGGGGGGCAGGTCTACTGACACACGGATGGTTATTTGGAGGTTGGAAACTTGTTGCCGCTTGAATTGGCATCGATATCTACCCTGAAACCTTACATATTAACTATGCAGTCTGGGTGGAGTAAGGTCACTACAGCCATCCAAGGCTTGCTGGCAGCTTGCATTCTGAGCGCGCCATGCCCGTACCATACCCTTCGTAGCGTATCTGCTGCGGGTCTTGGATCTCTAGCCTCCACGCTTGGTCGACTATCGCATAGTTGAAGACCTGCATCGCGACAATATTTCGAGCAGTCATGGTGTCGTACATACCGGAGATATAATCGAGAGTTGTTGCCGGAACATACACGGCATCGACACCTTCAGTGCCAGTATGGTATGCCTGCACACCGTGTTCCATAATGTTGTAGGGCAAGCCCAAGAAGTCCATACGGCTGGCCGCCCAATCAAAAAGTGTCTCGAAGTCGTCCCAGCTAGTCATAGACTCACCCTCATTCCACCATGAGTACACATCGAGACCAATACCGTCAACTACTGCATTTGGGTCACCAGGCAGATAAAAATCGACTGGATCTGGATTGTTCTTTGATGAGCCAGCCTGTGTCGTACCTTTCCAGTCTGGATACCAAGCTCGCCAATCACGCGCCCCCCCTGCGTCACCAAAGGTGTACGGGCACATATAGCCTGTCGTCCAGAACATGCCATTCGTGACTCCTCTACTAACAAGGGCATTCTTAATATTGCGACAAACTGTGCGATACTCTGCTTCACCCGAGCCCTGCCAATTCGCATCATTTTCGGGCTCGTGATGAAACGTCCACCAGATTGGAACCGGTGCATAGGCGTTAAAGGCATCGGCGAGTGCATCCATCCAGCCCGTGAAAGCCACCGTCTGATCAACGCAGTCAGACTGCGTGACGCCACTGGCAAGCTTGAACGAAACATGCACAAGACGGTTAGCCGCTATGTGCGTATCGGTCGTAGCCCTACCCGACCACCCCGTGGTGATGCTGCCGTTACTATACTGACGGATGATACCCAGCGGCGCTCCTCCAGACCAAGGCGCCATATTTGATTCCCAATTCGCTATAGCTGTCGCCGAACTAGGCCATGTAAGTTGATCTTCACGGCCACCAAAATAAAAATTTCCTAGCCCTGGATCGCCTGGGAAACGAGTGCTTAATGCCACTATAGGTGACACCCTCTGTAGACGTCGAGCAAATACAGACATTTCCCTCTTTCGTTACGAACCTAGTATACTTTAGCGCCCACATTAGCGCTAGCTTTTTAGCTTATGATAGTTTGTTGAAGCTTCGTTAAAACTAAGGCTGTAGAATATTTGGCGATGTCCGAATGCGTGTAAAACAGTGTCTTATAACTGAAGTGTACCCATGGAAATGGCGATGGAAGAAACACTTTTTTGGTTACCTGGAAGCTACGAAAAGCTGGTTTATTGCCGAGGCTTTAGTAGACTTACCCAAGTCATGTGTAGTCTCGACTTGTTTGCGATGCGCATGGTCAAGCCTTAGCCTTGCAAGGTGAAAATCGATCAGCACTACGCCCTGACGCGAACCATAGCGTGGCGAATGACTTCATCACCTACAGTATAGCCCGCTTGCAATTCATCGCATACAATTTCTTGTTCACCATCGCCCTCTTCCATACTGACTGCTTCGTGGTACTTAGGGTCAAACGGTTCACCAACTGTTTTTATGCGCTCGACGCCAATATCTGCCAGAGTTTTCTCGAACTGTTTGACAATACCCTGTACACCTTTGACGAAATCATTCTCGGCAAGCTCAGCTGGTGTGTGCTTGAGCGCCCGTTCAAAGTTGTCGATGACGGGCAATAGGTCTCGGACGACACTGGCCTTAACGGCGGTACGCAAGCCTGCAATCTGATCTTCATGACGGCGACGGATATTTGTCGCATCGGCACGTTCGCGCTGCAATGCTTCGGTTAG
The DNA here is from genome assembly GCA_016789655.1 of Candidatus Saccharimonadota bacterium. GTDB lineage: Bacteria > Patescibacteriota > Saccharimonadia > Saccharimonadales > UBA4665 > JAGXIT01. The sequence continues at coordinate 5,475 of JAEUQV010000038.1, forward strand.
TTGAGCGTTTTCGGCTGCCAATTGCTCAGCAACCTGCGCATAGTCGACATCATTTGTCGCAGGGTGCTTCTGCTGGTCATCTGCCTTATGCTGAGTATTTTTCGCCATTTCCTATTCCTTAATCGTTACTCTTTAATCATTATTCGTTTACAGTACTTCTTCGAGTGTGCGCCCAGCGTGCGACACCAGCGTCATGACATCGCGGTAACTTTGACGTGTGGGGCCAAGTACGCCTATATAGCTATGGTCGCTGAAGGGACTACGGAAGCGGCTAATAATAAGACTAACGTCTGCACTGCGACCAATCGGGTTTTCTGCTCCTATGTACACGCTCAGCGGCTCGTTGGGCGCAGCTTCGCGCAACCATGGTTCAAGGTTATCCAGCAATCGTGCCACCTGTTGCACCTGGTGCCCACCTACAAACTCTGGCTGGCCAAAAAGGTTACTGAGACCAGACATATACAGCTGGTTGCCTATAGTGGCAAGGCCGAGATTATGCGTTAGCTCCACGAGAGTATCGACAGCATTGCGTATAGCACGTTCTGGCAAGCCGCCATCTTGTAGGCGCGCTGCCAACGCGCGCTCTGCACGGCGCTCGGGAGCTAGCGTAGCCCCAGGTTGGGATATATTGTTAACATAGAAGCGGTAGCCTTTATCTGTTGGTATACGTCCAGCACTGGTATGAGGCTGCCTAATATAACCGTGTATTTCAAGATCTGCCATTTCAGCCCGAATGGTGGCACTAGACACACCAAACACCTTAGCTAGCAAACTGCTGCCCACAGGCACAGCCACCTCAGCATACTGCTCAATAATAGCGGTCAATATTTGCTTTTGACGTTCTGTCATGATATAAAATTATACCAATTTAGCACTCAAAAGTCTAGAGTGCCAAATTATATCCCGGACGCAACACTTCTCTTGTGCGAGTTGATCCGGGATGAAAAAGTGTATTAGACCTCTTCTAAAACCTACCCTTACTGCGGCTGTTTTTCAGGGTAGCTTTTAGAAGCGGTCTGGTCTTGAGGCTCACTGACCGTAGGTGCTAGCCATCAGGCTAAAATCGAGGAAGTTCACCGTGCCGTCATTATTAATATCAGTGCGGCCCAAACTCCCTCCTGATTGATTATATTTGGCAGCCAAGCGACTAAAATCCAAGAAATCAACTTTACCACTCTGATCGATATCAGCAGCTAAGTAGATGGTTGCGCAATTTGATCCATCGCCGGTCGGTGTACAGGTTACATCTTTGGTTAGTACTATACGATCTACGACGACACCGTCAGCATTGCCAATAAGCTTGAGGGTGTGGTTAGCGACAGTAAAGTTAACATCTATATTTGCCCCTCCAGATGTCTTGCTAATCCAGTTTGAGGTATTGCTTACAAATCGGGTCGTAGAGCCATTGGCATACACTGGAACGCTGCTGCCTCCTACGGTATAGCAAGCACCTCCATCGATTTCGAGCAGGAATGTGTTTGCGCTGGCACTTGGCGCAGCCATTCGTGTCCAGATGCGATACGTACCAGCTGAAGTGATGCTAACATTACTATGTGTCACCGTACCGTAATCAGTCCCAGGTGCCGTGCAGGCTGCCGAAGCAATCGGGCTAGCCACAAGCATCGCAGTCATCGCAAATAGGGTTGAAAATAGGGATGAGACTATAGTATATACTGAAGTTTTTTTAGCGCGATACACTGTTTCCTCCCTTATATATATTGCCTTTTTTCGGAAGCCCACGTTTCATTGTAACAAGATACACAAAATAACCTACTGCCACCAAGCCACCACCAGCAACAGTTATAAACAATATTGGTGCCATTGAAGCGGCACGATACTCTGGCAATCCCAGTTTTTCTAGGAGGTTCTTTGTGAACTCGATTGGGGCAGGCGAGCTGCTGGTAGCTGCACTGCGAGTCGCTATTTTGCCCCCAGTTGCTCCCTTTGGCAACACCTCACCATCGATAGTAACTGCTTGGCCGTTTAGTGTTGGGTTTGTGGCTACGCCCGCACGAGCTGCATTACCACTCAACACTAACCTCGGGGTGCCATCTTTGAGCGCAGCAAAAGAAAGTGTGGCAACGAGTGAGTCGGCAGATACAGGGTCGCCGCCGAACTTCGCACTTTGAACCGTTACCTTGGCAGGAGCCGATGTCGCAGGGATTTGCGTGCTGAACGGCGATTCGGCGTAAGAAACCGACTTGTACTGTAGCTCACTGCTATCATAGCCTACCCCAACCGTAACAGTGTCTATCGGAGTGCCGGGCTCGATACGAAGCGCAAGCTTAACCGAGTCGCCTTTCTTCATAGAGACAGCGGCAGGCTGCGTATAAATATTACCCATACTCGTAGCTGGTAACACGTAGCTTTTATCGGCAAATACATAGGCAAGTAGCGTCGGTACTACCAAAACGGCTACGACTACAGAGGTAAATGCTTTTGGATTGCGCCTTAGCTTTGCCCATACACCTTTTGCTGGCGCTCGCTTAGTCCCAGCTATTACTCTTTTGGTTGTTGACTTTTTATTTTTTGCTGGTTTAGATATAGATTTCATAATGTTGACTAGTTAATTGTGTACGATCCGCCGTCTTTTTGGTCACATATGTCTGCAGAATCAGAAAACCGAGCTACACCAGACCCAGTATCGAATGCAATGGCAGCACTACCTGCGCCAACTATATCAAAGGTTACTGTGCCAACAAGTTGATCGCCCGTGACTGATCCCGCCAATAAAGCAACGCCTAGCCTAACGGTACCGCTACCGCCCGTATTTTCGATAGCAGTGGTAAATGCACCGCCCACGATTGATGTTGACTGGAACGAAAGCTGGCCAGTGGGATATGTCAGGTTCGCCTGTACGGCATTTACCGCATTGGCGCCACTATCTTCCCGTATTTCAACAACCAATGTACCACCGTTGGAATAGCTACCAGATGCTGGCGCAAGATACAGTCGCGCACCTCCGCCAGAGCCACCAGCCGAACGCATAAACCGTCGAGTTGAAATACTCATGCTTGCAGTATACCTTGGCTGTAGTCTAATACTCAACAGCCTTTTTTATATTTATATGTGGTTTTTAAGGTCGCGTAAGATGTTTTCTACCCAAACACGGTAGCTTTTATCTATTTGGGTGAACTTATCGTCATGGGCGATAATACCCTCTGCTGAATGTACCGCCTGATCTAAGTCTTCGTTTATTAGAAAGTGGTAGTAGTCGTGCGCCAAAGCATCCTCAAGTTCCTTAATAGCACTCTCTCTTCGGATTGGCCAAGCCGCATTAAACTCATCTTCGCTATCGTAACGGCGTTTGATGCGTCTCATCCATTCTTCGTAGCTCGGTGGGACAACGAATATTGCGGTTATATTATCTGAGAGCGACTTGAATGTATGTACGCCCTGGACATCAACGTCTATAATGGGTTGCTTGCCAGCAGCTTCAGCCTTTTCAAGCTCACTTACCAATACGCCGTTAATCTTTTCATGCACGGGCGCAACTTCTATGTACTCGCCGGCGCGCAATTTCTCGACAGCCTCATCAGTCTGGAGAAAGATGTAGTCAACACCATTTTGTTCCATTACACCATTGTTGTCGCGTGGTTCGCGCGTGGTACTTGTCACGATATCGTGATATTTGCCTGATTTTAAGAGACCGTTCATCACAGAATTTTTGCCAGCACCAGCTGTTCCGGCAAAGATAACAAGCCGTTGTCTCTGTAAAACATCTATAGCATGCTGGCTTGGGTGATATTGGGTGATAAGCTGTTTGATTTCGTCTGTCATGCACTAGTTATACCAGATAATCCTTGCTGATACCATGGTGCCTGTTTCATATCGACCGTGGATCTATAGGTTTTACGCGGGAATGGTGCAGTCTGGGATGAATAACGGGCGCCGGAGCAGCCGTACTGAGGCACGGCGGACTGAGGAGCGGAGTTATTCTCCCGGGATATGCCGTTCCCGCGTAAGCGCTATCTTGGTTAAATAAAATTAATCAAGAAAAAGAAAATGGAGCCGTTTAGAAAAGGCTCCATTTTAAATTTACTGTTGACTAGGCGAAGTTCGTACCGACAAGCGAGCCGTACCAGTTGGTGCCGCCATCGAGCGATTCGAATACAAGGATATCTACTTGATTCGCACCTGTCGAAATGGTAGGTGCGCCACCTGACCAGTTTACACTCCCTGGCCATGTTACCGTTCGGCTGCCAGTAGCATCTTGCTTAAGATACAGTGAAAAGCTGCATGCTTTACCATTTGTTGCACCACTAAACGTGAACGTGACATTACCCGTGAGCGTAATATTAAATACGTTACCGTTGTTTAGGTTAAGCGTTGTTGCGCCAGAAGCGTTCGCTGTTGAGACAGTTTCTTGGCCACCTTTGCTGGCTAGGGCTGCCAGACCAATAATCGGCGTGTTATTCCACTTTGATGTTGCATTGTTGTATGATAGTACGTTATCTTGCGCTAGACCAGAGAAAAATATGTCATTAGCGTTCTGGATGCCCGTACCTGTTCCTGTAAATGGCATAGCTTCCTCCTAGTTCCTGTACCAGTTAGTGCCATCACTGACAAATTCAATCGCATCATATTGGTTCGATAGTACATGCGACCCAACTCCGGCTCCGTCTATAAGCGCACCACCTTGCGGTACTATCTGCACCCCATTGGCGCCACTATTAGTACGCTTGATTCGAACAATTGCACCGGCGCTTGCAGCTGGCAACGTTACATCAAACCCAGTGCTTGAAGCGTCGGCCAAAATATATTCATGGTCAGCGGCAGTCGTAGCCGCGGTTGCCGTACGGAAGCTGAATGTCCAGCCGCCGCCACCGCCACCAGAAGGTGTCTGCCAGTTGGCAGCTGATGCACCAGTAGCGGTCAAGACTTGGCCGCTGCTTGGAGTGCCAGAAACTGTAATACCATTGACCTTAGCTACGCTAGGAGCATTATAGGTACCACCTAAGTCGCCGGCTAGCTGCACGAGACCAGGTGTTGAATTGTCTGCGTTTGGAGCTCCACTTGCTGCAACACCATCGACGTATGATTTGTTCGCTGCATCTGTAGCTCCCGTAGGCGTTGGGACTACCGGAGAACTTGAAAAGGTCTTCACGCCAGCTACCGTTTGTGCGCCTGCGAGAGTAACAACGCTAGTAGTATCTGCTTTTGCGGCAAGATCGGCAGTGAGGTTTGTGATGTCTGATTCGGCAAGCACGACCGCACCGGTACGGCCTGCTACAGAAGTTACCGCTGGGGCTGCGCCACCTGAAGGCGTCTTCCATGCCAAACCACTTGCAGCCGTCGAGTCTTTAACCAGCACGTCATCATCAACGCCTCCAGATGGTGCTATTGCAGCTACATTGACTGCTCCTGGGGCGATTGTCGCTGAAGTTACACTATTATCTTTGAGTGAACCGTCTGTTTTGTGGACGGTACCCAAGAAATCATTGAGGATGGTACCCCAGTTCCCATCGTCACCTCCCGGTTGTGGTAAACGTGCCATGGTATTGATGTCTCCTATTTAAGCATTAGCCTCATGATAACATAGTATATCAAGAGTCTCTAGTTTGTTGTGAATTTATGGTTTCTTTCTGGCTTTTAAGCACTTCAAGCGCTTCTTTTTCCATGCGTAAATGAATAATCCAAGCAAATAAGACGCCTATCCAAAATAGAAGCCATAATTTACCCATAGTTTCTTGGCTCGTCAGCTTAGCGCTTGACGCCCCCGTATGCACTGGCACCATAACCGCTTGCAGATGAGGTTGTGTGTGGCTTTTGGACACCCAAAAGGGTACGCGCAATAATGTTGCCCCCCATTAGCAAGGCAGCACCAGCACTAACGTGCTTCAGGAACTCTCCCCTATCCATAGGTTTATCCAAAAGATTTGCGAGTGTTTGCATTGTTTTTCTCTTATCTTTTAATTTTATATTTTATACTTTGTGACTACATGGTACCGCAACTAAGATTAAAGCGCAAGCATTTTGACAGTAAAATCAAATATGATGTTCCAGCTCAAACTAGACTGTTTGCTGCGACACCATACGTGTAGGCATAAAGAAACCATCGACACTCATGGGGCGCGCTGAGGCCGATTTGAAAATCGGAGTCTGTGAATTTACGATACTCTGTGTATTTTGCCTTGGGGGCAAGCCGCTAGCCCGCACCCCAACCATGCCATCAATACTTCGACGAGATGTGCTAGGGACACTACTGCGCCGAATCACTCGAGATTGGGTAGTCGGCGTCTGCATCTGGGGGTGACTTTGCTTGTTCGCTACGGTCTTGGGTGAACCCTGAGCGCTCACAGGCATAGCTGTAGCGCGTACATCGGCAAACTGACGTTGTTGTATAGGGTGCAGCGGTTGAAGTCGCTGTCGGGTCTCCGGCTTAGCAGCTATTGGGCCCGTAGCTGCAAGGACAGGTTCATAGGTTTGGTTTTGGGCAGCTTTCAGCTTTCGCGTCTTGGCTTTTTTACCCTTCTGCTTCATCCAAACAATGATAATACCTACTTGGTACATAACTACGATAGGTGCCGCCAATAGCGTTTGATTTACTACATCGGGTGTTGGCGAGACTATAGCTGCCATCACAAATGAAGCGACGATCATATGACGCTGGTAGCTCATGAGCGCCCGAGGCTTGAGCGGCGTTGCGCTGTTGATGATGAGCATTATGAGAGGCAGCTGGAAGAGTAAGGCACCTGCAAGCAGGTACGCCATAATAAATGACATATACGCATCTATGGTCAACATCGCGGTAATGTTGTTTAGATCTATACCGGTCAAAAAATGTAGCGCGGCTGGCAAACTTACAAAATACGCAAAGGCAATACCTGTCATTGCTAGCAATGTAGACGCAATCGTATAGCCCAAGATGGCACGTGAGCGGCGGTTTGGCATAACCGGTGCTATAAATTTATACAACTGATACACAATTACCGGCATAACACCGATAAAGCCTGCATACATACATACTTTAAGGATAAAGCTAAGACCCCCAGCGGGCGAAAGGTAGTACAAACGTTGATGCCCGAGGGGCTTCACCAGAATATTAATGATATCTTGAAAGAACGGGTAGGCGATACCCGCTGAAACGACGAATCCCACCGCCACATAAAACAGTCGGCCCTTCAACTCCTGGATATGATCCATAAAAGTGGGAAGAGCCGCTTGTGTCTGGTTGTGATCGTTACCCGTTGTTGCTTTGCTTTGGTTGTTCATCCTTCTTGTCGTCCGCCATACTATTTCGCAATTCCTTCGCTGACGTACCAACACTACGTGCTAGTTCAGGAAGTTTCTTGGCGCCAAAAAGCAGCAAGACGATAATCAAGATAATGATGAGTTCTGGTGCACCTAAATTTGGCATAGTCCCCTCGATTCTTGTTAATATTCCTTTGACATAGTATACTGCTAACGTTATACAATGCAAGTAACAGAAAATCTACCACAGGGGGATGCATAAAAAAATGACAACGTTAGCTTACAAAATTAATCTTCCCCATTTGTTTGCTGCTAGCTATAACTGTAGCTCTTACGGTGCTGGTTCGTACAACAGCAGCCAAGTTTGTGGCGCCACTACTACGACTAGCGGCGGCACAGGGACCACAGCTTCCGGAGGCTCTTTGGCCAATACCGGCGTACACGTTATTCTACCTATAGTTATTGGTGTTGCACTTATAGTCGCAGCGGCTCTGTTGCTTTTCCGCAAATCAAAAAAATCCGCTAGCTAGTCGACTCCTGCTGTATTCTAACCCCAGCTCAACGTATGCACCTCTCATGACTTTATATAAATGCACCGAAGGTGCCAGCAAGCGTTAGCACAGCCTTTAGGAGAGGGGCTCTTTGACTGGATTTACTCCAGACAAAAGAGTGGGGAGGGCGAGCCCTCCACTTCTCAGGCCGACACTTATGTCGAGCTGGGGTTATTCTAGTGTCTTTTTAGTTGATCTCTGGTTTAGCCGCCCTTTAGGCTAACATTTTTAATCGAGAATTGACTTCTCCCAAAACAACATCCTGCCAATGAGTACTCTTGTCTGCAGGTGCATTTGCTGGAAAAGCCTATTTCTTTATCATGCGACAACCAACCGAACCCGCCAGTACAATGACGAGCATACGTATTGAAATTTAACCGGTATAGTCTGTTTGGCTGACGTATGGAGTGTCGTCATTGCCAATGATATTGCTATCTACTGGCATCCAATACCAGCCGTCATGCGCTGGGCTTCCCCAAGCTGCACCAGAGGGCACCCACCAAGTGTTGCGCCGCCACGAATTACCCGAGCCGCTTGCAATTGCTGCGGTATATAGTGGCCCATAAGCAGGTCGTATACGTGTCGAGAAAATATTGTCCTCAAATATAATATTTGTACCACCTCCGGGTGATCCTGGCGTTCCGCTACTCAAATTGACCGTAAACCCCCATCCACCGAACACATTATTCGTAATGGTGAAATGATCCCACACAGATGGCCCAGGAGAGTTTTGATACGCCAAACCTTGCGTATCGCCTATGTCTTCAATCCAGTTATGACTTATGGTCACATACGCTGCGCTACCACCCGCTGGACATCCAATACCGTCCGTGTGGTCATCTCCGGATGTGTTGAGCCGAGCGTTATGCACCCAGTTATAAGTAAAGCTATGTGGGTACGTTTGCGTGCTCCCCTGCACCATCGTAGCATTCGCGTAGCCCCATATATCGCAATGGTCGACAATCAGCTCGCCATTTTCTACGAATGAATTCCATGTTCCAGGAGAGGCTAAAGTACCATCTGCAACTATGCCGTACTGATAACCAGCGTTCTGCGCGACCGGCGCAGTATGGTCGGTGTGATTTGTCGGGCGGATCGTGCAGTACTGGAAGGTTATGTCTCCATCACACGCTGGGACAACTGCTGCAGTATTCGCACCGTCAGCCTCCCATAGACATCCTATGAACGTCACGTTATGTACTGGGTTGCCTAGCGTCCCAATATTTCCCCACTGTAAATTTTTATAGTAAGAATACGTCTGATTGGACTGTATGGTTATGCCTGAGCCATCCTGCAGTGCTGTACCTGCAAAATCATTCACACCGCCAGGATAGCCAGGCGCAAACGTAAACCCAGCATCCGGCGGAGTGTATCCGCCCGGCGCGACCGACCCATCGACCGAACTCGCCTGCAACCTTCTGCTAAACATGCTCATAGTTCTAGTCTACGCAGTTTGCGACTTTTTGACTACTAAAGTTGTGACACGGCTATTCTAGACTTACCCGTTATTACAGGAGCCCTTACGCGCACGCTGATGGATGCGTAGATATCATGGATTATACGTGTCTATGATTGCTTGCCACGCATCTTTTTCGACTTGGATGTCTAGCTCTGAGTACGCGTACGAGGTCGGTTCGAAAATGTATGAAGCAGCCAGAGGTACTAATCACGTTTGAGCATGACGGTGAAGGCTTCGGCAGGGATATCGACCTTGCCGAAACGCTTCATGCGAACTACCACCCCACAAAACAGGTTTTGCGGGGACCCCGTTTGAAAAAACACATGAAGCAGCCCTATTTGTTAATCGCGTTTTAGCATTACCGTAAACGCTTCGGCAGGGATATCGACCTTGCCGAAACGCTTCATGCGTTTTTTGCCTTTGGCTTGTTTGGCGAGGACTTTTTTCTTTCGCGAGACATCGCCACCATACAAGCCAATGGTAACGTCTTTGCGGTAAGCGCTTATGTCTTCGCGGGCGATAAAGCGGCCATTTATCCCTGCCTGAAGTGCGACTTGAAAGTTTTGGCGTGGGATCACTTCTTTCAGCTTAGCTACGATATCACGCCCAAGTTTCTGAGATTCGCTGCGGTGTGCCATGACGCTCAGTGAAGCAACAATCTCTCCTGCTACGTAAAAATCAACCTTTACTAGATCTTCTGCACGGTAGTTGTCGAGCTCGTAGTTGAAGCTGCCATAGCCGCTGGTGATACTTTTGAGCTGATCGTAGAAGTCGGTAAGTAAATTGGCTAATGGAGCCTCAATACTCACAAGCGCACGATCTTCCACATAACTAAGATTCTTTTGCAATCCTCGCTTCGAAGATATAAGCTGGATTACCGGCCCCACATACTCTTTTGGCACAACTATTTCGCCTTTGATCCATGGTTCTCGAATTTCGGTGATTTTTGTTGGGTCAGGCAAATCTGCAGCCGATTTTATATCAATCTCCTCGCCACTATTGAGCCGAACCTGATAGTCAGTGCTGGGGTTCGTAACGACAAGATCGAGATTATATTCGCGCTCCAACCGTTCTCGGATGATATCCATATGCAGCAAACCCAGGAAGCCAATACGCACACCAAATCCTAGGACGGGTGAATTCTCAGGGGTGAATTGCAGCGCGGAATCACTCAGACTTAGTTTTTCTATAGCATCTTTCAGCTCTTGGTAATACTCGTTACTTTCCGGGAAAAAGCCTGCGTAGACGAAAGGCTGCACATTTCGGTACCCAGGTAACGGCTCTGTTGCCGGCTTTTGTACCAATGTGATGGTGTCACCGACTTTTGCCTCGCGGGTACTTTTGAGGTTCGTCACGATGTAGCCGATCTCTCCTGCGGATAACGCACTGCCCGGTGTCATATCGGGCTTGAGCGCCCCAACTTCCAGCGCCAGACCATGCGCAGCCGTCGCCATCATGTGGATATGGGCATTTTTTGCAATGCTTCCATCAAACAATCGCACGTACAGGATAACCCCACGATAATCATCGTAGTACGAATCAAATATAAGCGCCCTGGTCTTTGCGTCAGGGGCCGTCCCTGTCGCAAACATTTGTTCGGTTTTTGGCGGAGGGATGTCTGCGACGACACGGTCGAGCACCGCCTCGACACCCTGCCCTGTCTTGGCCGAGATAAGCAATATGTCTTCCTTCGTACAACCGAGCAGACTTATGACTTCCCGACTCACTTTTTCTACGTCAGCTGCTGGCAAGTCAATCTTATTCAGTACTGGAATGATATGCAAATCCTGTTCCATGGCTAGATACACATTGGCGAGAGTTTGCGCCTGTATTCCTTGGCTGGCATCGACTACCAGTAATGCCCCCTCGCATGCCTGGAGGCTGCGTGATACTTCGTAGCTAAAGTCGACATGCCCCGGCGTATCTATAAGGTTTAGTTCAAATTCCTGCGTCTTTGGAGCTTGAACATATGAATTTTGGTTATTATTTGGAATTTCATGCTTGGAATTTGGCGCTTGGGGTGCCCGGTAGACCATCCTTACTGGCGCTAGTTTAATAGTAATACCCTTCTCGCGCTCCAGGTCCATCTTATCAAGCAGTTGCGCTTTCATATTACGCTTATCGACCGTACCGGTAAGCTCAAGCATACGATCTGCTAAGGTCGACTTGCCGTGATCAATGTGCGCAATAATGCAGAAGTTACGTATGTGTGATTGATCCATACTAAAAGATATTCCTAATTCCTAATTCCTAATTCCTAATTCCTAATTCCTAATTCCTAATTCCCTGCTAGTATAACAGTGGTCAGGACGATTTACCACTCGATACGAACAGGGCGAAGGATGAACCGCTTCAGCCAATTGAATACCGTAAGAGCCTCCTCTAGAGCAAACAGGCCCGATACAATAAGGTGCGTAAACAGTGTTGCGCTAGCGATAATCGTAAATTTAAACAGTAGCGCAACGCCTAGATCATTTGCGCCGAGCGGTAAAAACTGTACCGAAATAAATCCTGCCATCAGCGTAAAACCAGTAACCGACACTACCCTTAGCACACCACTCCAAAAAACAGTGTTAAATAGTTTACGATCGCGTATGAGCATAATACTAGCTAGCACGAACACCTCAACAGCTGCCACAATCGACTGAGCAAGTGCCAACCCCTCAACCCCATAGGACTGGGGACGTGAGAGTGTCACCGCTAGGATAACGTTTAAGGCAATTACGAAAACCGAAACTACTAGCGGTGTTCTCGTATCCTTTTGAGCATAAAACCAGCGTGAAATAATAGCGTAGAGGGAACGAAAAAGTATGGCCACGCAGAGAAAACCAAAGATATTAGTAATTGCCTGAGAATTACTAGAGAAAATCATGCGAGCCAGATAGCCTCTTCCAAAAAAACTGACAACAACAACTGGCAATGTAATCCAAAGTATTAGCCTTAGGGTACGAAGAAAATCTTGCCGGAACAAATCGGGGCGACCCTGGCTAAGGCGCACGTTAAGCTTAGGGAATATCGCCGTCGAGATAGCTGTACCGATAAGCAATATTGGTGCAGTGTGCAGCACGAACGCACTGTTGTAGTTACCTACGGCCGTCGCACCGCCTAGCACCTGGCTAGAAGCTAGCTTTGTCTCTACAATATTTTGCACCTGATCAAGCCCTTGGTCTAGTGAGCGAGGTGGCAATTGCCCAATCATTTGCCTGAAATCGGCAGTGCGCTGAATCTTGGGCTTCCAGCGAAAGCCGAAACCATACGACCCTACCACTATAATAGCAAGCTGTAAAAACGCCCCAACTGCCGCGCCTACAGCAAGGCCAACTATACCGATATTATCTTTGAAAATATACAAACTAGCGATAATGGCGAGGTTGTAAAACAGTGGTGCAATCGCGTAAAAGAAGAATCTTCCAAAGACCTGCTGTACTGCCGCCAAAACGCCCGATATCGTAAAAAGCATCGGGTTAAACGCTATAATACGAATCATGGTGGCAACATTATCAAGCTGATCTTTCGTAAATCCGTGCACGAGCTTACTCGCGAGAAAATCTGCCGAAATGAACATTACTATGCCAACCACACACAAAAATATACTTAATAAATTCACTAAGCTACTAGAAAGCTCCCAAACCCCCTTCCGATCACCCTTAGCTAATCGGTCGGAAAGATACGGCATAAAGGCAACGCCAAGCGCACCAGCTGCGATGATGAAAAAGAAGAAATCTGGTAAAACAAATGCCGCAAAGTATACGCCGGCGTTTTCTGGAGATGATTGGGGCATATTACCAAAATTTGCATTGACAAGTTTTGTTCGAAAAAAGCCCATAACTTGAGCTACAAGCGATGTTGCCACTAGCAACAATGCAGCATTTCCAAAGCTAATCCGCTTACCTGTACGGAGACGTGGTCTTTGCATAAACTGCTACTAAGTATACCACCCGCAAAGTGATTTCCGCTTCCCCCGCGTGATGATCGCCGAGTCTAAATACTACCAAATTTCAGCAGCGTATCGAGATATACGGCTATGAAATATAGTAGAATTTTGGCTGGGGAGGGGAAGCGGAAATCACTTTGCGGGCGGTATACACTCGACTTAGACTTGAATCGCACCTTCCCTAAGAGGCTGACCCATCCCCCCTGGCAAAGCCGAAATCGAAGCAGCATTCGTGATTATAGCTCTGTTATTAGCAGCTACGGTCGTAGTAGCGCTATGAACCTGGCTGACAAGATTAGAGCTAAGGTGAGTAACCTTTGATTTATAGGAGTCAGGGGAATTGGATCAGTCTCTAAGTTGGGCTGTTAGCGTCGAATATGGATGACTTGTTCCACATCCAACAGTCCCACTCGATCCGTCTTGGGATTGTCTGCCGCCCGTGGGTTTGGTTGAAGAGCTGGCGCTGGTTTGCCTACGGCGTCGACCGGCTGATTGACCGCTTTCTTACGCTTCCGTACTCGCTTGCGCTTAGGTCGAGGCGGGTTGTCTGACTGTAGCGCAGCCGCGCCTATGGCTGGTCGTGAAGTTATGCTAGCAACGCCCGGTGTCGCCTTTTGCGATACAGGTTCGGGGGGCAGCGAATCTGCTGCTACCGATTGCGGGCGGGAGACGGATGCTGTTGGACTTTGTTGAGTAAAGCCCGAAGACACTTCTGATGATCTCTTTTGCACTGCCGCTTGCCTCGCTGCGACCACTGAACCCTGTAAACCATACCTATGCATGACATACTGCTCGACCTGTTCGCGTGTTTGAGTGTACTGCGCTCGGCTATGCTGAATGATTTGGGAGCTATGATCAAACTGAAAATCAGGCAGGTTCAAACTTATAGCCGAAAAAGCTTGTACTTTCTCACCCTCTATCGTCATGCTTATAGCAAAGTGGCGATTGTGCATATGCACCATATCGTAGTCGGTAAATTTCGGTTCAAAATACTTCAGCATGGTGTGTGCATCGTCGGCACTCGTACGGAAAGAAACGATAGAGCCTACGTTACCAAACACTGCGTCTTTGACCTCAGGCAACATTTGGGCTATATACTGGTTCGCCACGGTAAGATTAAGCCCGTATTTACGCGCTTCGCTCAGTATGGTCGCAAAAGAGTCGGTCGCAAAATTCTGAAACTCATCGACATACAGGTAAAAAGGCGTCCTGAACTCTCCGGCCATATCAGCTCGCGACATTGCAGCCATTTGTACCTTAGTGACAAGCAGCGCCCCGAGCAAAGCCGCATTATCTTCTCCTACTAAGCCTCGGCTAAGATTCACGACAAGAATCTTATTCTCATCCATAATCTGGCGAATATTAAAACTGCTTTTGGGCTGCCCAATTATATTGCGCACGAGTGGATTAGCCGTAAATGCACCCACCTTGTTCAATATAGGCGCAATAGCTTCCGTCATGAACTTTTCGTTCCAACTGGCAAATTCTATAGTCCAAAAGTTACGCACTACTGGGTCGGTTACATATTGTAGCACCTCTGACCGAAATTTCTTCTCGGTCAACATGCGAGTAATATCGAGCATCGTAGCTTGCGGATAATCAAGTAGCGCCAATAGGCAATAGCGCAGAATGTACTCTAGCCTTGGCCCCCAGCTATGCTCAAACATACGCTTAATAACACCTATCAACTCCGAGCTGGTATGCGTTTTAAGCTTAGGGTCGTAAATTTCGAGTGGGTTGAAGCCCATAGGATAATCGGTGTCAGCGGGGTTGAAATACACAACATCAGCTGCCCTCTCGGGCGGGATTCTCTTTAGAATATTTTGGGCATAATCACCATGCGGATCGATAACCGCAAAACCATAGGGGCTATAGATATCTGATATTGTTAGTAACTCAAGTAAGCCAGATTTGCCGGTACCCGTCTGGCCAATGATATATAGGTGTCGCCCACGATCAATCCGCGGCAAGCCAAACATCGTGTTATGCCCTCGAAAATTTGTTGCAGCAATAGGGCTAAGTACTTCCTGCGAAGCGGCTGTCACCACTGGTAAATTGGCTGGCGGCTCAGCCGTTTGACTGGTAGCCCACATAATATACGGCGTTTCTACGTTGGTGTGCGGCAAGTGATACAGTGTCGCCACTTCTTCGATATTACACATAAAACCAGCTCGATTGAACGTACGCGCCCCGTAGTGCTCTATCACAGACGGATCATCGGCGATACGCTTTGATTGAAACCCATTCAGGTACGTGCTGTTAAACTGCTTATAGCTAGCTACGATTGACTGTATTTGCAGCTGGGCCTGCTGCTTGAGCGTGTTCCCTTGGTAGACTATGCGCACTTGCGTTTCAAAAGCCAGCTTCTGGCTTTTTTGCTCGGCTGCAGATACACGTGTTTGCTGGTCGTCAGTCAACTTTACACTATCAACTTTTGTTTCGGGTGGTGCCCAGAGTACGCTGAACATACCTGTCGTTGTCATACTTCCCTGGTTTTTCATCTTGGCTACATACTGCTCGCTGGACTTGTGCCAGGTCGGGCTAGCTGGACGAATAAGCATCTGTAGCCAAGCTTCCTCATCGTCGCTAAATTTAGCCAACGTCGCCGTAATGGCCGCGAGTGGGTCTACCTCAAAACTTTGAAATGTCTTTATGGGCAGTGCGTTATTGGCTGTAAACTTTAGCTCTGTAGCTAGTCGAATCTGATACTTCCGAGACTGTACTTCGGCAGCATAGTCTGCAACCTCTGTAATATGCACTGTGGGGTACTGCGCATAAATTTGTTCCTCTACGTAGCTCACCAGGTAGCGCGGCACCCACACGTAAAAACCAATTCTTTTCCCGCGTACCGCAATTTCGAACCCTAGCCGTTCGCGCTTAGCGGCACGCAGTATACCAGGTGTCGGTATGGTAAGTAACCCATGCAAGCTCGCAAACATCTGCTCGGCCGCCAATTCTTTTTTATCATTGGTCCGCGGCACCTGTAACAGCAGCACCACACCGCTATCATCGTGCAGTGGTTCTGTGTTTTTTGCGAATAATTGCGTTGCTATGCGTGTTGCCATATCAAAATACGCCGAATATACGGCTTACGTTTACTATTGTCTCACTTTTGCAGTATGAAATATAGGGCGTAGGGGTCAAGGCAGATCAACCGAATTCATCCCAGCTAAAATGTACCCCTGTGAAATTGCATTCCTGGAATAGACCCTTTCCAACCCCCTCCCGCCAAGACACCAGTCTCTCCAGCTACAATAACCCGAACTCGACATAAGCACCCCAATTATTAGTCAGTGCACCGAAGGTGACAAACAAGCGAAAGCGCAGCCTCCCAAGGGCTGGGAACTCATTAAACAGGATTCGCTCCAGTTTAATGAGCAGGGCGGGCAAGCCCCAGCAATAAGTTGAGTAAATATCCGGCAGTTAGACCGCCGATATGCGCATAAAGAAGCTCAACCCAATACAAGCATCAGAAATCATCGGTATCAGCGGATAGGCTGAGTCAGTTGTCGTAATCAATCTCTAATACAGCGTAGCGTCTTTGGGGAGGTGCGAACCTTCGAACAGCTTCAGGACTTCGTCGGCATCGACGGTTTCTTTTTCAAGCAGTGCTTCTTTGAGCTTTTCGAGTTGCGCAAGATTAGCCTTTATGACTATCCGGGCGCGCTTGGCGGCTTCAGTTATGAGCGCTTCGACTTCATCATCGATAATCTTGGCAGTTTCGTCAGAGTACTCACGCTCGTGCATAATGCGTTCCATCATTATGCCCTCTTCGGCATGAAATACTTGGTCGCGTAGCTTTTTGCCCATTCCCTGTTTTGTCACCATCTCGCGCGCCAACTCAGCAGCTTTCTGGAGATCATTACCCGCACCAGTTGTCACCCGATCGGAACCGTATTTTACTTCTTCAGCTATACGACCGCCAAGCATACGTGCCAAGATATCTTTATACTCCAGAATGCTGTGGTAACTCTTATCCTCCGGCGGGATGAACCAGGTCACGCCGCCAGTACCACCGCGGGGAATAATGGTCACCTTATGGACGACGTCGCTATCCGGCAACACATGACCGACTATAGCATGGCCAGCTTCGTGGTAGGCTGTGAGCTCTTTCTCTTTTTCGTTCATGACCTTACTCTTGCGTTCTGGGCCAATTGCAACACGCTCAAATGCTTCAGTCACATCTTGCTGGGTGATCTGATTGTGATTGTTGCGAGCGGCAATTATAGCCGATTCATTCGCGATATTAGCGAGATCTGCACCCGATGAGCCGGCTGTCTTGGCAGCAAGAGCATCGACATCGACATCTTTCGCAAGCGGTTTCTTCTCGAAATGAATCTTGAGGATTGCATTGCGATCTGGCCGGTCTGGCAAACCTATGTTTACTCGCCTGTCGAAACGGCCGGGGCGCAACAGCGCAGGGTCAAGCACATCAGCACGGTTGGTTGCCGCCAACACTATGACGTTCTGACCTTGTTCGAAACCATCCATTTCAACCAAGATTTGGTTCAGGGTTTGCTCGCGCTCATCATGCCCACCGCCCATGCCAGAGCCACGACGGCGGCCAACGGCATCGATTTCATCGACGAAGATGATGCACGGAGCATTTTTCTTGGCTTTAGCAAACAGATCTCGTACCCGTGAGGCCCCGACACCTACGAACATCTCGACGAATTCAGAACCGGAAATACTAAAGAACGGTACGCCCGCTTCACCGGCTACAGCTCTAGCGAGCATGGTCTTGCCGGTACCTGGAGGACCAACTAGCAATACGCCCTTGGGGATACGCGCGCCGACTGCGGCGAACTTCTTCGGAAACTTCAGGAACTCAACCACTTCTTCGAGGTCTTGCTTGGCTTCACCCTGACCTGCAATCTGCTTGAACGTAATCTTGTCTTTTTCATTACCATACAAACGGGCACGGCTCTTGCCAAAGCTAAGCGCTTGGTTGCCCTGCCCCTGAGCACTGCGCATCATCCATACTAACAGTGCGCCTATAAGCAGTACTGGGACAATCGTACTCAAACCAAAGCCAATGACACTCGATGTGGTCGAGGTGGATGGTTTGGCGACAATTTTTACTTTGTCTTTCTTTATACCTTCATCTGCTGTTGTCGCGCCATCTTCCATAGTAGATTTGATAGATGGCTTTTTATCGCCCTTCTTCGTAATAGTAAGTTTTTGCCCTTGCACCTCTATCTCAGAGTACTTTCCGGCATTTGCCTCCTGGACAACCTGAGAAATAGGGACTTCTTTGAGCGAGCTTGGTTGGTTAAGCGCCGAAATGCCTATAAGCAGGCAGAGCGCAATGATAGCTATAAAGCCAATATTCTTACCGGTAGCTTTGCCAGATGGCCGCTTGCCGTTTGACCTGTGTGATTTATTCTCCATGTTGCACTAGTATACAACAGATACGCCCATATTTCGAATGCTGCAAGGAAAATATCAAATGAATAGTCTTAGCACAGATATTTAGTTTTCGTCACGCATGTCGCGGATGGGGTTTCGCCGGATATTAGTCAACAGCGGCAAGATGGTGCTCAACAACGCAGAAAGAACAACTAAACCCAATACAATTGCCACGTAGGTAATGTCTACACCATAAAATGTAAACTGCTTATGTACGTCTTGAGCATTGTAGGCCAGCACGGCTGACACTGAGGCTTCTGGAGTAAGTTTGTTGCTTAGTAACAATGCCGCGCCCGAACCGAAAACAAACGCTAACATCATTATGAATACAGCAATAAATAGACTATACGTTAGGTATATCTGCGCTATAGCAAACCGGGTAGCACCAAGTGCTCTAAAAACTGCTGTTTCGCGGCGGCTATCGGCGATAATCTTGCCCACTATGCCCATAAGTACTAGTGCTGCTAACACGAGCACCACTGGCGCCACATAGCGCATAGCCTTCCATACACCCTGACGTAGATCTTCGATTGCGCCAGCATTGTTCCCGAATGGTGATATGTCGAAATAGGTGCCCCGCTTGAAGCAGTCTACGACGCGTGGGTCTTGTTGGCCAGGTTCCGGCGGCCCAAAGTTTAGAACCGAGGAGACTTCACTGCTACAACCAACCCGCTGCGTGAAGCGTTTGGCCGATGCTAAATCACTAAACTCAGCGTAATAGAACTGCTCTATGTCTAGCAATTTCGACATTTTGGGATTTATTTTATCTAGCGCGGAGCCTTCGCTGATTGCTTCAGCCGGAGCGAACCAACCGCTTCCCAGGCCAGTCCTAAATACACCCTCTACTATGCTGCGTGCACTAAAACCAGGCTCAAAAGACAAGTCTTGTGAAAATCCAACTATTCGTATTTTCATAATTTGTTGGTCAGGGTCGTTGTAGACTTCGTATGTTCGCTTGAACTCAAGCTCGTTGTTGGCTGTTTTTTTCTCATCTGCCGAACGAGTGTCTTTTTTTATTGTTATAGCGCCACACGCATCACTTGGAACAGCATACTGGAGCGCTGGAGCAGTATAGCCAGTCTTGCCCTTATTAAAAGCGATCTCCTTCTCTTGCTCTTTGGCCTGCTGGAGTAGATCACCACTGGGCCTATTGCGATAACACAGCTCAAACGTCTTGCCGGCAATATCTTTGCGAAGCTCAACCAGCCTATCTAGCCGCTGCTGAGCCGTGGCCGTGGCTGGCAGGCTAGGCATACTTAGGATTTGTTCAGCCGCACTCACAGGCGCTATCACAGGCACGCTGCCGTCTTTACCAGAAGCAAGGCTCTGTCCAGGCAGCACGAAAGGCAGCAGTAGATCGGCATCGAAGTAGCTCAGGCCTAAGCTCATTAGCGTTGCAACGCCGCGCGGCTCACCCGCAGAGCTAACCTTGGCTTGGTCGACCACCTGCTCTTTGCCGTCTATTATCGGCACGACGGTTGGCTGCTCATACATCGCCCCAAAGCCAAAACCACCATTCATCGGGTTGGTGGAACTTCGGTAAACACCCTTGGCATTATTCTGTTTGGCAACCGATGAAAAGTCACTAAAGCTAATGTGCTGCAACGAGCGAGCATAGGTGTTGATAGCCTCGCGCGCTTCGGGGTTTGCTGTGTTCAGGAAATATTCTGAGCCGCCACTGCCGTTTTTAGCTTCAAAAACAGGTAAACTTTGATCTGTGGTAGGGTCGTATGGGACATTTAAACGCTTGGCTGTGGCTTTTTTGTCGTTCTTGAGCTGTGTGGTGCGTGTTTTTAAGTCGTTTAAAATATCTGCGGTACCCATAAATATACTTTGCTGGTCGAAGATGGGTCGTGCCTGCACAATATACCGACTCCCCAAGCCTTCGGCGCCAAACGACTGCATGCTGCGTACCGCACCTGTCAGCATAGTAAGCACTAGCACAATCCCAGCGAACAACAGTGAAGCTATAGCCACGACTATGCCAGTACGAACCCGGTGCGTTTTTAGTTTTGCCCCCGCCAAACGCACGCTATCGCGCAGAGTCATCATGACACCACCCTCCCATCGCTCATGTGCACAGCACGGTCGGCCATGCCTGCGAGAGCCAAATCATGCGTTACGACTACTACCGTCGCGCCACGCTCATCGCGAATTTGCTTGAATAGCTCAAATATAGCTACAGCGTTGGCATGGTCAAGGTTGCCGGTTGGTTCATCGGCCAGCAGTATATCCGGATCATTCTGTAGCGCCCGGGCTATGGCCGCCCGTTGCATCTGCCCGCCAGAAAGTTCACGCGGATAGTGCTTGAGCCTGTCACTAAGCCCAACAGTACCAGCAAGCTCAGTGCTTTTGGCTTTACGAACCGAGCGTTTGGTGCGTGCGAACATAGCCGGTACCTCAATATTCGTCTGTAAGCGCAAGAACGGCTGCAAGTAGAAAAATTGGAACACGAAACCGATGGTGCGGTTACGAAACCGCGAAAGCTTGCCATCACGCAGTTTACTTAAGTTTTGATCATGTACTGTGATCACACCCTTAGACGGCTTGTCGAGCCCGCCCATGAGTTGCAACAAGGTACTTTTTCCACTACCACTCGTACCGGTTATGGCCACGAACTCGCCCTTATGCACCCGGATCGATACATCTTTAAGCGCCTCAACATGTGCCTTACCCATCTTATAGGTCTTGCTCACGTTGTCGACCGCAACCACGACCTCTTCACTTTTTGGTTTATACATCTTGGCTGTACGTAGTGTCCTGGCAGCGATCTTGAGCTGTTCCAAAGCTTGTCGCGGGTCCCCACCACAAGCCTGCAGCAATTGCACCGCGTACACTTGTTTATTGTCTGTGTTTTCCCCACCATCCATACCCAATATTATGCACGGCTTGTGCTTGAGGCACAAGCGGCAGATGGTACAGCCCTCCGTAAAACAAAACCTGCTTTATTTTGGGTGATGGCCAAAATGCAGGTTTTGTTTTCTGAGGGCTATAGGTGGTAGGTAGCAGATAGTAGTTGGTAGATGGGGAATCGAATTTTTGAGGTTAGAAGAATGCCCATTCTTCAATCTTTAATCGTTCCTCGTAATTCGTTTAAGGTTCGGTGCCGGGTGAGATTAGTTGCACTTCATTGCGGCCGATGGCAAATGAGTAGCCCTGCTCGATGTCGGCTAGCGAATTATTGCGACCGGTTTGCAGCGCTTTTACGAGGCGCTCGAGTAGCTTCGTCGTGATGACTGCCGAAGTGTTGTGGCGTAGCCACGATGCCAAAATCTCGCGTGCCGCTTCATCGGGCAGAGACTTGAAAGGCTCACGATCGATGGATGTGGGAGTAGTATGCGCTGCCAAATACTCATTCGTCACGGCACTGATGGCGTCATTAAGACTCGCCGCACGCTCACTATGCACAAGTAACTGCTCGCGCATTTTAGCGGAAATTTTCGGTATGATTTGCCGCCGCACGTAGTTACGCAAGTAAGTTTCATCCTCATTGGTGCTATCTTCCCGCCACTGCAATGTATGCAAATGAGCATAAGCCCGTATCTGTTGTTTTGACCATCCCAGCATAGGACGACGAATTTCGGGTGTCGAACGCAGCGAGCTCAAGCCCCTGCTTTTAGTGCCACGCAGCCAGTTAATGATGATGGTTTCCAACACGTCGTCTTGGTGATGCGCCGTCAGGATCGCATCGGCTCGATGTTCCTCTTTTACGCGGCGCAAGAAATCGTAACGCGCTTTCCGTGCTACCGCCTCACTAGCTCCCGCGCCCAACTCTGCGCGCTCATACACAAACGGCAAACCGCATGCTGCGGCCAGTTCTTGCACGAACTGCCTATCTGCATCGGAATCCGGGCGAATGCCGTGGTCGAAATGCGCCACGATCAGTTGGTAGGTGGTAGGTGGTAGGTGGTAGGTAGGGGCAGTAAATGAATTGAGATTTGGGAATTGAGATTCGGGAATAGTCTGTGGATTGTGAATGGTGAGTTGTGGATTACTGTAATTTTGCGCCAGTAAGTCCAAGAGCACCACCGAATCAACACCCCCGCTCACCGCCGCAATATACGTACTAGCTGGCAATTCTACATCCATATGACATAATTATAAGATGAAACGACCAGATTTGGATAGATTGATTGAACTCCAAAGGCTGCTGCAGGCATTTGGGTCGGTAGACCGGGTCGTCCACCGCGATCATAACGGTACCATGCGCCAAGAGACCGATGTAGAACATAGCTATAACTTAGCTATGACCGCCTGGTTTTTAGCACCACATTTTCCTGAACTCGACCGCGACCTGCTCCTTCGTTACGCGCTGGTGCATGACCTGGTAGAAGTGCACGCCGGCGATACATATGTATATGGTTCGCGCGAAGAACTAGCTAGCAAACACGACCGAGAAGCGGCAGCCGCTTCAAAATTGGCTGCCGAGTGGAGCGACTTCCCTGAGTTGCACGAGCTCATACAGTCATACGAGGCACGCGACACCGCCGAAGGCCGGTTTGTTTACGCGCTCGATAAACTCATGCCGATTTTTGCCATCTACATCCACGACGGCTACACTTGGAAGCAAGAAGGTATAACCGTCGCCATGCTCGACCGCATCAAACGCGACAAAGTCGCCCTCTCTCCCGAAATCCAGCCGTATTTCGAAGATCTCATACAGCTCCTCCTCACCTCCCCCCACCTCATCCCCGCCAAATGATATTTTGGCTAGTCTAAAATATTTCCATAGTGAATCGAATGCACTTTGTCATGCGAATTCAGCATAACATTCAAGAAACTCGTCGCCATGCTATAGCTCTGCCAAACATCAATATATCTGGAGACTAAATTGAGATTATTAGTTCAAGTTAAGGCTGTTGACAAGTAGGCAAAATACCCGTATCATTTGACAAATGAATGCTAATGTTTTGATGCTTTACCCCCAGGAGGGTTTGCCCCCAGATTCTACGATTAGGCATAAAAACCAAGCTGCTGTCAGACAGCTAGCGATGCTAATGAACGGGCATGTTTTCGAGCACGGCGAACGTGTGCCTGCAGGTACAATGGTTATGGGCTACCCACTGGAAGTTGTTGCTACGACCACAGACCTCCCAAAAAGCATCCTTGAGCCTGGTGGATTATACGGAGCAATCGTCGAGTCGGATAATCACGGTCATAAAGCCGTACTTCATGCCCTGCCGCATGGCGATGCTCCATCACCTGATTGGTACTCAAATTCTGCCGCAAGTGCATCTGGGGAAGGCACCATGCCAGGTTTTAGTTTTTTTGACCATCATTCAGGCTTGCATGCATTTGATAGGGTGGTAGCGGATCACGGTCAAGCAAGGCTAAAGATAGCCAACGAACAGGCTGGCAGAGGCCAATGGGTAGTCGACGACAAGGATCACCTTAAGCGTATACTTTCATCTAACCCGAACGGTTTTGCTTCCGGGTTTGTTATGGAACCACACTTGCACGATCATGAAGTTATGGTCGTTTCGCAAGTACAAACACCTCTGGGGTTCATCTCACTAGCCGGTCATTGTTACGATGTTATCGATTCGAATGGCAAAGCTAAATATGGTGGTGCAGAATTAACTGCTATAAATCAGCCCCTTGAAGACCTGGCTACACACTTCGGCGGCAATCGACTGTTAAGGGAAGCCATTCGAGCAGCCACAGAGACTAATCGCGTATTTGAAGTACTCGGTGCAACGGTATCAAAATTCACTTTTGACGTAGTATCTGGGAACGACAGCAAAGGAAACCATACCTTAGGAGTCACCGATACATCGCTACGACCCACCGCATCCACACCTGCAGAAATCGCTGCCATGAAATATTATGCTACACATACGGGTGGCCCTGTATCTATATCTCTGCGCTACGATTATACAGGGCTCCCGGTTGCCCAAGGTTTTGATACTTTTCTCAATACGGGTAAGGTAACTATTGGCACTAGGGTTAGCCCAATTTAGCATGAACCAGGCGATTTTTGAAGACTTGCAAATACCCTCCCAAGGAGTTTTGCTAAATATAAAAAACGTCACTTCCGGAGCGATCAAAAACCCAGACTGTTTAATGGTTTTGCCCGGGTATTTGTCTCGACGATCCAAATATGCAGATGTACTCTCAAAACATGCCTTAGAAATAGGAGTAGATTTGTCGGTCATAGGGTTTCAGGGCTGGGATAATAGTGATGTTCGACTTGAAGATACCTCCCAGGAATCACATGTAGCAGATACCCTTTCTCTGTACCAACATCTATTAAAGCAATATGAGAGAGTGCACCTGTACGGAACAAGTTACGGTGCGTATATCGGCGCAAATGCTTTTGCTAATGGTGCGCATTTTTCAAGTATTTGCCTTCGAACGCCAGCAGTTTATTTTGAAACTGACTTTAACACTCCGAGTAACTTGGTTGATAGAGATGATAAAGTGCAATCCTTACGACGTAACAAAACTGAGCTTGGGCGGCATAGCCTGCTCAATAGACTGTGGTCTACTATTGATGCCGATCCAACACCTGCGCTAATCGTAGCTCATGGCGATGATAGTGACACACCTCTTGCATCCACTATGGCATACGCTTCATCGCTGAGCGCAGCCGTATATATTGCGCCGGGTGTCCAACATTCTGCAAAAGACGCACTTAGCAATAGTAGGGAAGTAGCTCTAAGTGATGCTGTCTACTTTGCTTGGCTAAGAGCTATTGTTGCTCAATAGCGAACAAAACGAGCTACTCTATGTATTGCTTGACTAGGTTTCGCTATGCTCCTGGCCATGGGAGACCCACCGCTGGTAGCCAATCTGACGTCCAATGCCGTTACCCTACCGAGGCAACTGATAGTCGTCGATCTTTCTCCCGAAATCCAGCCGTATTTCGAAGATCTCATGCAGCTTCTCCTCACCTCCCCCCACCTCATCCACGCCCGCTAACCCCCCGCCCCATCCCCGCCCGCTAACCCCAGCACCATCACCTTGCAATCACGGCACTTGTAACATTTTTGATACGGCCGGATAGCTTTTGTTACAGAGTGTTTGGAGAATGCATGGTGTAGAGTCGCACAGAAGACGCTAATTGTTATATACTTTATTAACAGGGAAAACAAAACCTCTAAACTATATGGAAAAAGACGTCATTATTCTGCTCGTGGGCATCGTGGTCGGTGCTATGAATGCTATTGCTGGCGGTGGAATGCTACTGGGATTTCCTATGCTTGTAGCTCTAGGTGTCCCCCCGCTGGTAGCCAATGTGACGGCCAATGCCGTTACCCCGCCTGGGCAACTGGTGGTAGTCGGCCTGTACCGGGATTACCTTCGGCGCATCCCCCGGCGCTATGCATACCTCATCATCCCGATCGCACTCGGAGCGACCGCCGGCGCGTTGACGCTGCGCGACACCAACGCAGCCAATTTCGCGGGATTCGTTCCGTGGCTGATACTTTTCGGTGTCATTCTATTTGCGTTCCAGCCACTTATACATCTGAAGTTACACCATCACATACATCACCGGCGAGGTGGTAATTGGACCCTGTTTTGGATAGGGCTGGGGCTTTTGCCAGTGTCGTTCTATGGAGGCTACTTCGGCGCCGGTTACGGGTTCATGATGTTGGCGTTCCTAGGGTTCGGCAAGATTCATGAAGTGCATATGCTCAATGCCATGAAGAGTATATCTTCAGTCATCGTGGCGCTGATTTGTCTGGCCATATTACACGGTACGGGGCTGATAGATTGGCGTGTCGCGACATTCATGGCTATAGGCACGACGGCTGGCGGCTACATAGGCGCCGGTGTCGCCAAACGCGTATCTTCCAAGTGGCTGCGTGTATTCATCGTGGTAGTTGGCTTGGTCGCCGCCGCCCACATGGCGTTCAGTAATTATTAAATCGAATTACGAAGAACGATTAAAGATTAACGAATCGGCATATTCTAGCATCAAAATTCGATTACCCACCTACCACCTACTCCATTATGTCTCCTTCCGCTCCACCCCCGTTTGTGTTAGCATATGCTTATTATGGCTCAAAATGCATCCAGCGCCTCGCCAACTCGCAAAAGTCGTGGCACAAAACGCGGTGCCAAAGTCACTCATGAAACTGCTGCCCAGAAACCCGTTAAGCAAAAGAAGGCTATACGCAAAAAACACGGTGTGCTTGCCTTACTTGGCGCCCTACTCATTGCCAGCGGGATTATGGCATTCCTCATAAATGCAGACTCTCAGCCCAAAGATGCCGCGTTTGCAGAACCGCCAGCAGCACCTTCAGGTAAGGTATGGAGTCTCAAATGGAGCGATGAGTTCAATGGTACTAGTGTCGATACGAGCAAATGGAATGTGGCAGACAATAGCAACTACGGTAGCAGCAACAAAGAAGATGAGTGCTACAAAGCAGCCAACACAACGGTGTCCGGCGGGGCACTGCACCTAACCGCAAAACGCCAGACTGTTACTTGCGGCGGAACCAATCCAGATACCGGCAATAGCACCTACTATTTTACTTCCGGCATGGTAACGACCCGCGCCCAGGGCGGCAGTATGAAGTACAAATTCAAACAGGGCTACGCCGAAGCCCGGGTGAAGTCGCCCAGAGGTAATCCATACTGGTCTGCGTTTTGGCTTGTTAGCCCCAACGACGGTTCCACGCCTGGCTGGCCAACCTATGGTGAGTTTGATATTTTCGAGCTGTACGGTGCCCGCCCAGATATTACGACCGGAACGCTCCACTACGCTTGCACCAAAAGCGGCGGCCATTGCCAGACCTCACCCAACTGGTACAACATAAAGACCGACAGTGCCTACGGTGGCTCTAGCACGCTGGGCACGCAGCTCTCCACACAATCCGCTGTAAATGCGTATACCGGTGGCACAGCCGATTATCAAGTCTACGGCTTTTTATGGGAAGCCGATAAGATTTCCTGGTATGTGAACGGGCGCAAATTCCGCTATTTCGATGGCACGAATGTGTACCGTATAGAACAAAATGGCTCGCAAACGCTTGAAAATAGCATCTCCAGCCTTGGAACACCATCGACACCATTTAGCACCGTATTTGGGTACGATCACTCCATCATCCTGAACCTAGCATTCGGTGGAAATGGCCCGCGCTATAGCTACTATGGCTACACTGGTTCAGACTCAGCTAGTGGTTATTCTAATGGCAATTTAGCCGCAGACTTACCTGGCAACATGGACGTAGACTATGTGAGGGTGTATCAATTGGAGACTGGATCTTCTAGTGGCAGTGGTAGTACCAGTGGTAGTGGCGGTACATCTACCGGAGGTACGAGCTCTAGCAGCGAGGTTTCTCAGACGGGCAATTTGGTAAAAGGCAAAACTTTTACCTCATCGGTGGGCAACTCGACCAAAGAGCCCGGCCATCCAACCAGCTACATCTCTGATGCCAACGGATCAACTCGCTGGATTTCCTTGCCAACGAGCCCTGTAAACCTTACCGTCGACCTTGGCAGCACCTATGCCCTGAACAAAATGAGCGTCAAGTGGGCTGGTGACACCATACGTAATTTTCAGTTTCAGATTTCAAACAATAACAGCACCTGGACCACGTTCTACACCGGAGCGACCAACAACACCACCTCACAGTACGCCGATTACACTTCATTCAGCGCAGCTGCCACTGGTAGATATCTACGGATAGTCGGCACGGACCGCTGGAAAGATACCTACGGCAATTCCATTTGGGAAGTTGGGGCCTACGGCACGGCTGCTACCCTAGCCGATACTACCGCGCCTACCGTTGCTCTTACGACACCAGCAGCTGGAGCTGCGCTGACCGGCACAACGACTGTGAGCGGCTCGGCAGCAGATAACATAGCAGTCACGAAAGTGGAGCTGCTCGTCGATGGTGTAGTAAAAGCCACCAATTCAAACAGCAGCACATCATTCAGCTGGAACACAACGAGTGTGGCTGACGGCAGCCATAGTATTTCGCTCAGAGCATCAGACGCAGCCGGCAACAGCACGACGACCGCGGCTCGCAGTATTACCGTACGCAATGCTACGCCAGTTCCTGCGCCGACTATCAGCAGTTTTACAGCAAGCCCATCCAGTGTATCTACTGGAAACACGAGCACGCTCAGCTGGGTGAGCAGTAATGCTAGCGGCTGTTCCATCACGCCTAGCGGCCCGACCAATACGACCGCCGCTTCATGGCAAACGGCAGCTCTCACGACGACAGGCACCCGTACCTACACGCTCACCTGCACAAATACATCGGGGTCAGCCACCAAAACGGTCAATGTTACCGTCACATCTCCGGCCACCCCACCGGCTAAGCCGACTTTCACGGCCTCAGCCACCACTATTAGCTCAGGTAGTAGCGTGACGCTCAGCTGGAGCAGCAGCGGAGCGGCTAGCTGTTCCCTCAACCCTGGTGGTTTGACCGTTGGCGCCACAGCCAGCAAGGTCTACACAAACGTGACTGCCAGTACGACATACTCGCTGTCTTGTCAAAACAGCGCCGGCACCACTAGCGCCGACCCGCTCACGGTGAAAGTCACTACTGCTAGCGTGCCTGCGGCAGACCCCACTATAGCAAGTTTTACGGCTAGCCCGGCAACGCTTACAAGTGGGCAACCTACTACCCTCACCTGGATCACCAGCAATGTCGCGACCAGCGGCTGCAATCTATCGCCAAGCCCTCTAGTTACTGCAGCCGCCAGCGGCAACTGGAAAACACCTGCCTTGACCACCTCAACTAGCTATACCCTGACGTGCGTCAATGGCGATGGCAAGCAAACTAGTAAGAGTATCGCCGTAATCGTTAACGGTCAGCCCGCACCAGCCGCTCCGGCCGCTACATCGCCGGCCGTGAACAAAACTGACACGACAGCCAATAAGGTAACCGCCTCGACTGGCCAGACCGTATCGAACGCGGCGGCAACCGAGACGGTGACTGGTCCAACCACCCTCGACCCTTCAAACATTACCAATTCTGCCAAAGAGCAGTCTATTTTGAGAGTGGAGTACTATGACGGCGAATTACTCATACAGACCGACACCGAAAAACCGTTCGTACTCGACAGCACCAAGCTAAAAAATGGCCGATACACCCTTACTGAACGTACGTACTTCATAGATGGCAGCCAAAGTGAGACCTCTCGGGTCGTAACGATTGCCAACAGCACCGTTGCCGCTAAACATAATGGCATCGATTGGATATGGCTCATACTACTCTTGCCCCTATTGAGTGGCGGCGGGCTGCTCCTCTACAAGCGCAAGCGCGCAAAAGATGCCCAGTTTAACTACCCCATGAACACTCAAATGTACTACCCGCTTACGCCGTACGGATTACCGACACCCGATAATCCAGAAGAGGGAGTCGTGCACGTCTACAGCGACAAACGCTGATTTCATAGTGTATACGCACATGTTGTCTTGCGAAATACAGCCGCTAGCATTCCCCGCTTCAATCTGTTACAATCGTCTCTGTTCCAGCTCCCTGAGCCTCAGGGAAAAAGAGCAACCATTCATTTAGGTTGGCTTTAATACAAATTTGCAAACCAAGGAGCGAAGTCGACTGTTTGCAAAATTGAGAGGAGCAATCGGCTAAGGTTGCAGCTCGGCAAAAGGTGTGCAAGCTCATTTTGGCGCAGCGGAAACCGGTGTCGCATTGCGACGAGGCGGCGTAGCTCAGCTGGTTAGAGCACAGGACTCATAAGCCTGGGGTCAGTGGTTCAAGTCCACTCGTCGCTACCAA
>JAEUQV010000003.1 GCA_016789655.1 Candidatus Saccharimonadota bacterium
AGTAATGAGACAAACCTGGCAGTTTTTCTCATCGCGCTGGGCGAAAAACGTGGTTTTCGCTCGGGCTGCTCTTTTCCTTCCGCGGGGGAGTAAGCTATTGCTACAGTCTATCTATTCAACCGCACATGTTCCTTGAGAGGAAGTATTTTGGTTTGAAGACATATGTGATTGTAGCGCAACAGGGTAGAATACTCAAGGTGTAGGGCGGAAAAACTAAATTTGGTTACCCTACAGGTAACATGTGAAGAATTTACGCGTACTATTACGTTACTGTGTCGTGACCTCATTAATAATGCGCTGACGATGTTCTCGTAGGAATCCCTTTTTCTCTAGGCTTAAACCTTTCGGTTTGGCTACAAGCATGCGAGCTGTGGCCAAATCAGTATAGTCAAATGCCATTACCGTGCCTATGTGCCAGGGTGTCACAATCGGTAAAGTAGATTTTTTGTGTTGGCTAGATTTGATGGTTGCGACTTGGAAAGGATATCGCTCCCTACTTTTTACATTAACTAACTCAGCATCACTGCGTAAATCCTCCGCCCCAAACATATCTTGGAACACAGCTGATGGTTGTCCTGACCAACGATCTTGTGCTAAGGGTGCTACTAGCAGTAAAAGAGCCGAAGTCTCATGAATCAACCCCGCAATTCTTCTTAAGGCCGAAGGTCTCATGGAGGGCCAAGGTTTAGTATTTTTTATTGCATCATAAAGACCAAGTGATTCACCCAAGACAACCAGAGTTTGTGCATAGTTCTGCGAACGCACTTTTTCTATACCCGGATCAATGATGCCTAGCACTTGTTCAAGGAAGATAGATTGAATAGTTGCTCGCCGTGGTACGTCGCTATACTCGTGGCTTCCCAATGCACATGCGCCGAGATATTCACGGATTAGAAGAATATCAGATTGTGTGGTTTCTGTAGGGTTCTGTCTAGCAAGTTCGGTATGTACGCCAGCCAAAATATAATAAGCTAAACCCGGCCAGCCACTAGTTATCTGAGCTAGACCATCAGTATCGGTGGGGCCCACGAAATCGCTGTACTTTGACCATAGCTCTTCCGGAGTAAACTCGTATGTCATAAAATCAAAATATACTAAAAGAGAGAATAAGTAAAATATATGTTAAAAATTATTAAAGGCTTAAGATTCTCTTATGCGGCGCTCTCTTCCAGCGCTTCATCGCGGTAGGTGTATTGTTCTACACTGTAGCCAACATCACGCAGTAATTGCGCTGCTTGTTTCGAATCGGCACCCTGCTCAAGTACGAAGTAAAAGCCGCGGCTGCCATTGGTGTCGGGCATATATGGGCGGCTCATATCGACCAGGTTAATATCTAGCGCGTCGAATTGCTCAAGCATTCCTTGCAGCGAACCCACCTGGTTGGTTGCTTGTACATATACTACCGGTGATCCTTCGTCATAGGTTACACCTTCCCGGCTACGCCATAACTCGTGCACGGCGGGTGTGGTCGCCTCCTGCCTATTGTGCACTGATGTCGTATGCACGCTATCTGCTGTTCTGTCTTCGTACGTACCAAGAACCTCTATTTCATGATGTGCTTCTCGCATACTATCGACAAGGGCTTTGAACTTAGCAGCATTTGCATCGCCATTGAACTTGAGCTCGGCAAAGAAGCTACGTGTATCACCTTCACTAGCTAGGTGGCTATCAATATCGGTAAAATCAAAACCGGCTTCACTGAAGGTGCGTACCATCTCAAGCAGTGAACCTTTTCTGTTTGGAACCGAGAAAGTTATTGCAGCGTGTGTAGCATTTGGCGTAAATTTTGCTTCATATTTTTCAGGGTCAGATGTAACAAGCCAGAAAGTAGTTGCATTTCCAGGAGGACTCAAAACATCACCAATAGCTAAGCCAGCTAGCTTTCCGGCCAGTTCGGAGGCTATTGCAGCGGTAGGACGTTTAACCCCGTCAAAGCCTTCAACTATACCATCTGCCTTGGCGACCTCAAATGCACTACCAGCCGTATCTGCCCTCTCGAGTTCGAGCCATTCGTGAAGCGCAATTTTGCCTGCAGCCTGATCTAGCGCTGGTCTTTGTGAGGCAACTTGCTCAATATCCTCAAGCGCATGATTTAGGTGGAGCAGTAAGCGTTGCTCTATGGTTAGTGCAATCTTCCCCAAAATTCTTAGCTTTGGGTTCCTACGCAAAGCTTCGATAGCGCTGGTGACTCGGCCAGAGTTGTTATTGTCCACTGCTATCATGGCGATGTCTGTTTCGCCGTTCGATAAACTTGCCACTAGGTCATCGTGGGTTTCATGTTGCACCAAATGTGATTGCGCTTCAACTGCTCGTGCGCTATCTAGGGCAATGCCAAAGAAATCAAGTATAGCCCTATGGTGCCACGAACCTAATCCACCCTGCATGCCAATATTTTCAGGCAAAGGCGCAGCCTCCGCATGAGGCGTGGTGTTGTATACTTCGGCTGGGCTTGAGGATACTTGCATATTGGTCAGTATTAAAAAAGCCTCCTGGTGGGAGGCGGGTTGCTGTGTGGTTCGCTAGGGTTTAGCTTGCAATGCCTCCGTGGGACGGGGTGGTAAAGAAGCTAAAGAAAAACTCTTGGCGAACGTTCATGGCAGGCATTGTAGCTCAAATGGGGCAAAATGTACAGAGGAAAATGTGCAATCCCGCATGAAAAATGGTAGAATATATAAAATTATGTCAGTACAGAACACCAAGAAATCGCTCATAAGTATAATCGTTCCTGTATTTAACGAGGCATCAGGCATTGCTGCATTCCATGCGGAGCTTAACGATGCGCTTACAGATCAGACATCATATAATTTTGAAGTGTTGTATATAGACGATGGCAGCACTGATGACACTGTAAAAGCACTCAACAAAATGCGACAAAGTCGCAAAAATGTCTTAACAAACGTACTCCGCCTATCACGCAATTTTGGCAAAGAAGCAGCTGTTTCGGCTGGGCTGGCAGAGGCAAAAGGTAAGGCAGCCATAATAATCGATGGCGATGGGCAGCACCCCGTAGAGCACATCGAAGACTTCATAAAAGAATGGGAACAGGGCGTTGAAGTTGTCGTGGGCGTGCGTCAGACATACAGCGAGCGTGGTTGGCTGAAGCGGCAGCTGTCTCGCATGTTTTACTGGTTGCTTGGTAGACTCTCCGACACCGAGATCATGCCGCACAGTACTGACTTCCGGCTAGTAGACCGCGAAGTAATAGATGCCTTTAACTCACTTAGTGAGCGTAGCCGCATGACACGCGGTCTCATAGATTGGCTAGGCTATGACCGAGCGTATGTGTACTTTACTGAACGCGAGCGGCAAGCCGGCACACCATCGTATGGTTACCGTAAATTATTCCAGCTGGCCATGAATACGTTTGTTTCGCACAGCTTCGTGCCGCTCAGGTTTGCAGGATTTCTTGGCCTGGTTATTACAGTAGCATCGGGATTGTTGGGTATGTTCATTTTGGTACAGAGCATTATTATGGATGATCCGCTCGGTTTAGATATAACCGGTACGGCCATGCTGGCAGTCATGCTGCTTTTTCTAGTGGGCATAGTGCTCTGCTGCCTGGGTATAATGAGCTACTACCTTGCCGCCGTGTACACCGAGACTCTCGCTCGCCCACTTTATGTTGTGCGTCGTTCTAAACACCGCTAGAATCAGCCAACCAACATACGGTGAAGTTGCTTCTGCGATTTGCTTATTTGGAGTATAGTATAGCCATGAGCGAATCTTTACCGCGTAGAACAGCAGGAGGTGCTGCGGCTCTTGGCTTGCTCGTTTTGATGGTGTCTGGCTGTTTGCCAGCTTCTAGCCACGAGGCGTCATCACCGACAAAGGATCCAACTGTAGAAACTGCACACGAAGCGCCTAGGGCGTCATCAGAAACGCCCCCACACGTAATCTTTGAATACGACTCTACAAACGGGAAAATTTTAGCTAGTAGGTTGGTTGATATCGATAAGGCTGGAAAGAGCATTGTGGGAGCCGTTAAGGATGAACGGGTAACGGTAAATGTCGGCGGAAAAGACTACGGTGTGGAATTTAAGAGTCTGCCAGAGCCTAATAATCATACATTATCTATAGTATTATCCGATAATAAGCCACCATATAAAACGAATGATTATTTAATTTCCAAAAGTATTATCAGTAATAGTGATAATAAAACGGGCGAGCGGAGCACAGTAATTTATAAATTTGCAGGCGGAAAAGGTTCTGAGTTTACGCATGTCAATCCGCCCATAGGTGTTATAAACGGCGAAGATGCAGGTGGTCTTGGTCGAAGTGTCGCAGAAGTTTATTGTGGCCTTGTGGACGCAATAATTACAGATGGTGTGATTACTGATCGTGCTACATATATAGCTATCAAACAAGCAGCTTGTGCCACAGTTGGAGATGCATTAGTTAGTGCACAAAACGGCAAAGAAAACAATGGGTCTGTGAGCGATGGATTATTCAAAGATCTTACGAGGGTACCAATAATACCCTAAGCTAGCGACGGAGCCTACGGCATGGTTAACGGCTCATGCCTTGTTCATGACTACCGACCATCGTTTTTCTATTAGGACTCACGCAAAACGGCACATTCCGAGCGAAAATCTCCGCTGCTTTGCCCCATGTAAAAAGTTTCATGGGGACCCCGTTTCGCTCCGTCGTACCTCGGTACGCCTACGCTGCAGTGCTCGCTTTTCATCTCAGACTGCACCATTTTGCGTAAGTCCTGTCTATGTCTAATTCGAAACTCGGGGTACGTAGAAACTCATGCAAAAAAACCGATCGGTTGGTGCTTCCCGATCGGTTCTTGAATGTGCAGAGGAACTAGTAGCCCAAGAAGTCTGCCCACTGGTCGGCGAATGCCATCTGGTTTCGGTAGTATCCGTTGTTGTATATTGACCAAGCTGTAAAACCCTGTATGTTGTACTTCCATTTCGCACATTTCGCATTTTTAGCGGGGTCGTACAGGTCAGATCGCGTCGAGAGCGGTCCGCAATTGGCTTTTGCTGCGTTCCAAGCTGCGGTACTCTTCGTATTGATTTGCCAGAGGCCAATCGAATATTCATCACTGGTGCTATTAAAGCTTTCGGGCAATTATGGCTCTCGCCCAAAGCTATTGCGACCATAGTGCGTAATGCAGTACCACGGAAGCCTGCGCCATAAGCGTATTGCGTCATCTGCCTGCCTGCAAGAGGCACCCCACCGCCCCATACAACCCATATACCGTTATCGGCATAATAATCCGTACAGTTGTCAAAGTTGCCCGATGGGAAAAATTGGGGTTGAAGCAACTCTGCAGAAGCTTGACTCGTATACACCAGCATCGAGCTGACAGACGTCACTAGAGCGACGCTCATAAGTATAATCCCGCGTTTTGCTGCAGCCTATACAGCTGCTGCATTACCTAGATATTGTTTCATTACCACCCCTCTTTTAATTGTTTGTACTAACAATATAAACAGCTACGCTTAGGTATGCCAAGTAATTGGCCTGTGTATAAAAACGAATCGCAACAGAGGTGAGTATAGAGTGGTAGTTCGGGTCATACCACTAGTTTTGCTCTACCCAAGACGCACGCCGGTGATAGGTAGATGTTGTATTATGTGCTACGTTACGGTTTGTGGGTCTGGCAACTTTATGCTGAAGCACCAGACGGTCGAGCACATAAGTTCATACGCTGGATGATGCGAGACAAACAGCTAAGACAGCTGGGGTGCATTTTGCCGGGGGCGGCGGCAATTCGATACTTCATCGACAGTTGTAGTAACACTAAGCAAGGCGTGTGGCTACATTACTGTTGGACAGTCGAAAGACGATCTGACAGTTTGCTCGTGACATGCCCTTACGCATATCTCGCCAGCGAAACCAGTTGCATAGTATGCGACCGGATCCCAGCCGCAGGCAACGTATGGATCACCGTTAGGCAGGGGTGGAAAACCTAGTTTATCAGTCAAAGCTGCGCTGAGAGGTTCGCCGAAAGCCATCGGCTGCCACACATCTGATGCTATGCGCCCTAATGATTTCAAGGTGGTAGTTCTAAGGCTGCAGATATTAGTGTATTCGACTAAATTTTTTGCTGGTGGAAGTTTGTCGCGCGCGGCACGTATGAATAGCTGAAGCATGGCTTGCGGATCAAGTAATTCACTGGTAGGGTGGAGATCCAGACCGGCGTAGTTTGGTATTTGGGCTGCAGGGTGATTGGAAGAAAAGCTAAGCACCGGGTACTCGTCGCGGCCAGGTGGATATACTGCCGATAAGATTCTAGCTATTTCAGGCCGCTGTGTGGCTCCAACTTTACAGATCCCAAAGCTTTCTTTACCTTTGTTCGTATGCACATCTATTAATAGCCTCGCGCTTATCAATGTTCGAAAAGCTTCAATGGTTGCGGTCCGTATCTGACTTATCGTCCCGTCAAATTTGCCAGGATATTCAAACGTTGCGTTACTAACCGATCGAGGGGTAAGCTCATCTGTCGGCTCAGTATTTACCATAATGAACATACCTTTTATAGGATGCATAGTGTCGTTTGGTTGCATGACTAGCCTGCTCAGGGCTTTGCCTAACACTATACTAGCTTCTTCATCTGTATGCATGCCGAATACACCCATCACATCGTAATGCAATCCATTTAGCCGCTCTCCAAATATTCTAAACAAAAGGTCGCGTTTAGGGTCGCTTGAATCGTGTATGGTCATGTACACATAATATACAATTTAGCAAGTGATACACCGTGTCATTTCTGTTGGGATGGCGAAATAACAGGGAGTGGTTTTGCTTGGGATTTCGGCTTGTACTAATTCTTTTCAAACACATCGTATAGGTGAGTCATTCGTAGGCATTTTTTTCACATGTGACTTCGAGGGGTAAAATTACAAGAAGCCCCATGACGATTGTGCCGCGCGAAAGCATCAATTCTTCGAGACTTGTCCGGTGACGCCTAGCGTATGAGATCTGCGGCGGTTACGACTAAAAATATACCGGTTGCATTCAGAATGAATGCCAGCAGAAAAAACTGCCAGCGTTTCACTTTGGATAAGCCGAGCATGCTTACGCCTACTTCGTCTGGTAGTGGAGAGGCGATGACGAATGCTCCGACTAACGGTAATACCCATGCGAAATACGGACTCTTGAACAGCACTTTCAGGCGTGGCGCCTGTAGTTTGCGAGCAAGCGGCAAAAGTTCTGCAAAGACACGGTCTTTCATGAATCGGAATATGACATAGTCTCCGACCATAGCACCTAAGCCGGCCAGTATCGCGACTTCGATAGGGTGTAATTGCTCTACGATGTGAAATAGCACGACCGCAGCTGGAGCGACGGTGAACGTAGACACGAAAAATATACCCGTTATGAAAGCGCCGAAATAGCCAAGATTACCAATGTGCGAAATGACATTTTCAACTTGGGAAGTTCCCGCTAGATAAAAAAATACTAACAGGCTTACTGCAAGTAAGCCTGTATTTTTATACTTCCATCGCCGCCAATGTTTTTGCAACTGGCGGTAATCAGTATAGGTGTATTTTTGCTTTTTCATTTCCTTTCAATTATACCAACTACCTGCTTGTTAACCCGAATCTTACATTCTAGTCTGAATTCGATCGCTCTATAACCCTAGCTCGACAGTTATGTCGAGCTAGGGTTATGGTTAATGCTTGCTTGTCCGTATATGTTCTATTAAATAACGTTGTGGTTTGCCGGTGAAGCATGAGTTTATAGCACCTGCACGATTCTGCTCTTTTCTATGACTATAAAAGTATGCGGTGCTTTTTATACCTCCAGCGGTAATAGCCGATGATTGAAAACCCTTGGACGAGGAACAATCCCACTGTGAAGATAAAAAATAGACCGTACGGCACGCCTATTTTCCTCAAAGTCTCTGCATCGAAGCAGACTGCTATGCCTATGGTCGTGACAATACATGTAAGCACAATGAGCAAGGCATTCCAAAAATGAAACCAGAACTTTGCGAAATGGCCCATGCGCTCGATATCACTCACTCGCTCAGAATAAAATGGCCGCATACGGGCTCCAAGTATTGGAACGGTATCATGCGGCTCAAACTCCGCATATATGATTGTTCGCAAGAATCGGTTGGGCTTCGTCGTTTTTAGCATGCACTTTCTGTATTTAATTGTCGTTAAGCACTAGTGTATCGCAAAAAGTATAGTACACGAAGCTAGGCTTTACTTTTTGACAACCCATGCTTCAGGATGTTCAGTCAAATTGGTGTGCGACAGCGTGAAGCTCAAAGTACCGTTGCATCGCACGGTCAAGATCTATGGCAGTGTACACCGAGTCTTTGGTAACTTTGCTGCCGACCGCACTTTCGCCAGATGCTAGCAGTGAATCAATCGCAATGCCGGGTGATACCATCCAGGTCATCGGATTTAAAAAAGCGAAAAAATGAAAATTAAAGACAAGATTTCCTGTAGGTATGCAAACAGGTTGGTAGCCGGTACACAAAAGGCGGCGTTATATTTTTGGTACTACTTTTTGACGCCAAATGAGCCGTAAAGATTCATGACAGTCGAAAAGACACACACAGCAGTACATGCCAAAACAAAAATCAAAAGCGGTAAGCCATATGTTTCGTGACTGAACCAGCTCAGAGGATTGTCCCCATGGTATGCCACGTAAGAATTTTTACTCATCAAAACAAACACGCAGCTTAGTACGGTACTCGCAAGCGCACGCGAGCGAATAACTTTTAAGATATATGCCGGCAATGTTGCGATTCTGGGCTGAATGTCGCTCGGAAGTTGAGCTGCCTGTTGATCGTTCGCCACTTTCACACCCTCAGCGCGCGGAATTGGCTGTGCGGTGTCGAGCTGCTCAAAAGAATTTTGCGGTTGCATCTTGCAAAGTCAGTATATCACGGCGCGATTTTTGCCCAGTGCCCTATATTGACTTTTGGAAACTCTGGTGCTGTTATTGGGGTCTAGAGACTTAGGTCAATATCACTCGACAGTAACCGGCAGGAGTTAGGCTCGTTTGGCAGTAGAAGATCGCGAAGAGGTTATTACGGAGTATAGTTTGCTTGCTACTGCGCCGCCTATGCCCAGCACGGCTATGACGATGAGGCTCAATCGCAGGTCGTGAGTTATGCCATCCACGAGCGTTCTAGCAAACGCATTATCTACTTCGCTGCTACCGGTACGGATGAGCGAAGTCGCGCCGAGCAGTGCAGCGAGCACGCCACAGAATATGCCGGTAAGCAGGGCAATCCGGCGGATGGTCTTGAGGTGATGCACCGATATCAGCACGCACAAACCCACAGACAGCGCCGCACATACGAGTATGGCTAGCATCGCTTTCTTGAAGTAGTCATAGACACGGCGGACATTTTCGAGCTGTCTACCTTCTAGCTTCACTTTTCCGGCGTCTGCCGGTATGTCGAGCTTGTCTTTGACAAAACTGAGTTTGGTTGTGCCGAGCTGGTCTATCAACCCCGTTATGAGCGGGTGAAAGTCTAGATTAAGCGTTTGCGAGCCGCTTTGCAACTGCGTCATGAGCTGGCTGTGGATCGATTCGTTGTTTGTCTTCCATAGGTTTGCGAAAGTGGGCGACGACACGACACTGCGCAAACTTTCTTGGACGAGCGGTGTGACTTCAGCTTTGAGTTGCTCGTCGGTTTTGCCGGCGATTTGTTCGGGCGTGAGGAGTTGGCTGGCGATATCACGTATAGGTGCATCGTGGTTATCGAGCAGGGTGCTGCTGGCTTTGGTGACGACGAAATTCTGTACGCCAGGTTTCGTGACCAGCGGGGCCACTGTTTTTACGTATGTTTGCGTGTCGGTGAGGGTCCGGTCGAGCCAAACCACCAATATACTCATGATGATAAGCCCGAGAGCAAAAAACCCAAATATCGATGAAAAGAACGTCCGCACACGATGGCGTACCGCTACGGGTTTGGTAGGTGGTGTTTTTGAGTTTGCCATAGTACCTGCTGTTGTGAATTTTATATTTACGCTTTTGCTTATTATAGGTATAAATCGCTAAATGTACACCACTCAAATAACCCGATTGATATGAGGCATAATTTTCAATTCAGTCATTTCATCCGGGATGAGTGCTTAACAGAGAGAAGTTTTGGCTGGGATTATGATTGCTGCTAATTATGCACCCGTCATTCCCATGAAAATGGGAATCCAGAAAAACAATTATAAAACTGACGGGAAGCCAGGAATACCTGATTTTCAAGGTCTCGTCATCCTGAACTTGTTTCAGGACCCATACGTCTCGTACAATCGCACGGTTAGTATTAGACGCGTAGATTCCGAAACAAGTTCGGAATGACATCGGTGGGGTTCTGCAATTCAGGCGGAGGCTGTACAAGGAGTTATATGGCCGCTTGTCTAGCCTTCGACGACTGCGCTGAACCCGCCGTAGGCCATGCGCTTCATCTCGAACGGCATGCTAAAACCGGCTTCATCCTGCGGCTGAGCCGACATCTCGTCCATGACCTTTTTGTTCACTTCGTCGCGGTGCTCCCTAGACTCAAAAACGATGAAGCTGAACCACACGTTTTCATCGGCACTGGCACCTGCCATTTCGGCAAAAGCCCGCGACTTTTCGCCGCCCATCTCCTGCTGCTTGAGGTCATCGCCCTGGCACTCAAAATACTGCAGTGCCCCATGCTTCATCCACATATCCCGACCCTCTTCTGCCATTTTCTGGTAATCTGCCTCTCGCCCCTTCGGCACCACCAGTACAAACCCATCGACGTATTTCCCCATAGCAACCCCTCCTCATAATCTTATTATTCCGCTTACTATACCCATACCTCAGGCTTTTGTCTGTGAAGTTTCCCTCAAAACTGTGCTGTTTCGTTGATACAGTAGGAGGGCGGGCTTACCTGTCTAACAAATACGGAGTATGCCCAGCAGGGCGTCTACTTTGTGGTTTGGGTGTTTAAAAGCAAAGCCGTCATCTTTTACATCGTCACGACCGGCATAACTATGCTGCACCTGGCTGAGCATTTCTGCGTCGTATATTATGACCACATCTATTTTTACCGGCTGTCCGTGCAGAGCCTTTGAGCTATGGTAAAACCCCCATATGATTACTCGAGAAATCTCACTCGTCTCTGAAACGAACGCGGGTACACCAAATAAATCGATGTGTTTGTTCTGGACATTTTCGTACCTATCTCCGACTCTTGAGGGGTCGTATCTGTCGGTACCGGTTTGGCAGATAATGTCTATAAGTTCGCTCGTACTTTTGGCGGGGTGCGCGCTAGAGGCAATGCCTCTTACGACCACGGACTTACCCATGAATTCCTGCTTTAGCACGTTGTCGATAGCCTTACTTATCCCATTGATATCGGGCTCTGTATCGATGATGTATTCCGGCAAGTTTATTGTAAGCCGTTTCATTTGGGCGCTACACTTTCGAAACGGGTTGGCGGAGGATGGTTTTGAGCTTTTCGGGTGCGACTTTACGAAAATCACTGAAGTATATTTCGTGGTGTTTGCCGCTCATTTTCAGGCCGCTCATGGGGATGTACGATTCGTGCATTTCGCGTAGTATGGCAGATTCATCATCGAATGAGCCGATGTGCAGCGTTTGCACTACCAAGCCTTCATCTAGCGTTTCAAACCTGACTTTGGGCAGTAGGGCGGGGGGATCTTTTTCGCCCAGTTTCGCCACCACCGCCTCGAACATCTCGCGGGTTATCCAGCTAGGCTGCATGATCATGAGCGTAAAACTCCACTGCGATTTGTCGCGGGCGGTCGTGAAGGTAGACATATCTTCTGCCCACCAGAGCCCCTCGAGCGGCATGACGACGTAGTCTTTGCCTAGTTCTTTTTTGCTGGCGAATTTGAGTTTGTAGGCGACGGGGAAGAGCGCCTGTATAGCGGCAGCAAATTCCGGGCTGGTGTTTGGGTCGCCATGGCCATCTACCATAATGTACTGCGTAACCGGCAACTCCAACACCTCAAACACATGGTGCCTCCCCCTGTAGCCCTGCAAACTCTTCCGAAAATCAACCTTCTCCATACAAAAATCATACCACCAGTAGGTCATTTAACGCAGCAAAACCACACCAGCAGAACTAGCAGCCCATCGCTAGAGCAGTAAGTGTTACCTGATTGAAAATTACACTCATTTACATCTGTAAAAGGATGAACCTTTTTTAAGCAACTTTGTCAACAACCAAAGGTGATATCCACCAGGCGATATGTGATAGACGACTGGCTCCTGATGGGCGGTACTAGAGAAAACTTCTCAATAGTCTGTTCGATCTATGGCGGATTCTTGTACGTGGGCTCTACTGTTATATAGGCGCCTTCACCAACAAACTCTTTGATATGACCGTCAATTTTTACTGCCATGGAGTCGTCTAGACCATAGACGATATACGGGCAGCCCGCCGCACGTTTTCGGGCTGTCGCCTCATCTCTTGCTAGTCGGAACCGCTTATTGTACAGGTGGGCTTGCAGGCCAAAATCTACCAGCCCCAAGCCCTTCAGTACTGTATCAACACCGTCACTATTCATGCGGGTATCGGGCGTGGCTACATAGCTTCCAGCGCTCACTCCTACGTATACCCTGTCCTTAAGCAGTCGAGGGATTTCTGTAGTAAACCCCGAAGTATTGAAACATTGCATCAGATGTGTCGTATTGCCGCCGAGTACGTATATAACGTCACTTTTTCCCAAGATGGGCAGCCAGATAGTTTTGGGCAACTTCGCAATGTCTATAGGTACAACCTTTTTAAAGCCATGGTTTCGGAGTTCAAATAGCTTCAAGGCAATGTACACTTTGCCGCGTACATTTTGATTTGATGCGGTCGGAATGAAAGCTACAACAAGCTCCTGCAGCGGCTTGCTAGCGAGATCCTCCAATGCGTGCCGTAGTGTAGTGTTGTTCAAACCAGCCGAGGTGAGTAGCAGCTTCATAGGAATATATTATCAGAAGAAGCGCTGTGCGATCTGACCCACATTCACTTTCTTGCCGTCATCCTGAGCCACGGCATGAAAAAGAATATGGGTCAGCTGTGCGATACGATAGTTAATTTCTACTGTTCGGCTGGGACTGCGAAATAACAGGGGAGGGTTTCGGGTGGGGGATGGATGGTGCAAGGAATAATTGTTTGTTGTTCGGGTGGCTTGCATAGTAATGGCTCATGGCACAAAATACTTTACATGAAAGGTCCAGAAGCAAGTGTTAATGACGTAGAGCAAACTCCCTGGTCGAGTTTGCCTGAATTGGTTACCAACCTGAACCCATATGAGTTGTTCTGGGTCACTGTCAGCTCTGTACCGAACCCAGTTGTTGTAACTGACGTACACGGTGATGAGACGCAAGCCACGGTAGCTGGCGAAATCTTGCGAGCAGCGGTAGATCGGCAGTACGAACTTCCATCAGACCAAAGAGACCCAGGGCTGCACCGACTGCATATTGTAAGGGCAAATCCGTATGCAGCTATGCAGCGCACTCGTGGCGTAGACGCGGGCAATATTCTGCTTGCCTACAACAAACTGCATGAGTACATACTTGAAATCCTCGCGGGCGCACGCACTAGCGAGCACATGCAAGTGCTTCATGCGATAAGGAGTCTCGACTATTCTCAAATAGAAACAGAACAAGCCATGGGCACATACCCTGACGACTATTTTTCACCCGAGCACTTGACGTTTGGTGGCCTAGTACACGAGGGTGTCTTGTCATACGATGCGCTGCGAGCACTTTTAGTCAAAGACTATCTGCTTTGGTTATACCAAGATGCATATGCAGATTTTCGGGATAAAGTGATAGCGTGGGAAGATGCGGGTAGTGTTGGCGACCGACCGCAGATGCTCATGCCGTACGTGCTTGAAGTCCAT
Organism: Candidatus Saccharimonadota bacterium; assembly: GCA_016789655.1. Lineage (GTDB taxonomy): Bacteria > Patescibacteriota > Saccharimonadia > Saccharimonadales > UBA4665 > JAGXIT01. The sequence goes on from JAEUQV010000003.1 coordinate 13,815, forward strand.
GGTTCTCAAAGCGATCAAGCCTTGGTGGTTATCTCCGACCAGGTTACCAGCTTCTCGCTGAACTGTGCCAGTGCTATTGCACGGGCGATAGGTGGAGATGTGCCTATTCTCCTGCAAGAGGGCAGGGCCGTCGAGGCCTTCAGCCACTACAGAACGTGGGCTCAGATTGAGCTGCCGAGCGAAGATGCTGATCTGGCGAAATCTGGCCAACGTTCGCTACTAGAACCTGCCACTTGGTCTAGGATTGTGAGAACCTTACGAGCACTAACGAATGCAGATACATTACTTATGCGTAAGGCTACTAGTGATAATTTGCGTAGATTTGTGGGTGTTACGGAGGGAACCGTGATAAATCCTGCCTTTGTACAGCCTCCGGTCACCTTCCTCTCAACGGAAGAAATAGCTAGGCTGAACGATCCTCTCTTTATGGGTGGGGGTGGTCCTAATACAGAGGTTTATGCTAAAGTGCCAAACCCTGAAGCAGTCAGGCTGGCCGATTTGTGTAGATCCTTTTAACCTGAATAACCTTATCCTAAACCCAGATACAGCACCACACCTGCACGCATAATTTGTCCACGAGGTTTATCCTCGAGTTCACGAGGTTTATCCTCGGACAGGGGTGGGATTTGTGAAATTCGGCTGGGATTTGCAAATAACAGGGGAGGGTTTTGGCTGGGGCGGTGTCAAAAGTAGTAAGCGGAGGGCTATTGCCCTCACTTTCGGGAGATTAGGGCTTCGGGGATCAACCATCGCAGGTTCTTTTCATTGTTAAGTGGTATTAACAGTGCAATACGCCTAGTCAGATGTTGCAAAGGTCTTGAGTTTTATACGCAAAACTTTTATTTATTATATTTTATGTTATAATGTATTTTTATGATGACTTCTCGACCCGAAAATACATCACCAGAGCTCGGGATAGAGCAACATCCCTCGATTGACTCAGGCGATGCACTCTCAGCAACTAATGCCCAGCTGGTTCGTGATACGTTGCTAGTACTGAATCATCCTGCGTATACATCCGTAGCAGCCTACGATATGGATGCAGGCAATCGCATCTACCCATCAGTACTAAATTTATACCTTGCACAAATTGGTATAGGATATATGCTATCAAATCATATAAGAGGGGTACCTATACCCCCAGTAGGCGTACAGGAAGCACACGATCGTTTCGCTGGCGTTCACGGACTTACAAGTCAGCTACGGGCGACAAATGAATTGCACGGGATGATAACAGGGCTCGCCAATCATTTCGGTGTACCCGTGGCAGAACTAGGCAAGCAAGCTAGAGGAAAAGATGCTGGCAAACTCATCCTGCCACTTGCGCAAGATTTTTTAACATACTGTCAGCGGGGCTTGATCGGTCCAGACGGTGAATCTACGCAGTTTCAATTTGCCGCGTCTCGCTTACGCGCATTAAATTTCTTTACCAGTTTTTCAAATGATGCGTTGGACCCATCGTTTGCTGAAGGCTATGCTTCCCGATTGATGAGACCTATGACTGAAGGCCACCAGGCCGTTGAAGACCAAGCTCAGGAGCTGGCAGAGTATTACAGCAGTGGGCGCGCAACGCAAGCAGTCATGAGTCGGTTCAACTCGAGGAATCAACGAGGCTTAGTACCGGTATATAACCGCGCTGCTCAATTGTTGCTTGCCAGTACTGCGGCGGGTGAAGTCTCACATATACCTGAAAACCCTACCGCTACCCGCAGAATAGGTAGAGAAGTTATAGCTGCCGCAGCAGCTTCAGATCTTGAAGAAGTAAGTAAGAGTGCCGTGCGGCTCCTCCGACAGCTCGAAGACAACAGGACACAATTAGAAGCATCTGAAAGCGAATCTATTGAGCAAGAGATTACCATCGCACAACAACTGGATTGGGAAGTGCTCCCACCAGGAGAAGTTAGAGCCATTGCAACTGAAATAGTAGAAAATGCTTACAAGGGCAAGGCCATACCTAGCGTAGACCTTGAGCGACTTAACATCCTTAAGAATATACGTGAGCGGTGGGGCGATGCGGATGATAGCTATTACGCCCGAGGTGTGCGCAAAAAGCGCAAATTAGTCACTGACGTGGAAACTGGCGAGAAAGAAGCTGACCAGTACTTGATACTCGTATTGCGTGAGCGGAATGAGTTGGGTGAAATTATTGCCGAACATGCTGTCGCCGAAAGTCCGATTACGAAGCTGAATGCTATGGCTGTTTTCCGTCAAGATGTTTCAGAAGGCCTAACCTGGAAGGAAGTGATGTCGTTACCGAAGTCATACGCCTACGCACTCGGAGCTCGTGCGGTGAAGCACACCGTACCGCGCACGAATGTTCCGGAAAATTATCTCACTGATTCGATGACGAAGAAAGCGATGGCTTTACTAGCAGCGCCCAAAGATGTATTTGATAGGATCATATTTGATGGCGATCGGGAACCGCGCATACGACCAAAATCATAAATAAGTTTCACGAGATTTATCCTCGGATTCACGAGGTTTATGTTTGGGCAGGAGTGGGATTTGTGAAGTTTGGCTGGGATGCAGGAATAACAGGGGATGGTTTTGTGTGGGATTTATGTTGCGAGGTTTGTAGGGGAGGGTGGGGCTAGTACCCCGCCAACCCTATCCTGAGGCATCCTGCCTACCATCAGTAGCACCAGATACCTCAGCCGATGTTCAGTGTACTACCTGGTACAGTTCACATACGGCTGATATATCTGGCACTACTGCTGGCAGGCGGCCTATCCGTCAAGATAGGGTTGGCAGGGTACTAGGAAAAGAAGTCTTATGCTAGTTTTGTGGGTGGTGGCGCCTGCCTGGTGATGCGGGGGTTGTGTGGTTGGTTTGGGGTGTCGAGCTGTGCATACTTTGCTGGCCGATTCCAAGTATGCTGAAGCCTAGGCTGCAAAGCGCACTCAGGAACAGAAATGCAGCTAAGAGGGTAGCGACAGGGTAGCGGTACAGGCGGCTATGTTTGCGTACTACCCACAGCGATATCGCCGCTAGCGCAACGGCAAGCGCCAGTAGCCACCACGGAAAATCGGCGAGTGCTTGGCTGAGATTGCGGCGCGCACCATACGCCATGGTGTCGGCGGTAACTATACGCAGCCAGAAATACCCCATGCTCATAACGTACGCCAGCAGCAGCCCCGATACGACGCTCAGTGCCGCGACGAGCACAGCTGCCACCGCAAAATACAGCCGCGGCTTCATAGCGACTTCTTTGTCTTCTATGCGCCGCATCACCGCTGCCGCTAGCGTGGATTGTTTTGTAGATGTAGGGGATGGGGTACTAGGCATGGTGGGTTCCTTTCCGTTCGCAAATAGCCCGTAGCTTTGACTTACCGCGTGCCACCCACACTCCGACCGTAGCGGCAGGCACACGCAGCACATCAGCCACTTGGCTGTATGACATGTCTTCAAAATAGACCAGCTGCAGTACATCGCGATATTTTTGATCGAGATCGTGAAGGCAGTGTTGTACATTCGTTTTGGTAAAACTTTGGTCTATCGCCTCGGCGATTTTGGGTTCATATGCCAAGTCTGCCAGGAATGCTTCGGAGTTTGGTACGACATGATGTTGCTTGCGGAGTGCCGATACCATTTGGTTGTGTGCTATGCGGTATAGCCAGGTCGAAAAGGCGTATGCCGGCTTGTAGCTCCACAGGTTTTCGTATGCTTTGATAAAGGTTTCTTGTACGATGTCGGCTGCAAGCGCCGCATCTTTTACCTGATACATGACGTAACGCATAAGTTTATGCTCGTAGCGCTGCATAAGCTGGGCGTAAGCAGCACTATCGCCGCCCCTCACTTGGGCGACGATAGCTTGGTCGGTTGACGCTAGGTGCTGCTTAGACATTGCCTACAGTATACTAGCGTGTAAGCTGGCGGTTAAACGCTGCCAAGTGCCGCTCAGACCCGGCGAGCAGTTGCTCCATGGTAGCTTTTACATCGGTATCTGCCGAATTTAGGCTGGCTAAGTCTTTTTTGATGTCGGCGATGTCGAGTTCCTCTATGGCTACCCCAACTTTGTACGCTTCCGTCTGACTCTGCTTGCCTTGGGCGACTAGCTTGGTGTAGAGTGCCTGCAAATCTTTATTGGTGAATACGCCGAGGCTGCTACTGCGGGGGTCTGCTATATTTCTATTTTGCATGACCGCCAAAACTTCCGACTGATGGTTTGCCTCGCTTTTTACGATATTACGAAACACCTGCGAACCCCACGTGTCGTATAGCACTTGGTATACATCGTGCGCGAGCTTCTCTTCTTCTATGAGATACACCAGCTGGGTTGCGGTTGTGGGGTCGCCGCTGACAGACGCTGCCGGTAGGGGCGTAACATGTGACATTTCTGAGTCGGCTGTGTCGGGTTTACTATTCCCATGCTGGCCGCTTACATGTTGTGTAGTGGTTGACGGCACGCTCACGCCACGATTTTGGCGGGCGAGTGCTATGCCTCCGCCCGCTGCGATAAGCGTTGCTGCAAAAAGGGCGACTGCAATATGGGTTTGTTTGCGGTTCATTCTTATATATTTCATACGGTATCTCCTGTTTAGCTGGAATGAAGCATTACTGGTACTACTGCTCCACATAGGTAATACGCTCGTACGCAGCCATTTATTTCAAAAATAAGTGTGATAGCTGCATGTTTTATCTGGGATGCAGAATTAACAGGGAAGAGTTTTGTCTGGGATTTGGGCAATATCAACTATCCATTGAATATTTATGCGCTTTTTTGCCGGCAAACTCATGTCTGCGACCATAGTCTGACTCGTTTATTTTGTATTGCACCAGCCATAAGTCGTGCTCCGGAATGTATGACCACAATTGGCCTTCTTTTTGCGTAAACTTCACATCGCCTCGCAATATACCTATCGCCATCCAAACATCTTCGGCTGTTCTAAGCGTAAACTGCCGTGCGATATGAAGTTCCGGTTTCGTTACGCGTAGAAAGATAGGTGGAAAACCTGCTCCGCACTGGTCGTCGCCATCTTCCGTGCTCACAAATAGCTGCCGCATCTCTTCTGAGTAATATGCACCAAAGTCGAAGGACAATATCACTTCGGCATGGTCTGTGTGCAGTTCTTGAGCTAGACGTAAGTCGGACCATTCCTTGGTATGGTTCGGTTCGTCAAAAATAGCAAAGCCTTCCTTTTTTATGGTCTCCTGTGCGGCTTTAGACATCTCGGCGATTTTGTCACTTAAATTCTTGAACTCACCTATGAAATCTTCTTTGGTGTCGGCGTCCTGCCACACTTCGCTAATCAACCCCTCCATCATCAAGCTTTGCTTCGGATCATGCCGTATGAACTCCCAGAGCTTCCCGTAAAGGGAAATAAAAAACAGCACGATGAATAGTGGTGAGAGCGCAAGCAACATTACGCCGATAATTGGCAGTATGATTGCCACCACTACACCTTCCAGAATGTTATTTGCTATCTGTTTCATGTGGACTACCTGCTGTTTAATCTCCCTTTATGTTAACTATTTGGCGCAGTGTGTGTTTTACGTCTACCAAGTCATGCGCATCGTGTATGACGATGTCTATATCTTTGTAGGCGGCGGGAATTTCATCTAGGAAAGCCTCTGATCGTTTGTACTCGATTCCTACCATTGCCTTATCGAGATCCTCGATAGTGAAGTGGTTGGAAGCCGCTCTACGGGCCCAAACCCTGCCGGCACCATGTGGGGCCGAGTTGTATGAAGGGGCATAGCCCTTGCCTTCTACGACATAGCTCGCAGTTCCCATAGAACCTGGGATGAGTCCCAACTGTCCCTTGTCGGCTTGTATGGCGCCCTTACGGCTCAGCCACATATCACGCCCCATGTGGTGTTCTTTGCGGGTAAAGTTGTGATGACAGTTGATGCGCTCTGCCTCGTCGACCGGCTTACCCATAAAATGGCTAAAGTCATGTATGACCCTGTCCATCATTTCCTCTCGATTCAATAGCGCGAAATGCTGTGCCCAATTGAGGTCAGTGATGTATTCTTCGAACTCTGGGGTGCCTTCGACGAGGTAAGCGAGATCGTTATCTTCAAGCGTAATGTACCATTTCTTCATACAATCTTGCGCAACTTTTATGTGGTGGGTCGCGATCGTATTGCCTGTGCCGCGGCTGCCGCTATGCAAAAAAAGCCACACCCTATCTTCTTCATCCACTGTAATCTCGATGAAGTGGTTGCCCGACCCAAGGGTGCCAAGCTGGTATGCCCAATGTGTGCGAGTCAGCTTATCGTAGAATGACAAGCGCTTGTCCGCTTTGCCCTTTAGCTCTTCGATTCGGGGCTTTACTGAGTCGGTCAACTTTTGGTTGAATTTGCCAGCAGAAAGCGGAATAGAGCGCTCGATGCTGTGACGGAGCGCAGATAAATCTTTGGCCGTGACTTCAGCGGCCATAAATTGCGTTCGCACCGCTATCATGCCGCAGCCTATATCCACCCCGACCGCTGCAGGCATGATGGCACCCAGCGTTGGGATGACGGAACCAACTGTCGCTCCTGCGCCTAAATGTGCGTCTGGCATGAGGGCCAGGTGTGGTTGGATGAATGGCATCTTCGACGTGCGGATTGCCTGTTCTCTCGTGACGTCATCGATTATAGATGCCCAGTTGTATAATTTTGGTGTGATTTTTTCCATAACTTTCCTTTGTAAATTATATATGTTCACAGGTAATGGCTCGGAAGGAAGGATTTGAACCTTCAACATCCTGCTTCAAAGGCAGGCGACTTTACCGTTTGTCCACTTCCGATTAGTGGCTGCCCCGCGTGGATTCGAACCACGGTTACTCATTCCAGAAACGAATGTCCTACCATTAGACGACAAGGCATTAAAAAACACCGCGTTTTTTGCGGTGCTTCCAAATCGTTTCAGACAATAGTGAATCAGCCGCAAAATTGCGAGAGTGGGGACTGCTGCTGACTTGAATACATAACCATGCTCATGTTTATAGCACATGAAAGCGCATAAAGCAAGGCATTGTCCAATGCCTGCTCACCAGCCGGGGTCATGCTACAATAACCATGAACAATAAAGAAACAAAAACATGGGCAGGCACAAACTCACCGACGAACAGATCAAGCAAAAGCTAACCGAGGGGCGTAACTTTAAACGCCTCTACTATGAG
>JAEUQV010000004.1 GCA_016789655.1 Candidatus Saccharimonadota bacterium
TATGTTGTGGATATTCTGGAATAATGCAAGCGAATAGCGATATAGCTAAAAAAGTAGGAGCAATTGTAAAACAACTGCGAGTCGCTCGTAGAATGACTGGAGTTGAGCTGGCAAATAGGGTAGGACTTAGTCAGTCGGCTATATCTAAAATAGAGAATGGCTATAAAGACACAGAGCAGCAACTTGTAGAAAAAATACTGAATATTCTGGAAGCGCCACTGACTATTCGACAACAAGTAGCTCTGCTATATTCACGGAATAAGAATGATGAATATATATACGATGATCGTTTTTTTGATTTCGCGTCTACGAAGGGTGCGGTGCGGCTAGTACGCTCGACCCAACGCTTTAGTGTCTTTACGGTAGCAACTTTTCCTTTTTATGTACAAACAATCGACTATCGAGAGGCGTTACTTAAGGGTGTTGGAGTTTCGAGCGATTTTATACAGGAGGCGCTAGCAGATATGCAGCCTAGGCAAGATCTGTTGTGGGATACATCGAAAAAATTCGAAATTCTGTTTACAGAAATGGCGCTGTATACCCGGTTAACTTCTGTTATAACGCATATTGCTCAACTAGACAGGGTAGAAAGGTTACTAATGGCCGGACGTCTAGATATTGGTATAATTCCCTTAGAATTTGGGCTGATCGCAAATTCTGTCTGTGCATTTGCCCTCTATGATTCAAAACTCCTAGTTCGAAATATTGGCAATACTGAAATTGAGACTAAAGAACAACGTGTGATAGATGACCACAAACAACTATTTGCCACGCTCAAACAAAAAGCGCTGTACGGTTCAGAGGCAATTGCGCTCGTACGCAAAGCCGCACGCTATTTTGAGGCGTAAGGCTATGAATCTCATTCAGACAAAACAGCTACAATTTGCTTGTACGGCATTCGCCTTGTTATGTAAAACTCCGCAAGACAATATCTTGCGGAGTAGAGTGCACATCTAGCCAGGTGTTTTACCACCAGTGGTTGGCTTGCCAGAAGGCTTGGGCGGCTTCCCAGCTGCCGTAGCGGCGCATGGCATAGCCGGTAAAGTAGGCATCTTGGCAGGCGTAGTCTGCACCGCATTGGCTGCGTAGTACGCCGTTACAGTCTTGGCCAATCCCGTAGCAGCCGTTCGGGTTAGTGGCGTTGGGGTTGTTGCCACTTTCTCGAGAGTATATGAATGCCTTAGCAGCATTCGGGTCGGTTGGATATGCCGCCGCCGGGGCTGCCGGAGCACGATACGATGAGTACGAAGCGCTGTACGCCTGCGCTACAGGTGCAGCCACAACGACGGGCTGTGGTAGGGGGCGGTCAGCTAGCTGCTCATCGGCAGTGGGCACGCGTACCTGGTCGCCGGGGTTGATGATGTTTGGGTTTGCTATAGACTCGTTGGCGTTGTACAGACGAACCCAAGTCGTGCTGTGCGCCTCGGCGATGCTGCTCAGGCTGTCGCCCGAAGCTACCGTAACTATCACTGGCGACGGTGCAGCCGGCTGAGCCGATTTTGTCTCATCTGCCACTTTTGTATCTGTTGCTTTCGTTTCATTTGCCGTTTTGGCTTCGCTGCTTGCCAGCAAGACAGATTTTACGAACTTGTTATCTTGTGTATTGCTCTGCACGAGAGCAGAGCTAGTTGACGTGGTGACGCCAAAAACCACGGCCATACATGTGGCCGCTATAAGTGCGGATTTACGCATGATATACTCCCTCCTTAACACAGCCCGAAGTACTATTTTGTCGTGTCGTTGACCCGACTAAACGAGCTGCTTACGTACGAAAACTCCACCAAAAGTCCTCGACACGTAGCGCTTAGGTTAGTACATAAGCATTTATTAAGTCAAGCAAATATGCTGAGAAACTAGCAAAACCCAGGGGTAAAAAAACGTTGTATTATCAATAACATAAGCACAATTGTGATGTATGTTCTTGACAAAAAAATAGAGATCTGTCTACCTTGTACGATGGTCAGTTTCGTCTTCGATTTCGTGGCCGACGATTTCTTCTAGCAGGTCTTCTATAGTTACTATGCCTACTATGCAATCATCTTTTTCTACGGGTATAAGATGCGTGTGGGTAGATATGAACTTACGGAACATAGTATCTAGTGCTGTGCCAGCGCCTACGAGCTGTACCGGGTAAAGGTGTAGTTCATCTACTCGCGGTGCTGGGTCATCAAAGTCGAGATCTACAAGTTCTTTTACGATGAGCACGCCAAAACAAATGGTTTTTGTGCTGTTGAATACAGGTATTCGGCTATGACCCGTTGCTTTGATCTGTTCAATACGCTTCTCATCTATTACTACATTAGGCGCAAGCCAGTACACGTGGTCAATGGGAGTCATAATGCTAGCAACCTTCTTTTCGCTCAGCTGCAGTGCCCCCTTGATTATTTCGACCTCATCTTCGTCTAGCTCGCTTTCTTTAGCGCCAAGATGCTCGGAAACAAGTAAGCCAAGTTCGTGCCGAGTATGCAGGCCGTGCGTTGCATGTTTAAACATGCGGTCAAGTAGTAGCTGCAGCGGTTTTGCTAGAGGGTATGTCACGTATGTCATTAAGCGGAGTATCCATACCAAACGACCTGTCCAGTAAATAGCATTCTGCGCAAAGAGTGCTTGCGGCATAATTTCTGCGAAAATAGTTAGTGAAAGCGTGCTGATTACAACCGCCCATACGCCGCTTAGGCGGGAATCTATAACAAGTGGTGTTACTGAAGCGGCCGCAACATTTGTAAGCAATATGGCGGCGAGTGTAAGATGAGCATTTTTACGAAGCGGCACAAGGTGCTTAGCGTGCGAATTTCCAAGCTTTGCCTTACGCTTTAAGTCAGCCAAGTTAAGCGACATAAATGCTACGTTTAAACCTGAACACAAAGCAGCAATGCTAACTAAGGCGATAACTTCCAGGATTATGATTAGTATTTCCACGGCTATACGTAATATATCTTAAAATTACCTCTGTTGCAATCTGCTTTTGCATTGTGCGATAGAATAATAAAAACTTGCAAATAACTAAATAAATTGATACAATAGTATTTAGTGTGAAACCAATTTTGTAGGTAAACTAGCTACGAAATGAGGTTGAAATCTCTTACATAACAATAATAAGTATTGAAAGGTCATGGATGACCGGAGTATATAAGGTAGCTGTCACTGGGCAGCGCCATGAATTAATAGACCCAATCAGCCAGCAGGCACTACCCCTAGAAGGTAGTTGCGTAGCCTGCCCGATTGCCACGAGTTGCTCAGCTGCACGATTGCTCGGGGAGGCGTTACTTGAAGCCGAAACTATAAAGCAGCTAGCTTTTTCACGTATGCAAAATTCTGATGTATCCAGTGATTTAACGGAGTATCCTGAAGGCGTAACTGCAGATGAACGCATGGCGCACATCCGAAAATCTGTCGATAAATTATTGGGGTCAGGTAATGAGCGTGAACCAATCGGAAACGAGTACATACCCATACTGGTTGCAGCATATTCAGGTTTATCTCAGATCATTCGAGCAATAACTGTTGGCTGTGAAGAACCCATTGAAAGGCCTTCTGCCTTGCGGAGAATGGTGGGGCTGCCACCGTCACTAAGAAGTCGTATACCGACCGATACACAGCGTCGTATGCGAAATACATTTAATCGACTAGCTGAAGAGCGAAGACGGGGCACCGTACATATCCGCTGACTAGATATATCCGACCGGGCTCATTGTGAAAATGACTCTGAGGTGATATACTTTATCGTAACAATAACAGCGCAGCGGTACGCGGCGCTTATTTTTATGAACGAGTTATAACTTTATGCAACAAGATCCCAAAAACATCCGTAACATCGCTATCATCGCGCACGTGGATCATGGCAAGACGACATTGGTAGATGGGCTGCTTAAACAGAGCCATACGTTCCGTGAAAACCAGGCCGAGATGAACCAAGAGCTTATCATGGATAGTGGCGATCAAGAGCGCGAGCGGGGTATCACTATTACGGCCAAAGTAACCGCTGTACAGCATGGGGATTACCGCATAAATATCATCGATACGCCGGGCCATGCCGACTTTAGCGGCGAGGTCGAACGTACACTTAATATGGCAGATGGTTGCTTGCTGATTGTCGACGCCCAAGAAGGGCCTATGCCACAGACTAAATTCGTGTTGGAGCGAGCACTTGAAGCCGAACTCGTGCCCGTTGTCGTTATAAATAAGATAGATAAACCTGGTGCACGAATAGCTGAAGTCGAAGATGAGCTGGCGGATCTTTTTCTAGAGCTGGCAGTGCATGAAGACCAGCTGCATTACCCGGTGTACTACGCCATAGGTCGTGACGGCAAAGCGTGGGAAACACCGCCGGCAAATCCGGATGAAAAAGCCGACCTTTCACCTCTGTTCGATGCGATCATCGGGAAGATTCCTGCTCCTTCCGTAGAACTCGATAAGCCATTTCAGATGCTGGTGACAGCTCTGGCGTGGGATAACTTTAAGGGCAAATACGCCATAGGCCGGATTACTCGTGGTCACGTCCGGGCTGGCGACCAAGTGGTGCTATGCAAGAAAGATGGAGCGCAAACCAAAGCGAAAGTCGAACTCGTATTCATGAGTCAGGGTGTGTCCAAGTATGAAGTGCCTGAGGGCGTCGCTGGTGATATCGTGCAGCTAACGGGTATTTCTACCGCTCAAATCGGCGAGACTATCGCTGATGCGGTATCGCCCGAGGCACTTCCAACCATAGAGGTCGAAGCACCGACCCTGCGCATATATCTTGGCCCCAACACCAGCCCATTCAAAGGCAAAGAAGGCGAGTTCAACACATCCCGTCAGATTAGTGAACGTTTGCAGAAAGAACTAGAAACAAATGTCGGGCTGCAGGTAAGCGACGATGGCATAGGCTTTACGGTGGCAGGCCGCGGTGAACTGCACCTGGGTGTGCTTATAGAAACGATGCGCCGCGAAGGCTACGAGTTTGAAGTTGGGCGGCCGCAGGTGGTGACGCACGAAGAAAATGGGCAAACCGTCGAGCCCATAGAAGAAGTGATTATCGAAGTGCCAGCCGAGCATGTCGGCACCGTGCAGATGGAACTTGGCCAGCGCCGTGCTACGCTGAAAGAGCAGTTTGCCAGCCCGAAAGGCGTCACCAAACTGGTATACGAAATGCCAACCCGGGCGCTGCTAGGTATGCGCAACATTTTACTGACCAACACCAAAGGCACTATAGTCATGAACAGCCTTGTGAAAGGTTTTGCCCCAGTCGGTGCGGCACTAGAGCAACTGCGCAACGGTGTGCTTATAGCCTGGGAAACCGGCACAACTATGCCCTATAGTCTCGAGTCGGCCGAAGCCCGCGGTACGCTTTTTGTCGGCCCAGCCGTGCCAGTCTATGCTGGACAGATTATTGGGCTCAACACGCGCCGTGAAGATATGGAAATAAATGTCTGCAAAGCCAAACACCTCACGAACATGCGCAGCAAAAGCAGTGACGGCGTGGTACAGCTGACCCCGGCAACCGTATTTAGCCTAGAACAGTGCCTCGACTTCATCGAAAACGACGAACTGCTGGAGGTCACCCCGCAGTCCCTGCGCCTTCGCAAACGCGAGCTCGACCCCAACAAACGCAAACGCAATAAAAACTAACCGCAGAGGTCTATTCAGGACTAGATCATCACCGTTTAGGCTGTGAGTGCAGAGTTAAGGCTGGTATCTTCAAAACGTGTCGGTACACTATCTAGGTTATATGACTCCCTGATGGCTAATACAGTACGCCGTATAAAACTAAATAGTAATACTGCGTTTTCAGGATTAATAGTACGAGCAAATGGCTCCATATAAGCAGTGAAGCTCGCTACAGTACCATCTATTTTCCATTTTTCATCAATGCTAGCAAAAACGCCATCTGCCCACATAGGTGCTATATTGCGGTCGGCACAAAATTCGATGAAATCATTTCTAAACTGCATAAACAATCTATGCGAAACATGCTCGGTATCAAACAAGCCTTGTGATAGGTAGTATATGCCGTCTGCCACGACCGCATGTTGTGACGGATTTTTGTACTGCATAGACCTAAACTCTATTCGTGAGCTTTCACCAACCCAATTTTCATTATCTTTGGCGCTTATTGCTCAGTCTATACCGCCGGTACTACGACAGTTCCAAGAATGTATAGGGCTGGAATCGGGGTTTTTACTATGCGTGCCAATGGGTGAAAGTAGTCTTTCGGGAGATGAGCCGCCATGCCTGCTCACCAGCCGGGGTCATGCTACAATAACCATGAACAATAAAGAAACAAAAACATGGGCAGGCACAAACTCACCGACGAACAGATCAAGCAAAAGCTAACCGAGGGGCGTAACTTTAAACGCCTCTACTATGAG
>JAEUQV010000090.1 GCA_016789655.1 Candidatus Saccharimonadota bacterium
CGCCGAATGCGCGTTGCTGTCACACCTACTGCCTTTCCAAACGACCGAAACGTCACCAAAAGTCCAATAATAAGCACGGCCAACACTCCTAGCACTACCAGTAAAATTCGCCAGGGTATTACCCAAAAACTTACTTCAGACATGTAGGGCACATCACGCTCACCATCATCGTACACTGCGACTATCTTTGCGACATATTTACCGAAACGTACATTTCCAAGACCACCTTTCCAGACTAATTTTTGCTCGTTTTTGTCAGTGTTTGACCCAGCCTCATAGTGTGGGAAGCCGTCAGCCCAATCAATGGTAAATGTTCGGCTAGAGCCGGGTATGATATACCCCCCGTCCTTGTTAAGGGGCAAAACTGCAAGCGGTGTAGTATCGCTCGATTTTCGCTGTATGAAAACCGATCCGGTCGGTTGCACATCGGTATTTCCCGTATTTTTAAGTTTTAACTGGATGCTGGCTGGCAAATACTCGTACGTTCGCTTCGTCACCGAAACACTAGACACTTCAAACTTACGAACTGCGCCAGGTCTATCCACATTGATAAGCGTAAACACCGCTACTGAACCTGCGATCGCGGACTGCCCTTTTTTGGGCTTTGGCGCATTTTGTTGGGCAATCGTTACCGCAAAATTATAGCTAAAACCTGAGTCTTCAGGCGCACGAATATGTATGCGCTGCGTATAAATTTCACCCGCTTTGAGCGTAAACGTCGGCTGGTCAAAACTCACGATGTCTCGCACAGATACTGGGTTATCTTGGCCTAATTTTATCTGACCAGTAGCATCATCTGTGCTGAACGACTTTATCCCCATTTTAAGCGCCTGTGAGGTCACGTTCGTGTTACGGATACGCAGTTCGAGCACTGTATCCTCACCGGGTTTTACGGTAGCAATTAGCGGCGAAGGGCTTACCTGCAACGAAAAGCCTTGCTCTGTTTGTGCTGCAGACTGCCCCACCCATGTAAACCCAGGCAGTAACGCAAGCATGAGAGCCACACGCCAAATACAGTTCATTGTTCCCTCCAATACTCCATAGATTCATTGTACACGAACATCGGGCATATTCCGACGATTTACTACCGCTATCATAACCTCAGCTCGACATAACTGTCGAGCTGAGCAGTGGAGGGCTCGCCCTCCCCACTCTTTTGTCTGGAGTAAATCCAGTCAAAAGAGTTCCACACCCCTGAAGGCTGCGCTGTCGCTTGCTGGCACCTTCGGTACAATTATTACAAGTTAACAGAGGTGCTTACGTCGAGCTGAGGTTATCATATAGTAAGGCCGAGCTTACAACCAACTGCGAAAAAACGCCCGTATTTTACGCGAGCGTTTTTTATTATGCGGAAGTTTTATCTAGAACAGACCTGCGCCAACAACCGTAATGGTATCTGCGTAATCTGTGGCCGGGAGAGTCGTGCCACTAATCGATGCGTTGTTCGTCAGCGTCAGTACGGCGTTATTTGCTGTGCCGGTCGATGATGCAAGCATGCGTAGCGTCGTGTCCAAGCCACCGCCCTTGCCAGCGCTACCGCCGACAAATGGGGCCGCAACAGTTATCGTACCCGTGCCCCCTGTCTGGCTGGAGGTAACGCCGGTATTATAGCCTTCGTTGTTGGCAGTCAAGGTACTGTTTGAGCCCGGTGTAGTTGAAGCAATGGTGCTTGAGGCAATAGTCGAATGGAGACCAGCATTGGAGTCGTTTGCCCAAACGTTCCAACCGTTTTTTGCATTGGTGTTGACTGTGGCTGTGCGTGGTGTCGGGCTTGAGCTAACACTAGCAGTTGTAAGTGCGCCAAGGTTATCAGTGTTAGCACTTAACGCAAAGCTAAATGCTGGTGCAACAGATGCGCTCACGACAATCTGGTCATCGGCGATCGATGCGGTCGCGTATGGTGTAGCCGTATCTACGTTTGTCGAAACTGAGCCAGTGTACGTGCCTGCAACACCGACTGTCAGTGCTGCTGCGTTTGTCCAGTTGAAGCAATATAGCGTACCAGCAACTAAAGCGCCACTACTCCACGTAACGTTCGGGCTGGATGCAGTTGTGGCAGTCGCGCCTATTGATGGCCATGCGGACGCACCGGCAGGCCACGAAAGATTTGTAGTACTTGTTGCCCAGTTGCCAGTCGTACCACTTACGGTGTACCCCGTGGGGAATGTTACCGTAACGCTCGTCTGGCCAGCGTTTGCAGCTTTGGCGCAGACGGTTCCAGTGGTAGCCGTAGCCGCCTTCATGCGATCGAAGCGTACTAAGACTTCTGATAGGGTCGCAGCTGAAGCTGTACTGCTAAACATAACGAATACCGAGCCGAAAATGGCAGCCGTATACGATGCAGCAAGCGCAACCGAGCTCAAGCGGGATGTTTTTTGCATTTGCATATGGTTAATTCCTTTATTTTACAATCTATACTTGTGTGATTATGCTACAAGCGCTACGTAAACACAAGCACCTTCACATAAGTTATCCACAAGCGTAATGGTGGTCGCCTTGTTAGAAATTCATCGCTGCGACTAGCGTAACGTTGTCTATGTAGTCAGTCGCGATTGGTGTAAGTACATCTGCTTTTGCCATAAGACGAAGCGTACCGCTCGCTGTCGTAACAGGGCCAGCTGTAGACAAAAGCGGTTGAAGAGAGGTGGTTAAGCCGCCAACGTTACTGCCAACCCCGTTGAATGGTGATTGGCTCATAAATGGACCGCCACTTACTTGGCTTGTAGAGGTAATTTGAGCACCGTACCCACTACTTGCTACCGCTAGGTCTGCCGAGGCTGAAGCAAGCGTAGCATTCTCGACATTGCTGTATAGCCCCGTCGACTGATCGCGTACATACACGGTACCACCATTATTGGCATTGGTGGTTAGACCCACTAAACCATCTGCGTTACCGTTTACGACCGTTCCTGGAGTCAAGTTCGTAAACGCAACATTGAAAGGGGGCGTACCCGTCAGCGTCGTAGCCACACTAAAGCTTACGGAAGGAGCAACTGTCGCCGCGGTCGCCGTAGGTCCGTAAGCGCTACCTGTAAAGCTTCCCTGCAATGCTTTGACCTTGACTTTATACGTAGTAGAAGCGCTAAGCCCAACGATATTGAAGCCGCTCGCCCCGCCCCATGCGGCATAGGTTTGATAATTCGTCAGCGCTTGGCTAGATCCAATGCTATTATCTGTTTGCACATACAAAGTTGTTACGAAATTGTCATTACTTATAGCTATAAGAAACTTCGTGTCAGTCGGGTTATTACCCGTCGCTAAGACAAGTTTCAACTTATCATAATAGCTAGACGGGTTAGTAAACGTCGGTGCTGGCGGCACATTTGCATTCACAACGCCGCGACCATCACCAACTGAAGTATATGAAGATGACTGAGTTGTACCTGCTTGTACGCCAGCTTGCCCTTGCAGACCATAAGAACCGCTCGTGGATGTACCGCCCCCGGTGCCGATGTTGTATGTCTTTAGCGTGTAATTTGTACTGCTTGGAGATGCAGCGAAGAACATAATCGGCACCAGTAACCCGAAAAACTTATGCATACGTACCAGTATAGCAGCTATGGCTTCTTAGGAACATTGCATATAGCTGATGCGTAATCTTACTGCCACTGCCAGCTTGTCATTACTACCTCAAGTGCATTTTCGAGCTCAGCACGACGTGTCGATGACCCGCTAGCCACGACTTCGGCATAGCGATCACCGTCCGCCCAATAAATACCAGTTTCAAAGTCTTTCGTTTTTGTAAAAACAATGCTTTCATCTGGAGCAAATGACCGTGAACTTTCAGAGTATACATCAGATTGCATACGACGCAGCTTTACGGCTGGCAACTCATCCAATCGCAGCACCCCAAGACGGCCTACCGTAACCGCCACTTGATCTTGATGGGTGGGCGTGACCGCGCTGAGCAGATATTGCGCTTGCATATTCCCCTGTGCGATCTCATTGCTCGTTAGCAACCGGAGGGTGCTTGGGTAACGTGTTGTAAAAAATGGTCCTTGCCACGATATAAGCACTTCATCCGAACCCAACACCGCCGTCTCATCGCTATTATTTGATTGAGTGACCGTACCGTAAGCAGGACCGTGCCACCACCAATACAACCAGCCACCTGTGCACAGTACTGCTAGCACAACTACTACAAGTGCGGCTTTTTTCATGCATCATCCTTCCGGCGGCGACGTTTCCCTGCGGCTGCCATGCGCCGCGAAGATTTCATTGCCTGTTCAAATCGCTTTTGGGCACGCCGATAACCCAAACGATAGGTAGATACTGCTATGAGCAGTATGGCCACTGCAACTACTACTAGACCGTACCATAGAAAGTTATGTTCCTTTAGCATGTCTTGTGTTTGCTTTGATTTGCCACCGCTAGACCCCCGCTCCGCTTGCCCAGACATAGTACTGACGACGGCATATACATACTCTGTGTATACACCCCTTACATCCCGCACTCGTACATACACGGTGTACCCCTTCTGGGTATGATACGCGTGCGTGAATTCATACGTCCCTGCTTTGTCTATTTTTTTGGTTTCCGTGCTGCCATCACCCCAATTGAGCGTCAAGTCATAGGGGTTTTCTCCCCCTGCAATAATGACCCGGATTGTCACTGTTGCGTTATTCGATGTGATTACGCTGAATGGTTCTAAAGTCGTCAGGGTCAAGCCAGTCTGGCTGCCAGCGTTGGCGGCTGCTTCCTGCTGTGACGGGTTAGTTGGGACAAGCAGTCCGGGCGATAGCGGCGTTACGACAACTGGTGCGGTATACGTGACTCCGGTCACCGTACTATCAGGGCCGAATATACCATTTGCGTTTGATGTGCGAGCTATGAGATTATTTTGGCCAGGCAGCAACTGTACGGTCAGCTGAAAAGAACCGCTAGAGCAGTTGACCGAGCCAAGAATATGAGCATCCCTCCATATAGACACAACCGCTGGTGGCGCGATGTTTTCACAGCTGCCACTAACCTGCTGCAATGCGCTCGATACGGTAGCACCTGAAACTGGCGTATGTATAACTGCTGCTTGACTAGGCGTAGCATAAGGCACGACCGCATTTACATCATACGTTTCGGCTGCAACTTGCCCGACCATGCACGAAACGCTCAACAGTCCGATGAACACACAGCGAATTTGAGCCAGTATTTTATTCTTCATGATGCTATTGTTTTACGTTCTCAGTATAGCAGCAACCCTCTAGCCTATGCTCATATTGTAATAAACCGGCTACCATTCTGGTGCACAGGACCCTGCCCGTGTTGCGTTGTAACTAAACCCCAGGGCGCCTAAAAAGTAGCTCCATCTGCACGGTTTTTTCTCGATTCGGTGGCAACTCGTCGGCAGGAGCATCGGAGATATACCCACTTTCAGTAGGTTCGACACATATAAAACTATCCGGTGTATCGGTCCAAACGGCAAAGAAAGGCAAGCCCTTTGAATGCACCTCCCAAACTTCCGTAAAGTAGCGTAATATTGCAAATGAGTTAACACTTTTGATTTTTCTGGTAGCTGCAAGCTCACTACTCATAAACTGTTGTGCCCGGTCATCTATCTGAACTTCATATTTCTCGGCTGACCGACCTTGGCGTACTGGAAAATACGGGTGGAAAGCTGGGTTTGCAATATATGATTCTGTGCCAGTATTCCGAAGCAACAAGGATTCTCGTAACCCAACTCTATCATCATTTGCTATAAGCTCGACTGTTAACTCCATACTACAGCCCCAATAGGCAGGCGGCAAATCTTGCATCTGGGATCCTAGATTATCAAGGGTGAGTTTCACCTGGGAATCAGCTTGCTCAATCACCTCCCAGCGCAAATTACGCGCGAAACCGTGCTGGTTTAAGCCGACGCTTTCGCCAGGCCCGAAAATTGGCGCACAGACCGGAATGCCACCGCGGTTCTTCCCACTCGTAGGCATATCGCGACGCGCATATATAAGCGGTGTTCTATCTGCCAATTCTAATGATTCTACAAATGCACCCTCCGGGTTCACCATTGCCCGTGCCCCACTGCTATGTCGTAGCTCGATCACTCCGCTGCCTTTCTACTTTCTACTTTCTACTTTCTACTAAACAGTATACTTCCACCCCGGCTGCCACTGCCATGCCGCAGCTTCTGCAATAGTGTCCTCGAGCGTTTTGCCTTCTATCCAGACATCCAAACCATAGTGCGTCGCCCTGTGTCCGATAATAAGTACAGTCTTACCGTCAAAATTATCTCTAAGCCAACCGTAAAAAGATTTCATACGATTCATGCAATCTCGGTAGCTTTCTCCATTCGGATAAGGTATATCGACCCTGCGCTCGCGTTCAGCATTGACCGCCTTAACCGGATCCCCCGTCATATCACCATAATCACACTCTCGCAATCTTTCGTCAGGGTACATTGGTATGTGTAGATTTCTGGCACTTGGTACGACAGTTTTGACGGCACGCTGCAAATCGGAACAAAATATTGCATCGAGATCACGCCCACGGTTTCGCTCAATCATCTCTAGAGCCTGCTGCTTTCCAAGCTCAGACAAATCCACATCTTTCCAGCCTGAGGCCTGCTTTGCCTCATTGTCTATAGTGGTCGCATGCGGTTCAAACCAAATGGTCAACATGGCTATTTCGCGAATTCAATTGCGCGAGTTTCACGAATAACGTTTACCTTGATAGTACCCGGGTAATTCATACTGCTTTCAATCTTAGTAGCAATGTCACGCGCCAAACGAATGGCATTTAGGTCATCGACTTGCTGCGGTTTTACGAATACACGAACTTCGCGGCCTGCGCTTATGGCGTACGACTTTTCTATGCCATTAAAGCCATTGGCAATGTTTTCGAGCTCTTTCATGCGTTCGGCAAAGTTTTCAGCCGAAATATTACGAGCGCCGGGTCGTGCCGCAGAAATAGCATCGCACACGCGCACAATAACCGCCTCGACACTAGTGGTCTCCATATCATCGTGATGTTGTTCTGCGGCCTGGGCAACTTCCTCAGGCGCACCGTATTTACGCAACATTTCTCCAGAAATGTGGTGGTGCTTGCCTTCCATCTTGTGCGTCAATGCTTTCCCAAGATCATGCATAAGAGTTGCATACTTTGTTACGGTCACATTTGCACCGAGTTCTTCGGCTAGCATACCGGCCATGTGAGCCATTTCCGTTGAGTGTTTTAGCACATTCTGTCCATACGAAGTACGAAAGCGTAGTTCACCCAGCATGTGTAGCAGTTCTTTTGGTATGCCGATCACACCCACCTCGCGCGCAGCGTCTTCGCCGGCACGCACGACATCCTTTTCGACCTGTTTTTGTGCCTTCTCAACTACTTCTTCTATGCGACCCGGATGCACCCGGCCATCTTTTAGCAGCAGCTCAAGCGCTTGGCGTGCTACCTCACGGCGTACTGGGTCAAAACAGCTAAGTACAATGTAGCCCGGAGTGTCGTCTACCATTATGTCGACGCCAGTAGCCCGTTGCAAGGCCTGAATATTACGTCCTTCCTTACCGATAATCCGCCCTTTCATCTCTTCATCTTCAAGTTTTACGCTCGTCAGCGTGCGCTCGGCGGTAACTTCGCTAGCCATACGTTCCATAGCGGCCACTATGTAAGTGTTCGCAGCTTCTTCGGCATTCTCTTGTGCTTCGCGCTGTAGCTTGGAGATTAATCCGGTGAGATCTCCGCGAATATCACGTTCGGTCATTTGCATGAGCTTTTCGGCAGCTTCAGCTTTACTTAGCTTGGCAATCTTTTCAAGCTTTTCCTGTTGTTTGGTTCGAATGTCGCGTATTTCGTTCTTAAGGCCTTCTACTTCATCCTCTGCACCGCGCAATTTCTCGCTGCGCTTGTCGAGTTCATCGAGTTTTTTATCGAGCGTTGATTCGCGTTGCACTAAGCGGTTTTCAAGATCTTTTATCTCGTTTCGCCGCGTCTGAGCTTCTTTGCGGGCTTCATCGGTGACTTTTCTTGCTTCTTCTCGCGCATCGTCGACAGCCTTTTGCGCTTCTTTCTTGGCTTTCTGAAGCTCTTTTTCGGCCTTGTTCTCTGCTTCAGCCGACTTCTTTTTGTTGAGATATGTACTGCCACCATAGCCAAGGCCAAGCCCTGCCAGTGCAAGCACAATGGTAATAGGATCCATGTTTTTCCTTTCGCTCAGCAGGCCAGTCAAACGGCAGTCGCTATCACTTCTCTAGCCGTTTACGATTTCCTGCCAATATTCAATAAATGTATATGGCCCTCAAACTCCGTGAGTATGCCTACCTCAATAATACCCCCGAGCAGCCCTTATCGTCAAACAATACCACCACACTTTTTTAGATTTTACGCAAACGTCAAAAACTATCCGGCGACCGCAGTAAAACCTATCGTTAGCAGCATAGAGAGCGAAGCTGTTGCGTAAGGCGCAACACGTATAATCTGGTTTGTTGGCCTTTTATTTATTTTCATACCGTACCTAACGTTATACACGCCCAAGAACAAAAACACAAGCGTTGTGTTTGATGCCCTCGATTTCTACTACCCAACAACCATTTCTTTAGATCTTTCCGGGAATAGTGCAGTCTGGGATGAAAAAGGGGCACCAGAGCAGCCGTACTGAGGTACGGCGAGTAGGATGCGGAGTTTTTACGCCCGGAATATGCCATTCCTGCGTAAGCCCTCATCTTGATGAATTGAGTGCTTGGGAACTAGGCCTAGCTGCGCAAAAGCGGCAATAAGAACATGCTGCTGCTTTGTGTTTCCTGTATCCCAATCAAGACTCCGATAATAAAAAGTATAACCACTATAGCGATTGCGATAGACCCCATCACAATACCCGCTATGGCCATACCCCGGCTGCCACTCTTCTTACTACCAATCGAGCCAACAATTACTGCCGCTATACCCAATAACAATCCCACCGCCAACAAGCTTGTGAGTATGGCGAGAATACCAAGAATCATAGCGATTAATGGCTGCGAACTATTGCTCTGTGCCGCCGGTGTGGCATATATCGGGGCTGCTGGTATTGCAGGTGAGGGTACAATTGGTGCCGCCGGCGAAGGACCAGCAGGAGGAATGGCAGTCTCTGGTACGGCCGGGCTCAAGGGTGCAGAGGCAGGTATTGGCTGTGCTACCGCAGGTACCGCTGCCGGAGCTGCAGGAATAGCCGCTGGCATGCTTGCTGGAGCAACTGGCGCAGTGGTAGCAAGATTTTGTGAAGGTGCTTGCGTAGTTTGCTGTACCGGCAATACGACCTGCTGCCCGCAATTCCCACAAAAAACTGCACCTTGGTCGAGTGGCTGCCCACATTTACCACAATTCATTATTACTAGATTCCTTTCGTTATGTTAGTACATCGTTTGGCCGCACAGGCGAAGCAACGAGTAGTATACCCTAGGATGTTACCCAGCTATTATGTATGATTGCCGCAACGATAACAATAGAGGTTATGTTTTGGGTTTGAGCTGCCGCAGGAACGGCAAAACGTATTTACCCCTACTGTGCTTATGCCCAGTTTTTGATCTTCATGTTGAGCATGTACGATAAGCCAGAAAAATGTACCCGTCAAGGCAAAGCTTGTCACAAAAGCACTAAGTACTAAAGCCACGACGCCTGTCATAAGGCCAAAGTCATAATAACCATGCGCTACAATCATGGCGGCAAGTGCAACTATGACAGGTCGCCAAGAACCACCCCGCAATTTGTGCCTGGCAAGATAATACCCCACGAATGAGGTGGTCGCTGCATGAAAAAATGGAGTCAAAATGAGCCGGCCTATACCTGTGCCAGCTCCTCCGTCGAGGGTGTACAGTATATTCTCTGGCAGACCAAATCCTATCCCCGCGAGGCCGAAATACAGTATGCCGTCAGTATGTTCATTGAAGTACCTTTTTTTATATATAAATAATGCCAGTGGCAAAAACTTTGCCAATTCCTCAATAATTCCGACAGCGAACCCATCATAAAATGCTCCAGCCGTGATGCCGAGAGGTTTTTCTAAATTGGCAGCATCGATAGATGTCAAGAGAAGCTCCAACGGGACTGCAAGTGCAATGGCCAACAACCCGAAGGCAGCAGCTGCCCAAAGCATGGATGCAGGCTCTTTGGAGCCACGGTCACGCGATCGTATGTAAATGACGACGGCAATTGTGAGCCCGATGAATACATTTATGATAAAGCCCATGTGTATTACTTCTTTTGTGGTGTTATATGTACAGGAGCGCCATATTCCGGCAGGGCCGGTCGGTCATTTTCGCCTCGGAGCAGCTTTTTCACCCCTGTTTCGATCCAGCCAGGATCTTGAGAGGCTACACACGGCACGACCAATGATTCAGCTAAGGCATTAGCCACCGTAAGCCCTATTCGTAACCCCGTAAAACTGCCCGGACCTTTGAAGCAAACGATACCTTTCACATCAATTAGTCGCAGCCCATGAGCAGTAAGCAATTCATCCACCTTCAAGTGGATCGTCTCAGCCAACTGACGATGTGCTAGCCAATCCATATAGTCAATCTGGGCGGCATCATTATATAATCCAATCTCAGCTTCCGGCTTATCGGTACGTATGGTTAGTATTAGCACTTGAACTTCCCTTAGAGTTTGCAGCTATCTGCTGAGACGATATCTACCTGGACGTTTCGCGCAACCCGTTCGTCATTTAATACGGAATTTTCTGGGGGGTTTATTCTGAAACGTGAAGCGTCTACCCCACTCTTGGCCACTAATTCACTTTTGATTTTTTCGGCACGAGAACTAGCAAGCGCTGTTGCTGGTGTCGCGGAATTTACACTACCAGTAATTTCTATCGTAAATTGCTTGGATTTATTTTGCTGGTAGAAAGCCCTGTATTTGGTATACCATTCATCCATCAGTGATGCATATTCATAATCAGTCGAATCAGCCATGAAGAATACGTTGTCATACCAGTTATACAAGCCGTCGGAATTGGGCTTATTTGGTATTGAATTGATGGCAAGGAAATCATTTGCGCCGAGGCATGAGCTGGAGCTTGTGGTTGGGGTGTCGGCAGTGCTCGATGCGCTATCGTCTGCGGCACCTGTTGCGCTCTTCGATGTAGTGGGGGACATGGTTAGCGGTTTCGAGTCATAGACAAAGCTGGTTATAAGCCGCTTCTTTTGCTGCGTCGTGACGCCAACACGTGCGTATTTGTATGGCTCTTTTCCTTCTAGCGTAAACAAGAACAAGCTTTCGCCTTTTGCATCATACCGCTTGTCCTTTGAAACTGGTTTAGCGCCTTTTAGTTTAGCTACAGCTGAATCGATAAAAGAATCTGCCGACGCATCATCAGTCTGTGCCTTTGCTGCCGCTGCGTTGCCCGTGGTTATATTCTCCATAAACATATTTGCAGCCCCGATCGTCTGAATCTGTGGCAGCGCCAAAATAAGGATCGCTATAAACCCAACAAGCAACGTGCCGACGACAGCACTAACAATAATAAGCGTCATTTTTACCTTACTTTTTGGCTTGGCAACATCTGCCGGATAGGTTGCCTGCTGCACAGGAGGCTGCGCCGCATATGCCTGCGCGGGTGCAGCCGCAGGCACTCCAGGCTGTGGCAAAACTGGTTGGGGCTGGTACGGTTGTTGTGTCTGAGGTATCTGCTGAGGGTTTGGGTTTTGGGTGCTAGGGTCCATACATTATCCTTTATGGTTATATGCTAGCTATTTTATAGCTTGGCAAATAAATTACAATGACCATATAATCTCACCCTGCACCCCGCCAACCCTATCTTGATGTATAGACCGCCCGCCAGCATGGCTCCTACGATGTGTATTCACATAGTATATCTCTCTCAGTTTCACCCGCATACTGAATGGATATACGCAGACGTTTAAGAGGCAGCACATCGTGAACTATATCGCTCCATTCAATAATGGTAACTACACTTTCGCTATGTATGTATTCGCGCAACTCTTCTGCAACTATGCCCGCTTCGGCTAAACGATAGAAGTCAAAGTGCGCAATAGTAAAGCGTGGCGCACTATATTCCTTGCTTATGGTAAATGTTGGGCTGGAAACTGTATCTGTACTTCCTGCACCACGTACAAGCCCTCTGACAAATGTCGTCTTACCGCCGCCGAGATCGCTCACCAATTCTATCACTTCGCCCCCAAGGAGCTGTGCCCCTATACGCTCACCAAACGCTTCAGTGTCGGCGGAGCTTGTAGAATGCATTTGCCAGGTCTTTTCGGTAGACATATGCTCCATATCCTAACGCGCCACAGGCAACACTTGCAAGCACAGCGGGGTGAATTTTGGTAGCAGCAGCTACAGGCGTTGCTCCAGCTGTCGCACCAGCCTTACTGGCTGCGGTATTCGTTTTGGTTGTCTTCTTGCTCGATGCTGCTTTAGCAGCTTTGGCAGTTGTGGACTTGGCTTTTGTGGTCGCAGTTTTAACGGTTAGTTGCTTTGTTGCTCTTGCGGGAAGCGCTATGGGCTGTGCAATAACATTGGTTGCCGTGGGAGATGGTTTCGTTGTCCAGTACCATACGCCATTCGCCAACGCCCATGCTTGTCCATCAGGCGCAGTATCATATGGATCGGATTGAGCCATGACAACACCATTACTATCGAGCAGTGTAGCCTGCCCACTTGTATTGCTCATGCTTAAACCTGTCTGGGCGGCATAATATACAGCGAAACTCTTAGCCGGGATTTGCACGCCACTCGGAAAAACATAATTGTGCTTGGTTGTAAGACCCGTTTGTAGGGTAAATCCAGCTAATGCGAATGGTGCATCATTTGAATTATATAGTTCAACATATTCGTCGGTACTGTCTGTGCCAGTACCTAGCGGATTGGGCAATACTTCTGTAATAAGCAGTGGGGCTAGACCATCATTTGCAGCTGGGTTTGCTTCATCTACAGGGGTAACATTATCTTCATTTACGTTTTCTATAATTGCTGGTGGTTCTATTGCGGTTTGTTGCCAGGTTATGACTTCTGGCTGTGTTGCGCCAGCTTGACTTGCTAGCGTTAAGGTACAGGCCACTAAGTTTCCGACCCGCCATGGGTTTGTTAGACTTGGGCTATGATACCAAACTGGATACGCTAGACTAGCAGTTTCTTTGCGCAAATCCAATTGAGCGGAAGTTGTACCGGAAACACTTGGCTTCGCCCAGTTCACGCTATCGATAGTCGTAAATGTACTCGTCGAATTAACACTATGGAGCTGGCGGACCACAACGGTGCCCTTCGTGTCTGAAAGTGCAGGCGACAATTTAGTTGTAAATACTGCATCGCACGTATTCCCACCATCGCTAGTGAGCAGCACCGCCTGCCCCGCGGCCAACGGCTTTGCCGGTAGTTGCTGTGAAGGAACTATGCTGCCCGGGTTAGCAGAATCGCTGCCAGTATACCCTAGCCAATACTCGCTTAGGTCAGATATATCTTCGGTTGCTTGCAGCACTACCAGCTCTTCACCCGTAATCTTGATCTCACGTATCAATAGAGATGGCATCGTAGTTGATTGCGCAGCAGCCGTTAGCGGTACGAAGCAAAACATTAATGTAATGAGAGCCTTAAATATATTTTTGGAGAATTTCATAATTAGTTTTAGTCTATGCTTGTATAAAAACACTTTGCAAGCAAGAGCACAATAAAATATGTTTTTTATTCACAACATTCGCTACACTGTACCATCGCTACAAGTTATGTACCCATGCGATATTTGACAAGAATTTTGCAAAATCATCTATACTTAAATGTATGCTGAAGTTAAGTGAAAGCCTCGTTGGCAGGCCAGTCATGAGCCTCCGCACCGGCCAGGCGGTAGCCACGACTACGTCTGCAATATTTAATCCTAATAACCTAAAGATCGAGGGATTTTATTGCCAAGACAAATTCAGTCGTGGGGAACTAGTGCTTTTATACCAAGACATTCGAGATGTAATCCCGCAGGGAATAGTCGTAAATGATCACGATGTACTCACGGAGCCCGAGGAATTGGTCCGCCTCAAAAAAATCATGAATATTGGGTTCGATCTCATTGGGAAACAAGTTGTAACTTTAAGTAAACACCGGTTAGGTAAAATCGTTGACTACGCTACTGAAGTTGAAACTATGTATGTGCAAAAAATATATGTTTCTCAAGGTGTAATAAAAGGCTTGACCCACGGCAACCTGAGTGTAGACCGTTCACAAATAAATGAGATTACCAACAAAAAAATCGTCATTGAAGACCCGCTTGACTCCGGAACTGTTCAGGCGGGTGCGGTTGCCTAGCGCCACAACAGGCCTTTTCCCAACCCCTCTCCTGCCATTACAATGCCCCTGCCTCTCTGGGGACACATTTTCCCCGCGTTAGAGTGGTCTGGGGTGAGGTCTTGTATATAGGGCTGGCTATCGGATTATGTGCTTAGTCATCGCTCATTTGTAGTGCTTTTTTGCTGTCTTCATAGCTAAAGCCTTGCCGTGCAAGATACGCTATCAGCTTTTGATCGTCTTGATAGCGGTTTTGTTTACGCTTTTTAGCCACGATGTCGCGTAATAGCTGAAGCTCATCAGTTTCATCTTCATCCAGCGCAGCATCTATCACTTCTTGGCTGACGTGCTTTTGACGTAACTCCATTACAAGTCGTCTCGTGCTAGCACCTTTTAATAGGCGTCGATTTTCTACCCAGCGTCGAGCAAACTCATGGTCATCAACAAGACCCGCTTGGCGTAATCGTTTCAACAAACTTTCCGACAGCTCATGCTCATATTTTTTGCGCCGGAAATAATCCCGCAGTTCGCCTTCACTTCGAATACGCCTCGCGACATAAGCTAGCGCCAGTGAGTATACCTTATCATCCTGGGAAAGCTTTTTGTACGCTGTTAGCTCCTGCTGGGATAAATCCTGCCCTTTCATTACCCCTGCCTCGAGAAGCGCATCGACGCTCAAGCTAAAAGCATATTCACCGTCAACGTATAGCGAGTACCTCCCCGCGTTTTTAATCTGTTGCTGTATGGATGTTATGATCATGTATACATAATCTCGTATACTTCTTGCAACCCGTCTGCGATTTCACCAGGGTGATTCTTTAGCAGTTTCCGCAACTCTGCTACTGTAACCCAGCGCACTTCAGCTACCTCGTCCGCCTGCAAACAAAATGTCGTCTCAGCAGGAATAACCCCCTTATACAGCTTATTAGAGCGATTCAATCTACGCCACCCCGTTTGACCTGAAGTCTGGTAGTATTTTACCTCCATCAAATCAGCGACCACGCCAAGTTCTTCATACAGTTCCCGTTTTGCAGCCGCTAGATACGCTTCACCACACTCAAGGTGCCCTGAAGCCGCAAGGTCCCAGCAATCTGGATACAATTCTTTGTCGTACCGTCGCTTTTGAAGCAGAATATTGCCGTATGAATCTTCTAGTGAGACCCTAGCAACACGGTGGCGCAACCCCTTTTTCTGCGCATCATGCTTGGTAGCCGTGCCGATAACCACATCGTTCTCATCGACAATATCTATGAGATGGTCACCCACTTACAACACCTCATCTCTTGTTAGTATGTCAGTCAGCTCCGTTAGATCTGCCTTCATTCCAGAGGCACTTAGGTGCCCTCCTCCAGGGATGGAAATAAACGTTCCATCTAGGGTTTTACACAGCTCATGCGCTTCATTGTAGTCGCAGTACGGATCGTCATTGCCATGTACAAAATAGAATGCGGCTGCTTTTTGCGCTATTTTCTTGGGGTCGAACGCTTCTACAAACAAACCATCGAACTGCCCTGGCTCATACCAGCTGACTCCTTGTAGCTTTGCCTCGTTCAGAAATGTACCCACCAGCACTGCTGCGCGTACCCTAGGGAACCAGTCCTGCCCTAACAGATGCAAAAGCGTGGTCGCGCCAGATGAGTGTCCAACAATAATATTGTCCGTAAAATCCCAACCAGATTGTTGCAAAAACTCATCGTACAAAGCTACGTTTGGCGTATGGCAGCCCGGTAATTGCGGAAAATACACTTGGTATCCATTTTTCTCAAAATACTTTTTTAGGTTGCCCTGCCACACAATGCCCGTTGGCGTACCGTCTGTTCCGTGCAAAATAACTGCCTGTCGGGGGTTATGACTAGCTCCACGTACGCCCATGGTTGATTGCTTCCTTTTCACGGAACCCTTTTTCGAGGTCGATCGATAGCATATTGCATATGCCGAGCAGCACTATCAGAACGTCTGCTGCCTCTAGTGCCGCTTCGTCCTCCAGTTTTTTGCTTTGGTCAATTTTAAGGCTCGTGTGTTTGCGGGCCGACTTGGCGAATTCACCGACTTCTTCGGCGAGCAGCATAAACCGCTCGCCGACCGATTCTTCGCTAAAGCCGCGCTGGCGCACCATTTCGGCCACATACTCTTGCAGATCTGCAAGTGTAGGGTTACTGGGCAATTGCATGTCTGCCATGTTTAGTCCTTAACTGCGGCAGTTCGCACTTTTTCGGCAATTTCAGACTGGACACTGGGATTTTCTTGCAGGAATGTCTTGGCAGCTTCTCTACCCTGCCCAATCTTTTCGCCGCCGTAGGCAAACCATGCCCCCGCTTTTTCGACAATATTGTGCGTAACTGCCAGGTCAAGGATATCGCCTGCCGTCGATATGCCCTGGTTGTACATAATGTCGAATTCTGCCTCTCGGAACGGTGGTGCAATCTTGTTTTTTACAACCTTTACTCTCGCCCTGTTACCTATGACGCTATCGCCAGCCTTGATCTGTGATATGCGGCGTATATCCATACGCACGCTCGCATAAAACTTCAAGGCATTACCACCGGTCGTAGTTTCTGGATTACCAAACATAACGCCAATTTTCATACGAATCTGGTTGATGAAAATAACAGTGGTTTTGCTGCGGCTAATCACGCCCGTGAGTTTACGCAGTGCTTGGCTCATCAAGCGAGCTTGCAGGCCCATGTGGCTATCGCCCATGTCGCCTTCTATCTCGGCGCGTGGCACCAGCGCCGCCACCGAGTCAACGACTATGAGATCGACTGCGTTGGAGCGAACCAATGTCTCGGTGATTTCCAAAGCCTGTTCACCGTTGTCTGGCTGGCTCAGCAGCAAGTTTTCAATATCTACACCGATGCGCTTGGCATACGCTGGGTCGAGTGCATGCTCGGCATCGATAAACGCCGCCGTACCGCCACGCTTCTGCACTTCTGCTATAGCATGGAGTGTTAGTGTAGTTTTACCGCTTGATTCCGGACCATAAATTTCTATTATGCGACCTTTCGGGATGCCACCACCCAGAGCCAAATCGAGCGAAAGGCTGCCCGTAGGGGTGCACTCGACGTCCACTTCATGAGCCTCACCCAGTTTCATAATGGAGCCTTTACCAAACTGTTTCTCGATGGTTTCGAGAGCCAGGCCCAGAGCCTTCGACTTGCCCTCGCCTTCTTGCTTAGCTCCCTTTGTATTATCTACCTTGTCGTTTGCTGCTTTTGCCATCTCTTCGTCCTCCCGTCTACGGCTGCCTCGGCGGCAACCTGAAATAAAATAATGTTGTACAAGAGAGCCTACGCCACCGCCACCAACAAATCAACCCCACTTTAATTTTCAGAGGACAGTCCTCTGAAATTGATTTTTACTCACCAGCCGTTGGCTAATTCTTTCTTTAAGATATCAATTAACTTCTTATTCTCTTCGTAGTCTGTAACAAATTCCTCATACTGTTTCGGGCTCTCAAAAAGTTCCAAGACGCGTTCAGGCCTCACCCACGATACCGTGTCTTGTTGTAAATAATACGGTAAACTCGAATACTCGTACTGCTGCCAGTACCGAGGGTTGAGGTGGATATAGCGTGTAATGTGGTGTAAATACGCGTCATCAGTGATCATCGAAGCACGAAAGCGCGACTCAAACAAAGGGCCAGTGCGCTTATACTTTTTATTGAAGT
>JAEUQV010000099.1 GCA_016789655.1 Candidatus Saccharimonadota bacterium
TATAGGGGTTACGAAACTATGCAAGTCGGCCAGCATAAGGTTTACTTCATACTCATCGGCATGGCGCTTAGCCATATCTATAAGCGGCAGCAGCGCCCCAAAGTAATTCCCAATATGCAGATCGTTATTGGCCCGCAGGCCTGTCAAAATAACAGGTTTGTTCATATAAAGTAGTATACCTTAACTTACAACTTATTTGGCCTTGAAAGCTTCTCGCGCCGTAGTACATGCGGCATTGCCTACTTTATTGGCTAATCTTCTGGTTTCGTCAACCATCGTCGTTAATAATATATTTGCCGCAGCAGCTACTGTAATTCTTGTCATATCAAGGCTGGAATGTTCGCCGACCTCAGCTATAACTTTGCCCGCCACACTATCGCATATTTTTCCATCATTCGATAGGGGGCAATTCGCACAACTAAGCGACCGAATTGGTATTCTTCTGCTGGATATTGAACCGCCTGAAGCATCTTCTACGGCTAAAACTTCACTCATAACTCCTCCATTATTTACTAAATAGAAAAAAGGCCGGTGGCGGCCTTTTTTGTGGGTTCAAATGGTGGTTTCAGCACACAGAACAGACCGTCACAGAAGTGTCGGCAAACCAATACGATTTGTTGTAGTGACTGTTGCTGATATTCATAAATGCATCTTACCATGGCGGCCAGCAAGATGCAATTGTAAGAGCCCATTTCTAATCTTATGCCTTAAATAATCGCTGTATACATTGTATAACCCAATCTAGACAAAAGCACCACAGATATTAGTCCAGTTAGACTTGGTATGATTTCATAGCGCTCGATATGCTACTTCTTATGGTGATCGATTAAAATAACGCCATCACTCCCATCGTCGTCAAGCACCGACTGTTTGGTTGTAACTGTCTTGCTACCCGAAGACTTAGTCGGCTTCTTGGCGGATGGCTTGGTGCTCTGTTCAGAGTCGCTTGCTTCAGATAAAGGCGCTGGCGCAACAACCGTGTCGACGGCAGACGTGCTATTTGAACTGTCTGGGTAGGAATTCTTGCTGGGGCTTGCGGCATGCTGGAACTGCTTGTCAGCTTCTAGGAAAGGATCTCCAACCAGGTCGCCAGAACTGGCTTGCTGCTGCATTTCCTGAGCAATAATCGGTTGCTGCCAGTCGGGAATCGCAGCGTGCTCTGGAGTTGAAAGCGGCAAGCTATTAGGAACTCCAGG
Organism: Candidatus Saccharimonadota bacterium; assembly: GCA_016789655.1. GTDB lineage: Bacteria > Patescibacteriota > Saccharimonadia > Saccharimonadales > UBA4665 > JAGXIT01. Next base: position 1,197 of record JAEUQV010000099.1, read on the forward strand.
AAACACTGGCATTTGATCGCTAGCTGTGTGTGGGTCTGTTTGCAGGCTAGGCATCGGTGCGGTAGCCATAGGTGCTGGAGTGTAAGGTAAGTAGTCGCCTGACGAGTAATTGTCGTAGCTAATGTCATCACTTGAAAGTTTGCGTTTTACAAACCAGAAACCACCACCTATCATTGGTAGCAACAGCAGCAACCACAACCAGGGTTTGCTCTTCTTGGAAGCGATGGTGTTATTGGCGACAGTAACTACCCTGGTGACCTCACTCTGGCTACCATCTATGAAGTAGGTTCGCTCAGTTAAAGTATAGCGTCCATTCTTCAGCCGGGTAGTGTCAAGCACGAATGGCTTGTTGTCATCGGTCTGAATGAGTGTCTCACCGTTGTAGTATTCGACTCGCAAGATAGACTGTTCTTTTGCAGAGTTCGTTACATTTGAAGGATCCAAGGTAGTCGGACCAGCTACCGTTTCGGTCGCAGCCGCATTACTGACGGATTGGCCTGTAGAAGCAGTCACCGTCTTGGCTGTGGCATCGGCTTTGTTTACAGGTGGAGCGGTAGCCGCTGGCGCTGGTGGAGCTGGTTGCCCATTAACCATGACGCTGATACTCTTGCTCGTTTGCTTGCCTGCACTATTTACGCATGTCAAAGTATAACTGGTTGAGCTAGATAGCGCGGGGGTCTTCCAGTTACCGATTGCACCTGTCGTTACGAGAGGGCTTGGGTTGAGACTACAACCGTTAGCCGCCACATTGCTCGTCAGCCAGCTCACGATAGTTGTCTGTCCACTTGTCAAACTAGCAGGAGTGGCAGTAAAGCTTACGATGATAGGATCAGCCGGGGGAACAGGGGCGCTAGTTACCTTTATAGTCAGCGGATCAGCACTGGTGCTGCCGGCGCTATTCTTGCAAGAAAGAGTGTACGTCGTAGTAGCCGTTAGATTCATAAATAGTTTGCTAGCACTTGCCGCCACTGTCATATTGCCTGGGTTAAGCGTGCAGCTAGTAGCACCAGTACTGCTCCAGCTGACAGTAACACTGCCACCTGTAGTAATTGTCGTAGCTGAGGAGGTGAAGGTCGGCTTAGCAGGCGGGGCTACTGGAGCCGAAACAGTGACGCTGACCGTCCGGGTGGCAGAACCGGCAGCATTCGTACAGGTTAGGGTGTAGGTTCGCGTGCCAGTAGTCGTAAGGGTGGCGGTCTGCCAAGAAGTAGTAGTCGTGTTAGTTGGCCCTCCAGGAGTAACAGAACATCCACTGGCGTTGCTACTCGCCCAGGACAGCGTGGTACTTCCTCCAGCCGTCAAGCTGGCCGGACTGGCTGTAAAGCTGCTGATAGTCGGTGCAGGCACAGGCGTGGTGTTACGAACCGTTATGGTACGAGCCCCTGTGGCAGTACTATTGCCAGCGGCATCTGTCGCCCGGATAGCAATACTATGGTTACCGTCACCGACACTGGTGCTATTCCACGCAAAATTGGCGCTACTGCTGCTATTGGTAGCTTTAACAGCGCCGTCAACCAGCAATTCTACCTTGGTGACACCGACATTGTCAGTGGCAACCCCATTTACAGCCACGACGCTGCTAACGGCTGCACCAGCAGCTGGGCTAGTCAAAGTAACAGTCGGCGCAGTCGTATCTGTCGCAGCGACAGCATTGCCGTAAACGCCAGCCTCCCAAATGGAATTACCATAGCTGCTGTTCCAGCGATCAGTGCCTACAATTCTGAAATACCGTCCGGTCGTCGTACCACTGTACGAAGTATAATCAACATATTGAGGTGAGGTGTTGTTGGTAGCGCCACTATAAAATGTCGTCCACGTACTGTTGTTGCTTGATATCTGAAGCTGGAAGTTGCGTATTGTATCTCCCGCCCACTTAATACTGACTTTGTTTAATGCATAATTCCCGCCTAAGTCGGCTGTAAGGCTTACTGGACTATTTGGCTGTGATATCCAACGTGTACTGCCATTACCGTCAGTCACATATGAAACGGGGTGGCCTGACTCAGAGGTAGAATCGGCCACCGAGGATGAAAACACTTTACCTGCCAGCAGATTACCTGTCGGGGAGACGTCACCAGTGGTACTGCCACCACCACTGCCAGTACCCGTGCCGCCGCTACCAGTTCCGGTACCGGTTCCTGTTCCTGATCCACCGCCATTACCGCTACCCCAGGTCAAAGATTGGTAGCGAGCAGCCGCATTTGGAGTAGCTGTCGGATGCATACCGATTGTATAATTTGACTCAGTCCCTATGAAATTGAAGTAAACGTCGTATAAAAATTGCCCTGCACCCGTTCCAGCGTGTGCGGTCATAAATTGGTTCATGGTGGAGATATACGCAGGGTTGTCGTCGTAAGCGTTACTCCCGTTATTAAGACCCCACTCAGGGAAAGCCATTGGCTTACCATGGCTAGCCGCAAACTGACGCCACGCCTCTATACCAATCGGTGACCCATCGGACATCGTGGCATTGTGATCTGTCCCCCAATCGTATGTATCTGGCCCTACAACATCTACACAGCTATCGCCAGGGTATGTATTTTTGGGTGTAGCAGCGCCCCCAAGGGTGCCATCGTTAGCCGACCATGTCATTTTTAACCCAGCAGCATGTGCCATATTCGCAACAGCACAGTAGGTGGTTTTGTAGTTCGCCTCCTCGCCGGGCATAACACTCCAATGTTGAAAGTCCATGTTAAATTCGTGCGCGAAGCGAACAAATGTAGTCCCTTTGCCGCTGCGATGTGATGCGATATTGTTAATGGCATTTTGCCAACGAGCATTATAAGCACCGTTGGCCGCGGCAGACCAAGATTCACCATTTCCCTTAAAAATGCCGCCGATGGCAATATCCATAGCGCCATTGAAAAAATCATACTCACTTGCGGACGACCCGTCTGTACAATCAGGTATATCACACCAAGTTCCAACAATAGTTACCGGCTCTCCCCGCCATGTGCCAAAGTCTTGATTACCGGCATAATTACTTGCGCCGGACATCCAATCGCCTGTTGCGGCATGAGAAAGATATAACATATACGTGCCGACGCATGCGAATAATAGTATGCTACTAGTTACCCACAGTTTCTTTCTAGATAAACGCTTTATAGCTATACTTTTACAAAATCGTCCAATGTGATTCTTTGCTGCACCGAATCCAGTCATTGTGCATGTCCAAACTGTATCAAAACGTTCTGCGACAATTTCTCAACCATCATGGAATCTCTTTCGGGAGCCGAACTGCCAGAATCAGCATGTGCCATGGAAAACATGGGTATGCTGAAACTTACGAATTCCATCAGTAAGCCCAATAGAACCAGCGTCTTTACATGCAAGACGTTTGGTTTTCTATCATTAACACCCTTTTTTTGCTTTTGAAATTTCTTGCTCATATTACGATGACATTCTTACAACTTTGTAACACTGTTGTTCTATACGCTTATGGTACAGCTTAATGCTATTCGACGCAAGGATGCTTTCATAGATAGACTAGGCGAATGAATGCGCAGCCTGTTTATTTTTCTCATCTTTCCCTGGCAAAAATTTGACGCACATAAATTGACCATGGTATGTTTAACTTGCAAGAAAGAACTATAATAAAACAAATACATCAATTTAGGAGGTTTACGTGGACGATCAGCAAGATTACTCAGCAAGCAACGCTGGCGCCACCGGTGATGCTAATGAACAGGGTGGCCATGGTGGTCACTTTGGCTTTGGCCGTCATGGTGGGCATCATCACGACGGGCATCATCATGGTGATCATCATCATGAGCATGGTCATCATCATGGCGGCGGCCACTGGAACGGCGGTGATCAGGCGGTTCAAGGCGAATCGACTGGCGCAGAAAGCCCTACTAGCGACGGATCCGTGACGCCATCCGATCCGCACCAAGGGGGTTATTGGAATAACCAGCATCCTACCAGCGATGACTCATCGACCAATTGGCAAAGCGGTAATTCTGGAACACAAGCACAGCCGCTACCTGGCCAAGCTGACCAGCCAATTCCAGCAATTCCGGTCAGTGACAATCAGGGTGGTCAATCTAGCAGCAATGTTTCAAACAATCAGCAGCCCGCTGCTAATGACCCTTCGACGAACTGGCAAAATTCGGGTAGCAATACATCAACCGTTCAACCGTCATATCCGACACAAAATGATCAGCCAGCTGACTCGGTACCTGTTGCTGGCGGTCAAGACATATCTGCCGGTCCTGCTTCCGACTGGCAAAGTTCTGACACCGGATCAACACCTGCTTCAACTGAACAGAGTGGCGAAAGTGCTACAAACACACAAGCGCCCGCTGACACTACGCCCGTATATGGGGGCACCGTAGACACAAGTGGGAGCGGTCAGAACGATACATCTGCATCAAACCCAGTAGATGTAGTTGGCATGACGGGCGCATCGTAAGTTCAAGTTAAAGCAAACATTAAAAAGCCTTTCGATCTGGAGGGCTTTTTAATTACTAGTTGAAGGTTACGATATAACTATAAGATTCGATCCGAACGGCACTGTAACGCTGGTATCTTTCAACTGTAAGCAAATTGCCTTAATGGAACTATCTATCTGGTCTTTTAGGCAATGGGCTTCGGGATCAATAATGCAAGTCTTTGCAAATATATCAGCTGCAGTGCCTGAACTAGCTACAACCGTTGCCATAAGTATGGAGGTGCTGGTTGGTTTACCGGTTCGAGGGTCTATTATATGATGCCAACCCGAACCACTACGCCTAACTACACTTGATGATGCGATAGCCAGGACCTCGCCGATGTTATTCGATATAAGCCCCACCCGAGCGCCCCTCTGACGAGCTGCAGATATACCGATTCGCCATGGGTTATAATCTGCGTCAAACCCGTGACAGATTATATCGCCACCAAGTGAGATGTAGTATCTGCTAACATTCATACGTTCGAGAAGGGCTGCGAGCGTATCGAGCATATAGCCTTTACCGATGCCTCCGATATCTATTGCGGTTTCTTCTGGGATGCGTGCACTAACTTCGGTGATTTCAATCTCATTTGAGCTAACCATGTGCCTTGACCGTACATCCAGAAGCGGATCGGCTTGCTCCACATGCGGCCAGGATCCCCGATAACCAGCGGCTTGCAAAGCTGGCAATACGAATGGGTTAAACAATCCTTCAGTTATATGAGCATATTTTTTACATACTGTGAGTAGTTCGGTAAAGTCAGCCGATATACCAACCCACTGCCCAGCCTTTTCATTAAATTGTGATATTTCACTATCTGGTCTGAACCGACTAAAACGAATGTCAAACTCAGTTATAGTGTGCCAAACGCTATGAAAAACGTGTTCTATAGACTCGTAATCTGCGGCCACCAAGACTATATCAGCACGAGAGCCTAGCACATGTCTTTGTTGCCGAAATCTTTTTAATACGCTCATGTTTATCTATAGTACCATGTCCTTACGTTATGTAGTTCTGTGTTATGCCTAATGCAACTTTATAACCACTTCATCGATATCTCCCCAATCATCTTTACGATGAACGATTACGCCTGGCGCAGAATCTGAAGATGCATATATTTCTTCTGGAGTTTGTTGCAATGTAAATATTTGCGGACGTGCATCTGCTGAACTAGTCGATTCTTTACTATCGTTATGGGGTGTCACATCGCGTGCTACAGGTTCAGCAGCATCTTGTAGTCCTGCTTGTGCCATATTTTCAGGGCGCACAAACCATTTGTCTTCTTCAATCTGTCGCGCAATTTGTTGCTCGGTCAAGCCCTCGAGGAGTTTCAAGTAATGATCTAACCCTCCTAGTTCGTTTACATTGCGCAACACACCATTATCGAGAACGTATATCGTATCCATTAAGGCTAGCAGCGACTTTCTATGAGTAGCCATGAGAACTGTTTTGTTTTGTATAATTTGCATAAGAGAATCCCGAATATAGTTTTCACTTTTGGCGTCAAGTGCTGCTGTCGGTTCATCTAGGCACATTATTGGCGCATCTTTAATTAACGAACGTGCTATTGCAACTCGCTGCTTTTGTCCTCCGCTCAGTGAAGAGCCATTTTCACCCGCTGGGGAATTGACACCCATAGGCAGTTTGACAGTAAACTCAAGTACATTTGCCACCTCTACTGCGTGCTTAACTTCATCTAAGTTAACCTGCCTGTAAATATCGCCATCATAAATATTCTCTAAGATACTTCCCGCAAATAACTGTGGCGCCTGACTGACCCACGCTACTTTTTGGCGTAGACCTTGTAGTGAAACAGACTGTATGTCGATGCCGTCTACCAAAATAGACCCGCTTTGAGGCTCAACAAATAACGGTAGCAGCTTCAATAGGGTACTCTTCCCGCCCCCGCTTGGACCAATAATGCCGACCTTTTCCCCTTTATTGATATGCAGTGTTAGATTCTGAAAGACAGGCCGCCCTTGATATGAATAGCTCACATTTTGGAAATCAATCACCCCCTGGATGTTAGGAGGTACCTGCCGATCTTTTCTGAGGTCCTCTATACCTTCATGGTCACTGAGCACATCGTAAACGCGTCCAACATCTATGATCTTCTGGTAACGTGTAGTTATCTTTCGTACCAAACTTTCGACAGGGTTTAAAAGATAGCCCATATACGTCATGAATACAAATAACTGTCCAAAAGTCATTTGATTGTTCATAGCGGCTGTGCCACCAAAATACATAACGATAGCCGTCGCCAAAACAACAAAGAACGTGTTTGTATAGCGAAGCAGGTTGCTCCACATCAAATTTCTCTGTGTTGCACGATAGCCGGCATGCCACAGATCATCTACCTTAAGTAGCAGCTTGTCTTCAAGCGTAAATGCTTGCACGGTTTCGGCGTTATCAACTGCTTCATTGATAGTACTGGCAGTTTTGCTGTTTATCTCAGTCAGCTGACGAGAGTATTGGCCCATTTTAGGCCCGACAAACCGCATCGTAACATACAAAAGCGGCATAAGCACAATTGACACCAATGTTAAACTGACGCTAAAACTAGCCATAATGCCGAGTACACCAATAATCATAATGACCGAACTTATGATCGCGGCTGTCGAACCAAGTACTAGATCCGATAGGCTGTTTGTGACCACGTTTTGCCTATATACATAATCACCTTTGGCCAATCGTTCTTGATGGTATAAGGGAAGATGTAAAATATGACGGAATGACTCGGCTTTTATTGAGCGGTTCAGCCAAAAACCTATTTTAAGCAGCATAAAGTCGCTCATCCATGCAAAAGCCGATCCGAATATAAAAATCAACAATGTCAATCCCGAAGTAATTGCAATCAAAATAGGCTGATGAGTGTAGGCACTTAACGGTCCTGGGGCGGGGATTGTACCCAGCGCAGAATCAACCATAATTTTTGTAGGCCACGGCCTAAGCAATGTAAACACAGCCTGGCCCAACCCTAGTAGCACAACGATACCTACCGCCGGAAGTGCTCTTTTCTGGTATTTTTTTAGCCAAGTTTTGAAATCAGTCTTATTGGCATGCTGAGCATTTTTGGCTAGCCATTCATCTACCGCCTGATTTACCATCACTCTTGGCCAACCAACACTCCCGAGTACATCGGCAAGCATGCTAGGCGGAACGCCCGAAGCGATCGCCATGGTAATAGCCTCGTTCAGTTTGGGTCTCATACCCCACCCTCATTGCCCTTATGCATATTTGCCTATAGTATAGCCCATAACAGAGGGTGAAAGCTATAGATTAAGCTAGTTTTACATACAGTGGAACTATAAAAACTCCCGAATGTTCGGGAGTTTTTGTTGGGTAGTCTGTACAACTATCGTTTGGTGAATTGGCGCTGTTTACGAGCACCCTTAAGGCCAAATTTCTTGCGTTCACGTTCGCGCGTGTCTCTACCTAAGAGACCTGCACGACGTAATGTGGACTTGTAGTCTTCACTTTTTTCAACGAGGGCTTTTGCAATGCCAAGGCGAATAGCGTCAACTTGGCCAGCGTGACCACCGCCGGTTACGACAACTGTGACATCATAGTCCTTTGCCGGTAGCTCAAGTACGGTGAATGGCTTGTACACTTCATTCATCAGTAACTTGCTTTCCGCAAAATACTCAGTAATCGGCTTGTCATTAACGACGATTGTGCCGTTTTTACCGTTCATCAGCCGCACGCGAGCAGTTGCACTTTTACGACGACCGAGAGCGTAATAGTAGTGTTTTGTATCGGCCATGACTATTTAGCCCCTTTCAAACTTACGATTTCTGGTTTTTGAGCTGCATGTTCGTGCTCTGCACCAGCGTAGACCTTTAGACGCTTGAGGCGTCCATCACGTAACTTATTGACGGGAAGCATCCCACGTACAGCTTTGTAAATGACTTCTGTTGAATCTTTAGCCATAACGTCTTTGAGTTTCGTTTCGGTTAAGCCACCAGGAAATCCGCTGTGACGATAGTACATTTTCTTTTCTTCTTTACCACCTGTAACTCGAAGTTTGTCGGCATTTACTACGACTACGAAATCACCGCAATCTATATGGGCTGTAAACATAGGCTTTCCTTTGCCTGTCAACAGGGTAGCTATCTGTGTTGCGGCGCGTCCGAGAGTTGTTTCTGATGCGTCTACAACATACCATTTTCGGGTAACGTCGCTAGGTTTAGCTGAATATGTTGCCATTATTTCTCTCCTGACTTACGGACTTGGACCGCTGGCTTATGGCTCAGATTCTGACCAGCAACTTTACCGGATCGTGTTGAGGTAGCTGCTGCTACTTTAGCGCCGTGTGCTTGTGCAGTTTCATCATGACGCTGTTTGACTGGGGCTTTTGCTGCAGACTTGGCAACAGGCGCTTCTTTTAAATCATCAACAAAACTGATACGAGCCATTTCAGCATTGTCACCTCGACGGCTGCCAGTATGCACAATGCGAAGATACCCACTATTTCGTGTTGTTAACTTAGGTGCAATCTCATCGACAAGCCGATGTGCGGTGCTTACGGTTTGTAGGCCAGCAATAACTTGTCGTCGGTTGTGTAGGTCGCCTTTTTTAGCCTTTGTTATCAGCTTTTCAACATAGCCTATGACTGTCTTTGCCTTAGGAACGGTCGTTTGGATGGACCCGTGGATTATTAACGCTTCAGCCAGACTCTTGACGAGAGCTTCGCGCTGGTCACGTTCACGACCAAACTTCGTTCCCTGATATCCATGTCTATGCATCTAGAGCTCCAGTTCCGCCAATTTATCTTTGACTTCATCGAGCGCCTTGCTACCAAAACCCTTTAGGTCACGCAGTTCGGCATCGCTCAGAGCGAATAAATCCTGGATAGTGTGAATGTCGTTGTTTATGAGAGCATTCGTCGTCCTGGCGGTTAGATTCAGGTCTTCGATACTTGTAGTTAGCATGGAGCCATCATCGCTGATTGCATCGTCGGTTGCTACGGCTACGGGCGCCGTATCCTGTGAAGGTAAGCGTGTCTTACCAGCAAGCGCTGAGTACTGATTTACCAGAATAGCAGCAGCTTCTTCGAAAGCATCGCGCGGAGTAATCGTACCATCGGTATCGATTGTAACGCTAAGTTTATCGAGGTCAGTCATTTGTCCAACACGTGTCTTATCTACTTTGTAGCGAACACGTACAACAGGGCTGAAGATGGCATCGAGAGCTATAAAATCACTCTGTTTCTTTGCGGTGCTTTCTTCTATCGTGCGGTAGCCTCTACCCGTCTCTACAACGAGATCTATCACCAAGTTTGCCTTATCATCATCGAGCGTTGCTATGACCTGATCAGCATTTACTACCTCCACGTCAGCGTTGCCTTGGATATTCCTGGCAGTAACAACACCCTTACCTTTTTTCACAATTCGCAACGTTTGTGCATCATCGCCATAAACGCGGAAGCGCAACCGCTTAAGGTTTAGCATGATGGCTACGACGTCTTCTTTAACGCCATTTATCGTTGTGAACTCATGTGTAACGCCTTCTATCTTGAAGCTAGTGACACCTGCACCGCTGATGCTGGATAGCAGGACACGACGCAAACTGTTACCAAGCGTCATGCCGTATCCAGTTTGTAGTGGTTCAATCACAAACGTACTGCTAGTATCGCTATGATCGTCGACAGCTACAAGTCCTGGCGTATGAATCATTTTTGACATGTCTATAGATGTCCCTTTCCGTTAGCGTGAGTAGTACTCGACGATTAGTTGTTCGTTAATATCTTGTTCGGCATCATCACGGGCTGGCTTGCCAGTCACTTTGATGTTGATTTTCTTACGGTCAACCGTTTGCCATGCAGGCGTTGCGCTAGGAGCTGGACTCGTGTCGTCGAGCTTCTTAAAATACTCGTTTGCCTTGCTGTGAGCGCGAAGCTCAATAACATCGCCCTCACGGACACGAATCGATGGGACATCGACACGTCGTCCATTCAATATGAAGTGACCATGGGTTACTAGTTGGCGAGCAGCTCGACGGCTTGGCGCGAATCCCGCACGATATACGGTATTGTCAAGACGACGTTCTAGATACTGTAATAGAGTAGCTCCAGATTGACCTGGTGTGCGCGAGGCTTCTGCCATAAGGTTACTGAATTGCTTCTCTAGCAAACCGTACAGACGCTTTACCTTTTGCTTTTCACGCAACTGTAATGCGTACTGGCTTGGCTTGTTTCGCATACGACCGCCAGCAGCCTGCCCAGGGGCATTTGTTCGCTTGGCTAACGCCTTATGTGCCTTAGGGTGAAGAGCATAACCTTCACGACGCGACATTTTTACGATGGAGTGAGTATCACGTGCCATAGACTAAACCCTCCTCGATTTTTTAGGGCGAACGCCACCATGCGGCACGCCAGTAACATCCACGATGCTTTCAACGCCGATGCCTACCGTCTGCATAGCGCGGATTGCTGCGTCACGACCAAGACCAACACCCTTGACGAAAACATTGACGCGAGACAAGCCGTACGCCTGCTTGGCGATAGTACCAGCTTTTTCTGCTGCTACCTGTGCAGCATAGGCCGTGCCTTTTTTAGAACCGCGGAATCCGCATGCTCCAGCACTCGATGCTGCGAGCGCACCGCCTTGGCTGTCTGTTAAAGTAACGATTGTGTTGTTGAAGCTGGCCTGAACATGAAGCTGACCCGCAGGAACACTGCGCTTGGCTTTCTTTTTCTTGGCAACAGCTGTGTTATTCGATGTATCTGCCATATTAATCCTAAGTCTTTGAAGCTACTTTCTTCGCCGTACCACCAACGGTGATTTTCTTTCCGCGACGCGTGCGAGCGTTTGTCTTCGTACGCTGTCCGCGAGAAGGTAGATTATTCTTATGACGCAAACCACGGTAGCTACCAATGTCTTTAAGACGCTTGATATTGCTGCTCACGATGCGTTGTAGTTCACCTTCTACTGTGTAGTGCTCATTTATGTAGTCTTGGATACGGGCAATTTCAGCGTCCGTAAGGTCTTTCGTTCTGACCGTTCGCTCTACTTTTGCCGCTGTCAAAATGTCGTCAGCCGTTTTAGGCCCGACGCCAAAGACATAGGTCAAAGCAACCCATATCTGCTTTTCGGCTGGGATTGTAACCCCTGATATGCGTGCCATATGTTAGCCCTGCCTCTGCTTATGCTTAGGTTTAGATTTGTTGATTACATAGAGACGCCCCTTACGACGCACGATTTTGTCGTCGGGGCTAATCTTTTTGACGCTTGCACGTACTTTCATGTACGGATCATTGCTCCTTCCAGCGATGACTCACTGCTTAATTGATACTGGTCGATCGAACTTTCGAAGGATTGATCCGTACATCGACCGGCAATTGCCAAATCAGTCCGGATGAATCAATCCCTAGAAAGTTCAACCTTTTCGGTAGGTTATTCGGCCCTTCGTTAGATCGTAAGGCGTTAGTTCTACCGTCACGTTATCGCCAGGCACGATACGGATAAAATGCTTCCGCATGCGGCCAGCTACGTGCGCTATAATCTGATGTCCGTTTTCAAGTTCTACACGAAACTGAGTCCCTGGGAGGGTCTCGACTATTACGCCGCTTAGTTCAATGACTTCCTTATTACTCGACATAGGTTATAACGTCCCGCTAGTATAGCATTTTTTACGACGTGCTGTAAAGTGTTTTAAGGTATTTGGCTATACCCTGAATTAGAATCTTATTTTTGTGCCTTTTTTGTCCTAAGCCGATGAAGAGATTTAGGAACATAGCGCATATATTTAGCTCCACCGGTCGTTGCCATTAGATCATCGCCCCCAGTAGAGTCGTAGAAGAAGTCATCGCGGCTGTATTGGTCATAGGTAATCATAAGTGCGCGTGACTCAACAGCACGTAGCGTCTCAAGCGACACCGCTACAAGAATGAGCACACTGGTGCCGCCTAGTGCAATGTCTGTATTTAAGAATATTTGCGCAATTATAGGCATTATTGCAAGTATCCCTAAACATATGGCCCCGAAGAGAGTGAGCTTATTGACTGTTTTTGAAAGATACTTTTCTGTCTGCAAACCAGACCTGACACCCTCTATAAAGCCGCCCTGCTTTTGCAAATTTTCAGCAATTTCTTTGCTATTGAAGGTAATACTGGTGTAAAAGAAGGTAAACAAAAATACAAGCATGAAGTATGTAACCGGGTATATATATGGCTCCCAGCCACCAGCCGCGAAGCTACTTGCTGAAGGATTCTGAAACCAAACTACCAGATCTTGGCCGATTTTCTGTAGCCGCTCGCTGTTATTCGAACTAAGAAGTTGCCCAACGAAACTTGGAACGCTCAAGAATGCAACAGCGAATATTATCGGCACGACACCAGCAGTGATTAGTTTTACTGGCAACGTTGTGGTTACGCCGCCATACGCCCGATTCCCCTGAACACGCTTTGCATAATTCACGGTCAAGCGCTTAGAGGCTTCGTTTAGCATGACGACAATCCAAGTAGTGAGCAATACAGCTACGAGGATGATAAGTGCGTACCAAAACGCTTTTTCATTTATTGGCAGCTCTTTACCGAACAGACTCCACTTGTTGCTTTTATCGTAGACAGATGAGGCTATCTGAGAAATAGTTGCTGGCAGCCCACTAACGATGCCGACAGTAATTAGCAGGGATATACCGTTACCAACTGACTTTTCAGTCACGAGTTCGCCCATCCACATGAGTAGCATAGAACCACCGGTGAGGGCAGCAATCATGAGTACCCACTGCCAAATAGAGGTGTTTGCAGTTATATCTCCAATACCTCCAACCTGTTGCGCCTGGGCACGTACTAGGTATATAACACCTATTGACTGGATTATCGCTAACGGAAGCGTCAAGAGTCGAGTGTATTGGTTAATTCTTTTCTGCCCCGACTCTCCATCTTTACGCATATTTTCGAGCTTAGGTATTGCCTTAGTGAGTAGTTGCATGATAATAGAAGCGTTGATGTATGGACCAAGCCCTGCAATCATAATAGAGAAGTTTGCAAGTGCACCACCGCTAAGTACATTGATAAAACTTAATAGTTGCGGGGTATTTTGTGACGTAAATAAATTCTTAAGAACTTGCTGCAGCGTCTGAGGATCTGCTAAAGGTACGGGAATGTGTGCGAGTATGCGAAAAATGAGTAGAATCATGAGCACGCCGAATATCCGCTTACGCATGTCAGCTTGTTTGAACGACGCTCCAATAACCTTCCAGTTCACTGTTGTTCCCTATTCTTTATCTAGTAAAACTTCTCGGAAGTAGTATACAAGGTTTTGTAACCACCGCCAAGCTGATGATGCGATTTTATCTAATGTGAACTACGAAAGTAGTAAATATGGCATACATAAAAACAGTGAGAATCCCTTATGCACGTCTTCAAAAACCACCTCACTTTATAGGGATCCAAGGGGTTTCGTGGATAATCTGACAGAAAAGATATGAGAATATCCATTAAAAAAGACCACGCATTGCGCGTGGTCTTTTGAAAAGTTTGCTGTGATCTTTAGTCTTTTTGAGCCTTAGCCACTCGCTTTTGACGCGGCACAGCCACAAATACGCCACCGGCCGATTGAAGCGCATCGACTGCCTTCACACTAGCAGCTTGCAGTTCCACGGTGACTTTTTTGGAAATATCACCACGGTACAATAGTTTTACAGTAACAAATTCTGAAGACACAAGCCCTTTTGCGGCTAGACTTGCATTGTCGACCTTGGCGCCGAGTGCCTGCAATTGGTCTGTGTATATATTTTCAGCCTTGGGTTTAAGGCTGCGGAAGCCCCGCAACTTTGGCAAACGCTGCATAAGTGGGTTTTGACCACCTTCAAACCCAGGTCGCTTACTGAATCCTGTGCGCGCGCCTTGTCCTTTCGTACCACGACCGGCAGTCTTACCCTGACCGGCAGCAATTCCACGACCAACACGCTTGGGCGATTTCTTTGGAGCGCTTTGTAAATCATTGTACTTCATTACTCAGCCTCCTTTTTGACAACAGGCTTCTTTTCTGTCTGCGTGGATTTTCTAGCTGCTTTCAGTTTAGTTGTAACCCAGTTTTTGCTTGGTTCTATGCTTTGAAGTGCTGCGATTGTCGCATATGCAATATTGGTCTTGTTGCTCGAACCAAGTGACTTGCTGAGTGCATTGCTAACACCTGTTACTTCCAGCACAGTGCGAACCACGCCACCTGCGATCAGGCCAGTACCTGCGGCTGCAGGCATGACAAGTATACGAGCGCCGGCAACCTTGGCCTCAGCTTCGTGTGGAACAGTTCCCTTGTAAAGCTGAATGTTCACGAAATGCTTCTTAGCAACTTCTGTTGCTTTACTGACTGCAGCGGTCACATCGGCACCCTTAGCAGTTCCGATTCCGACCTTGCCCTTATGATCACCTACAACGACTAGCGCTCGGAAACGGAAGCGACGACCACCCTTAACAACACGAGCAACGCGATCAATATGGACGACGCGTTCATCGAATTGCTTTTCCTCTGGAGCTGTAGCCTGTGCACGAGCTGGTCGGCCACCATCACGACGACCGCCACGAGGAGGGCGAGTTTGATTTTTAGCTGCGGTTTCAGCAGCGGCAGTCTGCATAGCTTGGGCTTGAGTATTTTCGGCCATACTAAAACTCCAATCCTTTCTCCCGTGCCGCATCGGCGAGGGCTTTTACACGACCATGGTATTGTTTACCTGCGCGGTCAAATACAACTTTACTAACCTTTGCCTTCTGAGCGGCTGCGGCGATTTCAGCACCAACCCAAGAAGCTTTTTCTGTCATTGTACCCTTTGCGACTTTGCTGCCGACACTTGTGCAGGCTGCTATGGTGTGGTGTTTGCTATCGTCGATTATTTGAGCACTGACATTGGTGTTGCTAACAAATACACTCAAGCGAGGACGCTCAGTTGTGCCTTGTACGGTAGCGCGGATGCGATATTTACGCTGAGCGCGCTGCAA
The DNA here is from genome assembly GCA_016789655.1 of Candidatus Saccharimonadota bacterium. Classification (GTDB taxonomy): domain Bacteria; phylum Patescibacteriota; class Saccharimonadia; order Saccharimonadales; family UBA4665; genus JAGXIT01. The sequence goes on from JAEUQV010000099.1 coordinate 16,572, forward strand.
ATTTTTCTGAGATACGCTCATGATTATTTATCCTTTCCTGACTTACCTGACTTACGCAAAATACGTTCATCAGCATACTTTATGCCCTTGCCCTTATACGGTTCTGGTTTCTTCAACGCACGAATTTCAGCCGCAACTTGGCCAACTTGCTGCTTATTTATACCGCTAACGGTCATTTTGTTCTGCTCGACAACTACTTGAACACCTTGCGGTACTTTGTAAATGACATCGTGGCTAAAACCAATGTTAAGCTTAAGGTCAGCTCCTTGCAGAGCAACGCGATAGCCGACACCATTTAGCTCAAGTTGCTTACTAAAACCCTGGGTTACACCGACAACCATATTGTTTATCAATGCACGCATGAGGCCATGGGCGGCTCGTATCTTTGGCTCGTCATTGGCACGAGTTACCGTTAGTACGCCGTCCTGAATTGTAACGGTGACACCCGCAAGCTGCGGGGTTTCGAGATTCCCTTTGGCCCCAGATACCTTAATGGCATCTGAGTCGACAGTGATTGTCACACCGCTTGGGATCGTGATGGGTAGTTTTCCTACTCGACTCATTGTGATAGTTAGAGGTAAGAGTTATGAGTTAGGAGTTAAGAGTTTGATTGCTCTTATCTCTTATCTTTTATCTCTTATCTCTCCTTTCTTTCTTATTAATATACTTGGCAGATTAACTCACCACCGACGCCTTGAGCTTTTGCTTCTTCGCCGGTCATAAGGCCTTTACTTGTGCTAATTATCAGTACACCACGCCCACGCTTCACCTGTGGAACTTCACGAGCATTAGTGTATTGACGACGGCCAGGCTTACTCAATCGCTTGATTTCGGTAATCTTTGGGTTTTCGCCATCTAAATTGATGGTTATACGAAGCTGCTTTCCGACGCTCAGGTCGGTCACCGCTACATCCTGCAAAAATCCATTATTGCGCAGTGAAATAGCTACGTTTTCTTTTATCTTGCTATGCGGCAAGCTGACTTCGCTTTTCCCGACAGCAATCGCATTACGGATACGTGTCAGCATGTCAGCGATAGGGTCTGTTGTAGTCACACTCATATTACCAACTCGCTTTCGTTACACCAGGGATTTCACCCTTGCTTGCATGTTCGCGGAATGCGATACGGCTCAACCCGAACTGTCGCATGTAAGCGTGTGGGCGACCCGTCTCAATACAGCGGTTTTTACGACGTGTCGGGCTAGAATTTCGTGGCAGCTTTGCAAGCCCTTCAAAGTCACCGAGTTCTTTAAGTTCGGCGCGCTTCGCCGCGTACTTTTCAATCATCTTTATCCGTTTTTTATCACGAGCCAGATTTGATTTTCTTGCCATTACTTATTCTCCTTTTCGAACGGCATACCAAATTTCTGCAGCAATGCCTTGCTATGTGCTTTATCCTGACACTTTACAACAAATACGGCTTGCATGCCGTGTGGCGTAGTCGTTTCTTCGAATGTCAGCTCAGGGAAAACACTTTGATCGGTTAGGCCGATGCTGTAATTGCCTTGCTTATCAAAAGCTTTGTTGCTGACACCATGAAAGTCTCGCAAACGCGGCAATACGATATTGACCAAACGATCCATGAACTCATACATCCGCTCACCACGTAGTGTGAGCTTAAGTCCAATCATATTACCCTCGCGCAGTTTAAAACCAGCAATCGAGTTTTTTGCCACGGTCTCTACAGGCTCTTGGCCAGTTACTTTGCGTAGCGTGTTTTTAGCTGCTTCGATAGTTTTCTTGTCTTCTTTAGCTTTGCCAAGACCAACATTCACGACAATCTTTTCAAGGCGGGGTACCTGATGTGGGTTATTGAGACCAAGTTCTTTCAATAGTTCTGCGGCATAGACGTCGTTATATGCTGTCTTCAGGCGAGCAACATAAGTAGGTGTGGCCTTTTTTGCCGCTGGTTTTTTTGCAGTAGCTTCAGCCATTACTTTATCTCCTTGCCAGAGCTTTTAAATACACGCGTCTTACTACCATCGTTGTTTAGCTTGTAGCCTATTCGGCTTGGTTTATTGGCAGTAGGATCTACGATAGCAACCTTGCTTACCCAAATGGGTTTGGTTATTTCCAATATACCACCCTGTGGATGAGCCTTGTTAGGCTTTTGGTGCTTCTTAACGATGTTCACCCCTTCGACTGTAACTTTGTTATCTGCTGGGTGAGTAGCGACGACCTTGCCTTGCTTGCCCTTGTACTTGCCGGACAACACTTGGACTAAATCGCCCTTCTTCAATCTAATCTTCATTCTCTTATCTCTTATCTCTTGACTCTTGACTCTCATTTAGAGTACCTCCGGGGCCAAGCTGATGATCTTGGCATAACCCATATCGCGAAGTTCACGAGGAACAGGTCCAAATATACGTGTGCCCTTAGGGTTCTTGTCGTCATTGATAATGACTGCAGCATTGTCATCAAACTTGATGGTGCTCCCATCTTTTCGCTTGATTTCCTTTTGGGTACGAACTACAACTGCCCTAACGACAGATTTCTTCTTAACGTTTCCGCTTGGGTTGGCGTCTTTCACGGTTGCTGTGATAATATCACCGACTTTTGCGTAACGGCGACGTGTGCCTCCCAGGACGCGGATACAAAGTATCTCCTTTGCGCCGCTGTTGTCGCACACCACTAGCCGCGTTTCTTGTTGGACCATTACTTGTCCTCCTCTGCATCAGCCTTATTTGCCTTGGCGGCTTCAGGTTCAACGTGCTTTACTTCCGCTATTTCGACTACCGCCTGTAATGCAAAGCTTTTTCGCTTGCTGATAGGTCGTGTTTCGACGATAACAACTTTGTCACCTTCTTTAGCTTGGTTGTTCTCGTCATGAGCCATAAACTTCTTGGTAATCGTATATTGCTTGCGATACAGGGGATGCGTTTTGCGCTCCCGCACAGTAACGACGATAGTTTTATCGGCCTTCGCGCTGCTGACGACACCAGTAATTGATTTCGCCATTATGCGTTCCCTCCGGTGATTGAGTAATGATTAACGATTAAGGAAGAACGAATGAATTCGTTAATCATTAATCGTAATTCGTTAATCGATTTCATTTTGCCTCCTTTACCAGTTGTTCACCTAACACGGTCAGCATCCGGGCAAGGTCTTTTCGCTTGCCGCGTACTGCACGGACGTTCTGATTATCGCCCATGTAGATATGCCGGCGTAGCTCTGCAATCTCGTCTTTAAGCTTCGATGTTTCAGTAGTGAGCTCAGCGGTGCTGAGTTTACGTATGTCTGCTATTTTCATTACGCACCCTCCTTCACGAGAAACTTCGTCTTGACTGGCAATTTATGGCTAGCCAAACGCATTGCTTCTCGAGCAACTTCTTCACTTACGCCCTGCATCTCAAACATGATGGTGCCTGGCTTAACTTTTGCAACGAAGAATTCAGGGCTACCCTTGCCACTACCCATTTTGACGTCAAGTGGCTTACGAGTAACAGGAGTATGCGGGAAAATGCGGATCCAGATTTTACCGCCACGCTTGATGTATCGGGTCATCGCCTGACGACTCGCTTCTATCTGGCGGCTAGTAATACGCTCATGCCCCTGTGCTTGCAAAGCAAAATCACCATAAGCTATATAATGACCAGCGGTAGCGACACCTCGGATCTTGCCCTTACGGACTTTTCGGAACTTTGTTCGCTTGGGTAACAACATTATGCATCTCCTTTCGGATCTGCCATTTGGCATATATCATTATTCATTTGCCAATTATTTGTCATTATCCTATTTACCAATTCTATTTTGATAAATGAAAAAATGTTAAATGGTAAATGTAAGGACACAGTCATTATTTGTCCCCCTTATAGATCCATACTTTGATGCCGATGATGCCGGCTCCAGGCCAATTGGCTCGAGCAGAAGCAAAATCGATATCCGCGCGAATGGTGTGAAGTGGTACAGAACCTACAGCCTCCTTTTCGCGGCGGCTCATTTCTGCACCATTCAAACGACCAGCGACCTCGATACGGATACCCTTAGCACCGGCCCGCATCGAAGCAGCGCTGGCACTTTTGATAGCGCGGCGGAAGCTCATACGTCGCTCAAGTTGATGCGCTATGTTTTCTGCGACCAACTTAGCATGTAAATCGGGCTTTTTCACCTCTTCGATATTGACGCGAACAGGTACACCATAGACTTTTTCGATAGCTGCTTTGGTCTCTTGAGCTCCTTGACCACCTCGTCCGATTACGACACCGGCTTTTGCGGTTGCGATTGTAACTGTCACTAAGTTAGGTGATCGCTCTATGTCTACTTTATTGATAGCGCCACGCGTTCCGAACTTTTCTTGGACGAGCTTACGCACCTTAAGGTCCTGTGCGAGGTAGTTGGCATACTCACGTTTACCAACGAACCATTTGCTCCGCCAATCTTTATTGGCCTGCAGGCGCATAGAAATGGGGTTAACTTTCTGACCCATTATTTTGCCTCCTTCTTAGCTGCAGGCTTAGCGGCTGCAGGTTGCTTGACTGGACGTTGTTCACCATCAACTAGCACGCGGATATGGCTACTGCGCTTCATGTACGGCAATGCACGACCCATAGCTGCTGGGCGATAGCGCTTCATACGAGCGCCATGGTTTACAGTAATCTCAACGATACGAAGCGTGTCAGCTTTGTAGTTGTGATTGTGCGAAGCATTAGCTTGTGCACTCTTGATAGTCTTGAGAACCGGCAATGCTGCACGGCGAGGCGTGTGCTCTAAAATAACTATGGCGTCAGCAACAGTGCGGCCACGTACCAGTGAAGCCACTGCGGCTACTTTGCGCGGGCTCAAGCGAACACCTTTGGATTCTGCTTTAACACTCATGCCTACTTACCTTTCGCTAGCTTTCCACCGTGAGAACGGAACTTACGGGTTGGGCTAAATTCACCGAGTTTGTGACCAACCATGTTTTCGGTGACGAAAACTGGTACATGAACCTTACCGTTATGAACGGCAAACGTTTTACCAACAAACTCTGGTGCAATCGTACTAGCACGTGCCCATGTCTTGATAATTGTGCGATCCTCTGGGCCAAGCGCAGCGACTTTTTTCGCTAGCTTCGGATCGATAAACGGCCCCTTCTTCAGTGAACGACTCATTACCTATTTCCTCTTGGCCGCATGACGGCTTCTTACGATCATATTGTTAGTGCTCTTGCGTCGGCGTGTCTTGAAACCAAGCGTCTTCTGGCCCCATGGGGTACGAGGCGCTTTAGCCATACGGTGACGGCCACCATCACCACCACCGTGTGGGTGATCTACAGCGTTCATAACAACACCACGAACACTCGGACGCTTACCGAGATGGCGTGAGCGACCGGCCTTACCAACCTTTATATTTTGATGCTGTTCGTTGCCGACAACACCAACTGAAGCTGTGCAAACTAAAGCGATTTTGCGTACTTCGCCGCTCGGCAAACGTACCTGACCATAGTCACCTTCTTTAGCCATAAGCATAGCTCCATTACCAGCACTGCGGGCAATCTGCGCACCACGGCCAGGCTGTAGTTCTATAGCATGAATTGTCGTACCGACAGGGATGTTTTTTAGTGGCAAACGATTGCCATTTTCGATGGGTGCTTCATCGTGAGCACTCAGCGTTTGCCCCTGGCGCATACCACTCGTTGCAAGGATGTAATGATATATACCATTACTATCCTTAACACGAGCGATACGAGCACTACGGTTTGGATCGTACTCAATGTGCTCAACGACCCCTTCACCAGTAAAGCTGAAATTGACCATGCGGTAATGCTTGCGAGCACCACCGCCTTGGTGACGAGTAGTAATGCGCCCCTGATTATTACGACCGCTTCCGCGTTTGGTGCTTTTGACCAATGAACGCAATGGCTTCTTGGTAGTAACGGCATCAAAGTCCTGGCTAGACATACCGCGTCGACCAGGAGTCGTAGGATTGTATGCTTTGATAGCCATTATTTGCTCTCCTTCTTAGCCTTGCCAGTTAATTTTTTAACGACAGACGTTTTCTTCTCGGCAGGCTCTGTATCTTTCTTAGCTGAAGATTTTTTGGCCTTTTCGGCTTCCTTAGCGGCATCTTTTACCTCAGTTTCCTCAGCTTGGAAGAATGGCAGGTGACTACCGCTAGCAAGCGTTACATAGGCTTTTTTCATATCGGCTTGAGTGCCCTTACGGTTGCTGCTACGACGACCGGTCAGGTTCATAACGCGCTTTTCTTTGCCTTTTCGATTAACGATACGCACGCTGGCAACAGTTACATCAAACTGCTTAGCAATAGCTGCGGCAATCTCGTGCTTATTGAGTTCAGCCGGTACATCAAGAGCAAATGTGTTGGTCGATTGGCTTAACTGGAAGGCCTTTTCGCTCAGTCGTGGTCTGACAGTATGCATTATTTGTCCTCCTTTGCAGTCTTAGCTACTGGCTTAAGCCATGCTTCAACAGCTTTCAACGCATCGCTTGTGATGACGATATGATCTGCGTTCAGAATATCGAAAACGTTGAGATACGTAGCAGAAACCAGAATGACGTTCTGCAGGTTCGCGGTAGCCATAATGACTTCAGGAATCTTAGCGTCTACGACCACGAGAGTGTCGCGAACAGCGCCCAGCTTAGTCAAAAGCTTAGCCATTTCTGCGGTTTTGCCATCTTTGCTAGCGAGCTTCTCGATAATTACCAGTTTCCCATCCGCGTTTGCGAGGCTAAGTGCCTGACGCAAAGCAACACGCTTACTAGTAGTCGAGATCCTCTTGCTGTAATTTTCCTGACCAGTTGGACCAAAGACGATACCACCGCCACGCCAGATTGGGTTACGTGAGCTACCGAAACGAGCTCGGCCAGTACCCTTCTGCTTCCATGGCTTCTTGCCGCCACCACGGACAAGCCCGCGCGTTTTTACTACGGCTAGGTTGTCGCGGCCATTGGCCAAATATGCTTCGTAGGCTTGTTTGAGTAGTTGATGATTCTTCACTTCGACACCGAAGACATCGCTGCTAAGTTTTGCAGCTATTGTTGCCTTGGTACCTGTTGCTGTAAATGTAGGGGTAGCCATAATTATTTCTCCTCCCCACGGATGATAACGATGCCTTTGCGTGGACCAGGTACAGCGCCAACAACGCCGATATAACCTTTTTCCGCATCGACAAGTGCAACCTTAAGATTGCGCACCGTTACTTGATCATGCCCGAGATGGCCGGCCATTTTTTTACCCTTCAAAATGTGCTGTGGGTACATAGAGCCGATTGAACCGACACGGCGATAGCTGCGGCCACCGTGCGTCTTTCGACCTCGATGGAAGTTGTGGCGGCGAATGGTGCCAGCCCAACCTTTACCTTTGCTCGTGCCTGTAACGTGTACTACGTCACCAATTGAAAAGACCTCGGCGTTGATTGTTGTTCCAACTTTGAGGTCTTCGGTGATTTCTGGGACGCGGAACTCGCGGAGAATACGTACCATCATCTTGGCTTGCTTAAGATGGCCAGCTTGTGGCTTGGCAACCTTTTCTTCTTTTACTTCCTCGCAACCGAGCTGGACGGCAGTATAGCCATCGGAATCGTCAGTCTTCACCTGTGTAATTACACAGGGACTAGCGGAAAGCAAGGTAACAGCTTGAGTCGTACCGTCTTCTGCGATGGTACTCGTCATGCCAACCTTTCGTGTGATTAGTGCTTTCATAGCTTTTATCATGTACGTGGAGCTCTTTAGATTGACTCTGATATCTTGACCGTACGCTGCACGGCCTGCCATCATCTCGTCTATACGAGCCCTCGCACACTCTTCCTTTGTTATTTAGAGTGTTATTACTTCTACAAACAACCAGTCTTTGTGACTTGTACACTGACACAAAGAACCGCGGTGGTCGGGGGTTTCCGGCAAGTACCGGACCTACCTCACTTCACCATATTTGGCGTGTTTGTACGTAGAAAACAGATTAGCATAAAACTCAAACCCCTGTCAAGCTGTTGCATAAACTACTACAGGTTTATAAACAGGCCATAAGGTGCAACAAACCCAAACAACGCAGCTACAACCAACACCGCATACTCAATCTTACGATCGATTTTAAAGTGCTCGTGTGTCGTAAAAAGTATGCCCAAGGCCATACCAAGCGGCAGCGGCAACTGTAAATTACTTCCCGATTTCGTCACCTTCAACCACAACGACCCAAGAATGACATACAACGTCACCTTCAATATAAACCCGCCATCAGTCTGCGATGATCCAGCGTTAGTAGATTTATTTTTTTTAGCCATTAGCTACACTATAGCATGAGTTTGCTGTGTTTTTCACTTTCTTCTAGTGAGTGCTTTCCATGTGTGTTCAACTGGTTTTGAACGGGCTACTTGGACTCTAAAATCTACTCCCCGCCGTACGCTACCCGCTACTAGAGCGTGCCCGCCAACTTCTTCTCGCCGTGCATGCACCCGAGCCAGCTCAACCAATGCTTCTGGAGTGACATCTTGATATACCTGCTCGTCTGAACCCTTAGCCTGTTTTCGCAGCTTATGCAGCACGTGCGCACCTACGCCTACACGACTCGCTAGACGCTGCTCTTCTGTCAAAAACTGAACTTCAATGGGTGCTCCATCAGCGGCAAACTTACAGGTAAACTTCGCAACCTGGTATGGACTTCTTACAGTGGCTATCACGACTTCGGTTGCTTCACGAACCAACCGCTCACCGGTTACACCGTTTAGCGCAAGAGCACCTACCATAAGTCGTGTAAAACTTTCCTTGCCTTTAACATGTAAAGAATGTTCGCGGCTGGGCGATGTAACGAACTCGATTTCAGTACTTTTAGATGCTTCTACGGCGGCATGCGAAAAATGAGACGCAAGGGAATTGGCATCTGGTGAAATTATGGTAATTCCGATTACATCGGCTGGCAAAACTATTTTCTCTAGAGCTACCATTCGGTCTGCGGGCGTGACATTCCATAGTTCGGTGTTCTGGCGAGCCATTTTCATTGCCAGCGATCCCACAGTTTTGTATCGCCAGACGGCTCGTGATAACTCCATGTCGCCCTCACGCTGTAATAAGCCAATGCCAAGCGTCATACCATGCCCACTTGAATCTCCAAACGCAAAGTCTGTATCAAACTCGGCACCTGTAATAACGCCAAGTAGCTTCTGTACTTTAGTATGTACCGTTTGTTTTTCATCCGCCTGCCCCAGCAGCTCGTTTGCCTTATCGACAAAGTCGCCAAGTCCGGCTTTTTGAAGGCGAATGATATTAGCCTCGCTTCGTAGTACTGCAGCAAGGCCATCGTAGCCAATTACCTCGCATACCGGCGCATAGTAAGACTCCGTTCTATGTATAAGCTGCAATATCTGACGTTCATTGTCTTTCGCTTGAGCGTCTCTTAACTGTACAAGCGTTCGTGACGCTGCTATCAGTATCGACTCGAGATTTACTCTTGAGATATCGCGCATCATCTCAGCAATCGGCAGCATAGTACTTGGCTCAAGCCAAACTTCTTTGTCTACCCGCTCACTGCCTTGCCCGCGTAGTGCCAAAGCGAGTGCCGGAGAGCGGCCAACTAGCACTGTATGACTAGCTGAAGCCTGTCTATGTACTTCTGTTTGGTCAGCAAGCAACCCGCTCACAAACTCCCAGGACGTTTCGCCAATGTCCGAACTATATCTGTGCAAAGCTCGAAAAACGTTTTTTTTGGTTGCTGGTTCGTCTGTCAAGCCAATCGTCAACGGGCTAAGCATGGCAGCTCTATACGTATCTGGGTTTAGTCCCCCGCACGAAAAATCTCTTAGAGTCTGAACGGTTTTCTGACCTACGTTATGCAGCCTCCCCATGTCAAACCTGACAGTGCCACAATACCGTTCAAATACGCCGACTTCGGCACTAAATGAAGTAGTACCCTGTTGCTCGGCTATGGGAACCTCACTGTCATAAGGGGATTCGACCAGCGCTATGCCTGGACTTAGCATAGCCACTATTTTTGCATTTTTACAAACTTCTGTCAATATTGCTCACGGTTCGTGCTGTCCGGTTGGGAGGCTGGGGTGGTTTTGCATCGTTTGCAATGGTGGCCGTTATGTTTTCAGCGATGATTCACATTTCGCTTCGTGGAAACTACAGATGACACCTTGCCCTAATTGACGAGCAGGCATTGCCAACTACTATTAAGGCATGGCAAACAGCATGTTGCGGACGATCTGTGGTATCGAGACAGTGCTGCTACAAGGCCTACATCTTGATTTCGACGTCGCAGCCGGCGGGGAGAGAGAGGTTCATTAGGCTGTCGATGGTCTTGGGGGTGGGCTCAAATACATCTATAAGGCGCTTGTGGACGCGCATTTCGAACTGTTCGCGGCCTTTCTTGTAGACATGCGGGCTTTTTACGACCGTGAAGGTGCTTTTGCGTGTGGGTAGCGGGATTGGGCCTGCCAAGCTTGCGCCCGTGCGAAGTGCGGTGTCTACAATCTGCTTTGCTGCTTGGTCAATAATACGGTGATCGTATGCCTTAAGACGAATACGAATACGCTGCTTGCCTGCTTCTGGTTTGACATCTGCCATTTTTAATCCTCCGGATTTAGTAGTTAGTAGTTAGTAGTTAGTAGTTAGGATAAGCCCTTGGCTACGAACGACTGCAAACTGCCAGCTTAACCTAGCTTGGTACTGTAACATCTTGACGATTTATTGAGAAAACCGGCACGACTTTTAGTCAGTACTCTTTTGTTTACGAGGCTAATTATAATACATAAGCCCTAGGATGCAAGCTTATTCTTGAATATGCGTGATGCAATAAATGTTTTAATGTGTGCGGCTGCTTTGACTTTAGGGCCTCGCTTTGGTGCATTTTTATATTCAGCCCAAAGACTATCCACGAACATGTCGATTTCAAAGTCATTCATATCGTCTACTGAGTTAACGGCACGTCCATCGCTGTATTTATAATCACTTGGCTTTGTTTCTCCGGTATGATAGCCGTGTATCATGTCGTAGGCTGCTTTGGCGCTTTGGTTTGCGAGAGTCTTATACGCTTCATTGTAGAGCCGCATTTCACGAGCTGATCCACCGACATCTGGGTGATGTATCTTGGCGCACTGCAAATACGCAGCCCTAATTTGACCTGTGGCCGCATCAGGCTTGAGCCCAAGCAATTTATAATAATCGACAAACACCTTCTGATCCATTCAGCTATTGTACCAGCTCTGTAAAGAAGTAGTATAAAAACAGATGCCTAGTGTTTCCAGGCATCTGTTCATTTTATTCGATACGCGATAAGCGTAACTATTTGTCGATCTTGGTGACGACACCTGCACCGACGGTGCGGCCGCCTTCGCGGATAGCGAAGCGCAGACCCTGCTCCATAGCGATAGGAGCAAGTAGTTTTACCTTGAAGGTGACAGTATCGCCAGGCATGACCATTTCTTTATCGGCAGGTAGTTCAACCTCACCAGTTACGTCCGTAGTACGGAAGTAGAACTGAGGCTTGTATCCCTTAAAGAATGGTGTGTGACGACCACCTTCTTCCTTGCTCAGGATGTAGACTTCTGAGTCGAATTCAGTGTGAGGTGTGATTGTACCTGGCTTAGCCAAAACCTGGCCGCGCTCGATATCGTCACGCTCAATACCACGAAGCAATACGCCAGCATTGTCGCCAGCTTGACCCTGGTCGAGGCTCTTTTTGAAGGCTTCGATACCAGTTACAACACTCTTCTGAGTTGGGCGGATGCCGACGATTTCAACTTCGTCGTTGATCTTTACGACACCTTGCTCAATACGACCGGTAGCAACTGTGCCACGACCCTTGATAGAAAAGACGTCTTCGATTGGCATGATGAATGGCTTGTCGAGATCACGAACTGGCTCTGGCAGATAGTCGTCCATAGCCTTAATGAGTTCCATGACTGCATCTTCGTTGGCAGCATCGCCTTCGACCGCCTTGGCAGCCGAACCCTTGACGATTGGGCAGTCACGGTCAAAGCCGTTCTTCTCAAGCAGATCTCGGATTTCTTCTTCGACGAGTTCAACAAGGTCGGCATCGGCGAGGTCCATTTTGTTCATGAAAACTAGGATCTTTGGTACGCCAACCTGGCGGGCCAAAAGTACGTGTTCGCGAGTCTGAGGCATGGGGCCGTCAGCTGCAGATACCACGAGGATAGCGCCGTCAACTTGTGCGGCACCGGTAATCATGTTCTTGACATAGTCAGCGTGTCCTGGCATGTCAACGTGTGCATAGTGGCGCTTTTCGCTTTCGTACTCTTGGTGAGAAGTGGCGATGGTTATACCACGAGCCTTCTCTTCTGGTGCATTATCGATCTGATCGTATGCAACTGGTTTGTTGGTGTCGCTTGGTAGTTTTTTAGCGAGAACTGCAGTAATTGCAGCAGTCAGCGTTGTCTTGCCGTGGTCGACGTGGCCCATAGTACCAACATTGACGTGAGGCTTTGAACGGTCAAAAGTTCCTGCCATAGAAAGGAGTACTCCTTGATTAATTGTTTAATTGATGTGAATAGTTGTTCACGCGGTCCATATTGCTTGGTCTACCAAAACAACGCCCTCACGCGAGATACGCTGTTAAGTATAGGCAACCGTTACGTATTTGTAAAGTGTTTGTTCACCTTCATCGAACATGTATTCCAACATTCGACAATGTCTATTTGCATGGGCTATTCGTTAGCGTATTAGTGCAAAGTGATTGAAATAACCTACTTACTGTTCTTGGCGATGATGGCGTCGGCGACATTGTTTGGAACGACGGCGTAATGGTCAAGTTCCATGGAGCTACTGGCACGACCCTGGCTCATAGAGCGCAGGTTGGTCGTGTAGCCAAACATCTCACCAAGTGGAACGAACGCTGTTATTTCCTTGATCCCGGATGAAAGATCTTCCATGGACTCGATGCGACCGCGCTTACTGTTGAGGTCACCGATGACGTCACCCATGAATTCTTCTGGGGTCACGACGACAACTTTCATGACAGGCTCAAGCAGAACCGGTCCAGCCTTCTTGAAGCCATCCTGGAAGCCCATAGAGCCTGCGATACTAAACGCCATTTCGTTGGAGTCAACTTCGTGGTAGCTACCATCGTACAGTTCGACCTTTACGTCCACTACTGGGTAGCCAGCGATAACACCATTTGACATTGCCTCTTCGATGCCTTTGCGGACAGCTGGGATGTACTCTGATGGTACTACACCGCCCTTAATAGAGTTGATAAACTCAAACCCAGCACCAGCTTCATTTTGACTGAGGCGCAACCAGACGTCACCGTACTGACCACGGCCACCTGACTGGCGGACAAACTTGCCCTGGGCTTCGATGGCATCTTTTCTGATGGTTTCGCGGTACGCAACCTGTGGTTGACCTATATTTGCTTCGACGTTGAATTCACGCTTCATGCGGTCTACCAGGATTTCAAGGTGCAACTCACCCATACCAGAGATAATCGTCTGACCAGTTTCGTCATCCACGCGGACACGAAATGTTGGATCTTCTTCAGCCAAGCGTTGCAGCGCCAAGCTCATCTTTTCTTGGTCGGCTTTTGTCTTTGGTTCGATAGCGATTGAAACTGGCGGCTCTGGGAACGTAATATTCTCGAGCACGATTGGGTTTGCAGGGTCACAGAGTGTATTACCGGTCGTGGTCCCCTTGAGACCGACGATAGCAGCGATATCACCAGCTACCACTTCAGTTACATCTTCACGCTTATCGGCCTGCATACGTACGATACGACCGACACGCTCTTTTTCACCGGTCGAGCTATTGAGCACATAGGAACCAGCCTGCAATTTCCCGGAATAAACGCGGAAATAAGCAAGCTTACCTACAAATGGGTCAGTTGTGATTTTAAATGCTAAACCAGAAAGTGGCTCGGTTTCGCTGTGCTTGCGCTCTATTTCATCGCCGGATTTCGGATGTACACCCCAAGTGTTGCTGCGGTCGTCTGGCGCTGGCAGATAATCATTGACCATATCGAGGACCTTTTCAACGATCACGCCGCGGCCATCACCACCAGTTACCGCGTAGAATTTGCCGGTCAAAACAGCAGTACGGATTGCTTGCTTGATTTCATCTTCGCTGAGCCCTTCTTCACCAACCTCGAAGTATTTTTCGAGCATAGCTTCATCTTCGGCTACAGCGTTTTCGACAAGCAGACTCCGGTACTTCTTCACCTGATCCATCATATCGGCAGGGATTTCGCCCTCAATCAGCTCGTGATCATGGAATTCTTTGTAGGTGTACGCCTTCATGGAAACCAGGTCGACAACACCATTGATTGCTTGCTCGAAGCCGATCGGCAGATGGACTGGGAAGGCCCGCTTGCTCAGGCGATTGTGGATGCTCTCAAGGCTCTTATAGAAATCGCCACCGGTCTGGTTGATTTTATTTATGAAACATATACGAGGCACACCGTATTTGTCGGCCTGACGCCACACGGTCTCGGACTGGCTCTCTACGCCCATCTTGCCATCGAATACCACGCAAGCGCCATCGAGCACACGGAGACTGCGCTCCACCTCAGCGGTGAAATCGATGTGGCCTGGTGTATCGATGATGTTGATCTGTTTGCCTTTCCAGAAACACGTCACAGCGGCAGAGACGATGGTAATACCACGTTCACGCTCCTGCGCCATCCAGTCGGTAGTCGTCTCACCTTCGTGAACCGCACCGATCTTATGCTTTAGGCCGGTACGGTACAAAATACCTTCGGTCGTCGTTGTCTTACCCGCGTCAATATGAGCGATGATGCCCATATTGCGGATGTTCTTCATTTCTACTTTCTTATCTGCCATTGTCGCTCCCTCTTTGTCGCTCTAGAGTCATGAGACATGAGTCATGAGACATGAGTTTATTCGTTAGTCTTGTTAATTAATCCTGTTAGTATCTTGTGACATTCAACTGATCTAGCCTCAAGCTCCGTATATGAGAGACCCGGCAAGAAGTTGACGTCTTTGGCAATGAGCAACTGCGCCTGAACTTCATGCAAAGACGCTCGTGCCATATCGTAAAAGTGAGCTCTATCGGCTTTGGTACGTCGACCAAAGCCTTCGGCAATGTTCGAACTTACAGAGACAGCTGCTCTGCGGATTTGGTTTGTAAGACCGAATTGTTCGTTTTTAGGAAAATCTTCTGTTGCTTTGTAAATGTTCACAGCGAGCCGATGAGCCTTCTGCCAAGCAACCAGGTCTTTGAAATCTGTGATTTTAGGATTTGAGATCTCTTGACTCATGTCTCTTGTCTCATGACTCTCGCTCGCATTAGCGAGCGCTTAGCCGCGTGCGAAGTGTGCGAATGCACGGTTTGCTTCTGCCATGCGGTGCGTGTCTTCGCGCTTCTTCACGGCAGCGCCCTGGTTGTTGTAGGCATCCATGAGTTCGGCTGCTATACGATCGGCCATGCTCATACCCTTACGTGAGCGAGCTGCTGCCACGAACCACATAGTGGTAAGGTGGCTCTGGCGCTGACCTTTGACTTCAAAAGGAATCTGGTAGTTAGCACCACCGACACGGCGAGAACGAGTCTCAACGTTGGGGCGAATATTGCCAAAAGCCTGATCGAATACTTCAAGTGGGTTATCGACTTTCAATTTATTGGCTGCAGTTTGCATACCAGTGTACACAAGTCGCTCGGCGACTTGCTTTTTGCCATCGCGCATAACGCGATTTATGAGGCGCTGCACAGGAACGCTATTGTACATACGATCTGCGGGGATGTCCCGGACGAGTGAGGCGGTAACTTTGCGTGGCATTATTTGCTCTCCTTCTTGGCGCCGTATTTACTGCGACCCTGCTTACGGTTCTGTACACCCTGAAGGTCAAGCGCACCACGTACGATGTGGTATCGCACACCAGGAAGGTCCTTTACGCGACCACCACGCACCATAACAACAGCGTGCTCCTGGAGATTATGACCTTCACCACCAATGTAAGCCCAAACTTCATAGCCATTACCTAAGCGCACGCGCGCGACTTTTCGCAGAGCTGAGTTAGGTTTCTTTGGTGTTTTGGTCGTGACCTTCACGCATACACCACGCTTAAATGGTGCGGTTTTCTCGTAACTCTTGGTTTTGAGGTTGTTTACTACGCGCTGTAACGCAGGCGACTTACTCTTAGTCGTAACTTTGGTGCGTGGTTTGCGTACCAATTGATTAATAGTAGGCAAAGTATGCCCTTTCTGAGGCTATTGCCTCACTTACATTCGTCTCGAAGAGAATCATCTCCTCTACCGCCATGAATCAGGTGTAACTGAAACGGCTCGAAATTGATATAACATTGCTATTGTAACAGATAGGAGTACCCTATACAAGGCTAAGAAGCAGCCTGCAAAATAAGGTATCGAAGATACTCTATATGCTACACTGGGTATCAAGGAGAATCAATGGAAGATTACGAAAAAACGCTTGCTGTCATAGGGCTTGGATATGTTGGCTTACCTTTAGCCGTTGAAGCTGCATTGAAAGGCTATGCAGTCACGGGTATAGATATTAATGAAACGCTACTCAGCATTATCAATCAACGGAAGTCGCCATACGCCAATGATAAGCGTTTTGAAGATGCCATCGCCAAAGTGGGCGACAACCTATCCGCAACATGTGACTTTACCGCAATCCAAAAGGTGTCAACAGTAGTCATATGTGTACCAACCCCAACAGAACACAACGTGCCAGACCTAAGCCTTGTAGAATCAGCTGCGAAGAGTGTTGCAGCTCAATTACAGCCCGGCCAACTTGTAGTGCTTGAAAGTACAGTAAACCCCGGTGTAACTCGCGATGTCTTATTGCCTATTTTAGAAGATGCTTCTGGTTTAAGAATTGGGAAAGACTTCTTTCTGGCGCACTGCCCAGAACGAATTGATCCTGGAAACGATACGTTCTACGTCGGTAATTTAAACCGAGTAGTTGGAGGTATAACAGAAGCTTGTACGGAACGCGCGGTGACTTTTTACTCAAACATCATCGATGCGAAAATCATCTCTCTAGGCTCCACTGAAGAAGCTGAGTTTGTAAAATCTTGGGAGAATACTCACCGGAATGTCATGATTGCACTTGCGAACAGTGCGGCCATCATTTGTGATGGACTCGGTATGGATATCAACCGCGTACTAGATGGGCTACAGTCGAAAGTCGATCAGTTCGGCCTAAAACTCGCCACTCCAGGCATCGGTCCAGGTGGCCACTGCATTCCAGAAGACATTCACTACGTTATTCGTCGTGCCCGCGAAAGCGGTATAGACACTCGTTTCCTTGATGATGCTGCTGAGTTAAATGACAAAATGCCGCAATATGCTGTGCGGCAGCTAAGTTTTCTCGCCAAAGACAAAGGGGAAGATTTGCGAAATTTGCGCGTAGCATTGCTAGGCCTTACGTATAAACCAGATATAAGTGATACGCGTCGCTCCCCAGCGATTGAAGTTGCCTACCAGTTAGAGCGTTATGCAAAATCTCTTATTGCCTACGATCCGTATGTCTCATATACCGCAGGCTTAGCCAGCCCAGCTGTGGTAGCAGAGTCGCTTGCAGAAGCACTCGACAAAGCCGATGCTGTATTCATTGCGACAGCTCACCATGTGCTAAGAGAGCAGCTTACGCCCGAATTATTACATGATAATGGCATTCGCTACGTCCTCGATGGTCGCAACATGTTAGATAAGGATGCGGTCACCAAACTTGGTATAGCCTATCGCGGCATTGGCCGTTAGAATATTTATCTGTAATAATTAAGAGCGAATCCAACTAACCCGACCTCGACATAAGCACCCAGATAGTAGTCAGTGCACTGATGGTGCCAAGCAAAGCGAAAGCGCAGTTTATAGGGTGCTCATTATACTCGATTAACTCTAGTTTATTCAGCGGGGCGGGCTCGATAGGTATGTCGACCCCGGGTCAACTAGCGACAAGCCGCGATACATTCTAATTAATAATAGAAACACCCCGCGCGGTACGCAGGGTGTTTTCATCTGGGAAAGCTTTTCCCCAGATGATGTTTTTATTTGGTTGGCGTAAGAAAGAGCAGCCACCCCTCCTTACTTTCAACTCTTAGCCTTCGGCGCGGAAGATTTGGTCGTTGTGGTATTCCTCGACCAATTCCGGCTCGTCGCCTTCATCGAGCGCATTACTCGCACCATAGCCTGTGCCAACCGGAATCTTGCGACCAAGGATCACGTTTTCCTTTAGACCGAATAGTTTGTCTATGCGGCCACTTGTAGCTGCACTGATGAGTACTCGGGTCGTATCCTGGAAGCTTGCAGCACTCAGGAACGAGTCGGTGCTCAAAGATGCTTTGGTTATGCCAAGCAATAGCTGGTTAACCTTGGCTGGCTCTTTGCCTTCAGCAACTAATGATTCGTTGGCTTCAGCTACAGCTAGCTTCGATACAACGTCGCCTGTTACGAATTCGCTATCACCAGCGTCTTCAATCTGTACGCGGCTAAACATCTGGCGCACAATGATCTCAAGGTGCTTGTCTGAGATATTTTGGCCCTGCCCGGCAAAGATGCCGAGAATCTCATTCATTATGTAACGCTGAGTCGATTCAACGCCCTGTAAACGCATGAGGTCGTGCAGGTTAATAGAACCGTTTGTGAGGCGCTCTCCAGCGACGACTACAGTGCCGTCTGAAACCTGTAACTGCTTAAAGCCAGGAATTTCATAGCGCACAACGCTCTTGCTGGTAGGTGTAATTATGATTGTCTTATCGGTTAGTTCAGCCTTGCCTGCCATCGGTGAGATCAATGGTTCGGCACCATCTTGTTCACTTGCTAGCACATCACCGATAGCGACATCGCTACCACTAGCGATTTTCGGCGTACGACCTTCGAGAGCTAGTTCAAGTACTTCGCGGTCATTGGCGGTAACCTGAACGATATAGTGATCACCCTCCTCCCAAGCATTTACTACACCGTTGATGTCTGCCAAGTAGGCCTGACCCTTTGGCGAACGAGCTTCGAAAAGCTCCTCAACACGGCTCAGACCTTGGGCAGTATCATCTGCTACCACTGCACCTGAGCGGTGCTTACTATCTAGGCTCAGCTGTGTGCCAGGCTCACCTATACTTTGAGCGGCGATAACCCCGATGGGGCTATGGCTCGTGACGAGTTCACCGGTAGCTGGGTCAATACCGTAGCTCTTCTGAGGCACACCATGTACTGATGTTGCGCTCAATGCGCTGCGGATCTTTACGCCATCGATTGATTCTTCGGCTTCTATAGCCTCAGCAATTTCCTTAGTAAACAGTTCACCATCTTTAATGAGGCTGGTTACATCGGCAGCTGCATAGCGACCTTCAAGACGCGATGCATAGCTGACGCCAATTTCTTTTGCGTCGGCACGTAGCATGGCAAAACCTGGATCGCTGGAATCGTCTTGTTCGGCATCTATAGTGAACACGTCTTGCGAAACATCTACCAAGCGGCGAGTGAGGTACCCGGCATCGGCCGTCTTAAGGGCAATGTCAATCACGGCTTTACGCGTACCTCGGGTACCGGTAAAGTACTCCAACGGTGTAAGACCTTGCATATACCCAGCCTTTACGGGTAGCTCGATTACGTTGCCAGCAGCATCTTGGAAAACGCCAAGCATACCGACGGACATTTTCATTTGCGATACGTTACCACGAGCGCCCGAGGTAATGGCAACTGCCATTGAGCCGTCCTGGCCCTTCATCTGCTCGGAAAGCAGGTTTTGTACACGAGTATCGATTTTGGTCCAGTTTTCGACTGTCAAGCGGTGACGTTCATCATCAGTGATGAATCCTTGCTCGTACTGGTCAGATATGCCCGCACTGCGCGTTTCACCTTCTTTAAGGATATCCTCGAGGCCCTTGATCGGCTCGAAGTCGCCCATACCCATCGAAAGACCTGACATAGTCGCGTAACGAAAGCCTAGATCTTTCAGATTATCGGCGATTTCGGCTGTTTTTTCTTGCCCGTATTGTTGGTACACAGCAGCCATTACCTTTTGGAGACGTTTCTTGGTCATTGGCTCATCCTCATACGCAAAATCTTCAGGGAAGATTTCGTTGAAGTACAAGCGACCAAGCGTTGTTTCACGCATTTCACCTCGGAACGGCACGAGCACGCGGCTTTGAAGCTTAATAGCACCTGCATCAAACGCCATCGAAGCTTCGTTGAGGCTTGAGTACGCTTTAGGCTCAGGGCTAGAACCAGGGCGCTCATACGTCAAGTAGTAGCACCCGAGCACTATATCTTGCTCTATATGCAAGATTGGTGAACCATCAGCTGGCTTCAGTAAGTTGCGGTTTGCGGACATGATGTCGCGTGCCTCAGCTTGTGCAGCGTCACTAAGTGGCAGGTGCACAGCCATCTGGTCGCCGTCAAAGTCAGCGTTGAAGCCCTTACATACCAACGGGTGCAGCTGTATAGCGCGCCCTTCAATAAGTACGGGCTGGAAGGCTTGTATACTCAAACGATGTAAACTCGGTGCACGGTTGAGGAGCACGTATTTACCTCGAATTACTTCGTCTAACGCATCCCAAACCTCTATTTCACCAGTTTCGATCATACGGGTTGCACTTCGAATATTGTGGGCTTGCTCACGAGCAATCAATTCTCCGATTACGAATGGTTTGAAAAGTTCAAGGGCCATCATCTTCGGAAGCCCACATTGATTGATCTTCAGTTCTGGGCCAGCCACAATAACCGAACGACCAGAGTAATCTACGCGCTTTCCGAGCAAGTTTTGACGGAATCGGCCTTGCTTGCCCTTCAACATATCACTCAAGCTCTTCAAGCGACGACGTTGACCAGTTGCAGCAACGGCACGACCGGAGCGTGAATTGTTGTTGTCTATGAGTGCATCAACCGCTTCTTGGAGCATACGCTGCTCGTTTCGGCGAATCACTTCAGGTGCGTTCAGCTCCATTAGTTTTTTCAGACGATTGTTGCGGTTGATGACACGACGATACAGATCGTTTAGATCGGAGGTTGCAAAACGTCCACCGGTAAGCTGTACCATTGGGCGTAGATCTGGAGGAATGACAGGTAGGACAGATACGCACATGCTTTCGGGCTTAATCCCCGCACGTTCCATGCTTTCAAGCAATCGCAATCGCTTCATGAGCTTCTTCTTGCGCTGACCCTTGGCTTCTTCAGCTTCTTTGCTAAGATCAGCGATCAGTTGCGTAAGGTCAATATCTTCAAGCAGGTCTTTTAGTGCTGCGCCACCCATTCCAACTTCAATCATATCGCGGAGTTCACGAGGCAAATTACGGTAATCGGTTTCGTTCATCAGACCAAGTTTTACTAGGCTATCGAGTTGGCTGCGGAGCAATTCCCAGCCTTTATCAAGTTCTTCCAACTCCTTGGTTTGAGCTTCGGCAAGCGTTTTTACGTCTGCACCTTCAGCCTCAGCTTCTTTTTGGTAACGAAGCTTGATTGCTTCCTGTCCAGCTTTCCACTCAGCCTCTTTATCTTCACGATACTGGTCGCGTGCAGCTACATCAACAGACTTCACGATATACGCCGCAAAGTAAGCGACTCTTTCCAGGCCCTTCACCGTCATACCAAGCAATAGCCCAACGGCACTTGGGGTACCACGAAGGAACCAAATATGCGCGACAGGCACCGCCAGACTAATGTGGCCCATGCGTTCACGACGCACAATGCTGCGGGTGACCAATTCACCGTTTTTATCAACAGCTGCCTCACGGCTACGTACGCCCTTATATTTCGCATCGTGTGGATTAATATCTTTGACTGGGCCAAAAATACGCTCACAAAACAGACCGTCGCGCTCTGGCTTCTGCGTACGATAATTAATGGTTTCTGGCTTTAGAACTTCACCGTAGCTCCAGTCGAGTATGTCACTGGCGCTGGCCACTGCTAGGCGTACCGCATCGAAATCGGCAATGTTTGTTCCGTATGAGTAACGTCGCATATTAGGCCTCCTCTCCTTCATCATCTGTAGTATCATCGTCATTGCTAGTGACCGTCATGGCAGTGTCATCATCGAACTCTGCCTCAATAGGTTCACCGTCACTATCCTCAAACTCAAATCCATCACCTACAACTTCTTCTTCGGTAACATCTACATCTGATATAGCTGAGGTAGGTGTATCGATCTTAGCTGGATGAGTGGCTTCTTCATGTATGTTTGTCGCTAGAACCGCTTCAGCGTCAATAACTTGATCGGAAGCAACCAGGTCGACCTTGAGGCCAAGACCCTGCAGCTCCTTCACAAGCACATTGAAGCTCTCTGGAACCTTCGGCCCAACAATCTCAGTCTTTTTAATGATAGCTTCATAGGCTTTGCTACGACCGTAGACGTCATCGGACTTAATGGTGAGCATTTCTTGCAGCGTGTTTGCGGCGCCATACGCTTCAAGTGCCCACACCTCCATTTCACCAAAGCGCTGACCACCATTTTGAGCCTTGCCGCCAAGTGGCTGCTGAGTAACCATGGTGTATGGACCAGTTGAACGAGCATGAATCTTATCGGCAACCATGTGGTTTAGCTTGATCATGTACATGCTACCGACAGTGGTGCGCTCTTTGAATGCACCGCCTGTGCGGCCGTCGTAAAGCTGCTGCTTGCCATCTTCTGGGAAGCCGGCTTCTTTCAGGAGATCCTGTATCTTGCTCACCGGTACTCCATTGAATGATGGACTAGCCACCTTCATTCCAAGGGCACGAGCAGCCATACCAAGGTGTGTCTCAAACAGCTGACCGATGTTCATGCGGGATGGCACGCCTAATGGGTTCAAAACGATATCGACTGGCGTGCCATCTTCCATGAATGGCATGTCTTCGACGGGTAGTATTCGGGCTATCACACCCTTGTTACCGTGTCGACCACCAAGTTTATCTCCCACGCTAATCTTACGCATCTGAGCTACAAATACCTGGATCTGCATGAGTACGCCAGCCTTTAGCTCATGACCGTTTTCACGGCTGAAGACCTTGACACCCACGACTTTGCCATGCTTACCATTGCTCATGCGCTGAGACGTATCGCGAACTTCTTTGGCTTTTTCACCGAAAATAGCCCGCAGTAGGCGTTCTTCGCTACTTAGCTCCTGTTCACCTTTAGGAGTAATTTTACCGACCAAGATATCTCCGGGATGTACTTCGGCACCAATCCTGACAATACCATCATCATCTAGGTGACGTAGTGCGTCTTCTGATACATTTGGGATATCTCGGGTGACGATTTCGGGGCCAAGCTTAGTTTCGCGAACTTCAATCATGTAATCTACGATATGCACCGAAGTTAACGTATCATCCTCAACAAGCTTGCGACTGATGATAATGGCATCTTCGAAATTGTACCCGGCCCATGGCATAAATGCTACGACCAAGTCTTTCCCGAGCGCCAATTCACCACCCTGTATACTCATACCTTCTATTAGAGCATCACCAGTCTTGACTTTATCGCCAGTACTTACAACCACACTCTGATTAATTGAAGTACCTTCGTTGGATCGAATAAAGTGCTGGGCATCGTACGTTACGGTACCATCTTTAT
This sequence comes from Candidatus Saccharimonadota bacterium, assembly GCA_016789655.1. GTDB lineage: Bacteria > Patescibacteriota > Saccharimonadia > Saccharimonadales > UBA4665 > JAGXIT01. Next base: position 39,983 of record JAEUQV010000099.1, read on the forward strand.
ACTTAACCACCACTTGATTGGCATCAGCTTTGGTAACTTCGCCGTCTGCTTCAGCAGTTATCAGCTGGCCAGTATTCTGAGCGGCCGTTGCTTCCAAACCAGTACCGACGATTGGGCTCTTAGGCTGGATAAGCGGAACCGCTTGTCGCTGCTGGTTACTACCCATGAGTGCTCGATACACATAGTTCTTTTCGATGAATGGGATAAGACCAGCCGATGAACCAATGATCTGATTCTGTGCGGCGTCAACATGCGTCACATCATCGCGATCCACGGTTGCAGACTTCAAACCAGCACGTGCACTGACGCGCTCTTCTGCGATTCGACCTGACTTATCTAGACGCACACCAGCACCTGCGATAACAGACTGTTCTTCGTCGGCCGCATCAAGATAAACGATTTCATCGGTAACTTTCCCTTTAACTACTTTGCGGTATGGTGTTTCAACGAACCCATAGTCGTTGACACGAGCATAATTCGCAAGGTTGAGCACGAGGCCCACGTTCGCACCCTCAGGAGTTTCAACGGCACAGATACGTCCATAGTGCGTAGCATGCGCATCGCGCACTTCAAAACCAGCACGCTCTCGAGAGAGGCCTCCAGGACCCATCGAGCTCAAACGGCGCTTATGCGCAAGCTCTGAAAGCGGATTGATCTGGTCCATGAACTGGCTCAGCTGGCTGCTGGCAAAGAATTCACGTACTGCAGCCACGACAGGGCGGGCATTGATCAACTGACCCGGCTGCACTGTTTCGATTTCGCTCATGCTCATGCGGTCCTGTGTATTGCGAACCATACGAAGCAAACCGATACGGAACTGGCGTTGTACGAGCTCGCCAACCATCTTGATCCGGCGATTACTCAAAGAGTCAATATCATCACCCGGCTCTTGCGCCACATTCATGCGGATAAGCTCAGCGACAATAGCCACCAAGTCTTCTAGGCGCATGATACGGTTTTCGACAGTGTTCGGTACATCGAGGTTCAGACGCTTGTTAATCTTGTAGCGGCCTACACGGCTGAAATCGAAACGCTTGAAATTATAGAACATGTTTTCAAGCAGCGAACGTGCGTTATCAACGGTAGCGAGATCGCCCGGTCGCAATCGGCGATACACTTCGATTAGTGCTTCTGCATGGCCTTTACTCGGGTCTTTATCGAGTGTGGCTTGCAAAAAGCCGTCTTTTGCCTGGTCTACGTGTTTGAAAGCTTCTTTCATTTGAGCTTCTGTCATACCAAGCGCGCGCAGCAAGGTTGTGACAGGGATTTTACGCTTGCGGTCAATCTTCACATATATTGCACCACCGGCAGAAGTCTCAAACTCAAGCCAAGCTCCGCGGCCAGGTATAACCTTTGCGGCGAACAAGTTGCGAGTGCCGTGCAGCTCAGCAGTATAAAAAACACCAGCCGATCGGATCAGCTGGCTCACAACGACACGCTCTGCACCGTTAATTATGAATGTACCGCGCTTGGTCATCCAAGGGTAATCACCAAGGTAGATTTCCTGCTCTTTAATTTCACCGGTTACTTTGTTGGTTAGTTCCACGGTAGCTTTGAGTGGCGCTTCGTAGCTGACATTGTTTTCGCGGGCTTCAGCCTCAGAAAGTTTCGGATCTTCGAAGTGATATTCCTTGAAAACAAGACTTAATTTAGTCCCAGTGTAATCATCTACGGGGCTTATTTCAGCAAAGAGCTCACCGAGCCCTTCATCGATAAGCCATTGAAATGATTTATTCTGGTGATCTACCAAATTTGGCAATGCAAGATCATTGTCTTGCATGTCGTCACTGAGGTAGACGCGACCGGTCGTGCTAACATTAGTAGCCTTTGCCATATACGCGTAACTCCTTTGGAGTGATAATTAGCAGTCCGAGTTTGAGTTGTAGGCATTCTCATTATCGGACTATTAGTGTATTGGATAGTCACCACAGAGGTGACTTACAAGTGTATTTTCAGTAGTACGCTATCGCTGATATCCCTACCTACCAACTACTAACTACTACCTAACGTTATGAAGCTACCTAAGCGGGAGATTTGGTGCTGGCACGCCCCATGGGAGCATGCGTACTGCTTTTTGCGCGCTAGTGTTTGCAGCACAGCCCAACTTACACTACTTCTTACAGTATAGGGTACAGAGTTATGAGTTAAGAGTCAAGAGTATGCAGTCGCTACCCAAAGGCAAGCCCGAGCAAGCCGACACTTATAAGTGCTACACCATACCATTGCTGTTGAGTCACCTTTTCACGATATACCAAGGCGCCTACTAGCATCATTGGCACGACTTGAGCACTTTTAACTGCCGTGACATACCCGGCGGTAGGAGTCAGTAACTTTGCTTGGTATGTTGCAGTAAGATTGATTGCATACGTAAGGCCCACAAAGCCCAATAGATGTACGTAGCGTTTGATGTCGCCCCCAATTCCTTGCCAATAACCTTGCACCTGTCGTTTGTTCTGCAAAAGAAGAGCTACAAATAGAAGAACTGGTACGGTAAGTAGCGACGAGTAAAAATTAAATATACCGGGGTTAGACAAACGCAACGGAATCAGCTCTAAGTTTGAGTAAAAAGCTCGCAAAGCAACTACAAACAATATTAGCCATAAGGCTTTCATATGATTTTTGTGATTTGCACTATGCTTCTTTTTATCTGCATATACGATAAGCGTCCCTGCCAAAACCAATAGTGCACCGCAAACACCCAAAATGGTTGGGCGCTGGTGTAGTAGCAGTACCGAGCCTAAGATCGCACTTACACCAACAAGTGCTAATAATGGCGCAACGAACGATATGTCCGCTAAACTAAGCGCTTTAAAATAGCAATACAGATCTACTGCGCAACATAGTGCATACAGGGCTGTAGCCGCCCAAAAATGAGCCGAAAGCTGCCCTGGCCAATAAAAGGTATAAAGCCCAGGCAACATAAAAATTGCAATGAAAGGCAGTGCAAAAGCTTGCTGCAGCCAAGCTAATGTGAGGCTAGATATTTTGGCGCTTAAACCTTTTTCTACAGAGCGTCGCGCCACCAGCAAACTAAGCGCTACCAAAGATAGCAAAAACCACATACCAAGCATTATAGCGGTTAAGCCACAGTCCAGCTAGACGAAGGGAATGCTGGCTTTATATAACTAATGCTTTGTACTTTTTATGACTTTGTCGACGATGCCATAAGCATCTGCTTCGGTTGCGGTCATCCAGCGGTCACGTTCCATGTCTTCGTGGATTTTCTCAATCTTTTGACCAGTGTTGCCTGCCATGATTTCTTCAAGCAACTTCTTGACACGCAAGCTTTCGCGCAGGTCTATTTCCTGGTCGGTCACCTTACCGCGTGTGCCGCTGCTTGGCTGATGGATCATCACCGTTGCATTCGGCAACAAGAATCGTTTCCCTTTGGTTCCGCTACTCAGCAAGAATGCTGCAGCGCTTGCCTGAACCCCAATCCCGACCGTTTGTACATCATTTGCAATGTATTGCATTGTGTCGTAAATAGCCAAAGCGTCGTATACACTTCCGCCAGGGCTGTTTATGTACAGGTATATGTCTTTTTTGGCATCTTCAGCCTGTAAAAACAGCAGTTGCGCAACTATAAGATTAGCTGTTGTTTCATTTATTTCACTGCCGATGAATATGATCCGGTCTTTAAGCAAACGACTGTATATGTCATAGGCTCGCTCGTAGCGACCTTCGTTTTCGATAACTGTTGGTACTAATACGCTCATACGTACATGATACAAAAATTAGCACTCCCAAGTCAAGAGTGCTAATTACTGACATGCCCGGCCTGCGACATCATTCATGCACTTGGTTTGTCGCCAGGGTCATTTTTTTCATTCGGATAATAAAATATGCCATACTCTTCAAGGCCACCGCCGCCAGGAGTGGAAGGATGTACGATCGAACTTGCAATGTTGCCTGACGTTGCATCAAGCCCTAATAAATCATGCGCACGTAAGAAATTCAGCCAATCTCGCAATTCTGCATGCGAAGGTATACGCGATGTATTCTTTTGATCCATAGGCAGCTCCCAGCGTTGTGCGCCACCTTCGGCCTGAGGTTTCTCAAACCAATCCGCTGATCCAACCGAGTTTACACCAGGCTTTACTATTGGCATATTCGCTACATCAAATGGAGTCGGAGGTTTTGCTACATCATCAGATGCGCGTTTCATTGTGGCAAGTTCGATTTCCCATAATATCCTGTCGACTTCACTCATATCCCCAGGGACAATGCTCGTTGTCTCGCTCGAGGGAGTTTCATCCAGATTGACTTTGTTGCGATCAATAACACCACCGCACTCACTTTGTGTCGCTGAACCAGCCCCTAGACCCTCTTTGGTATGGCGCACTTCGTCTATGCTTGTTGCATGACCATGACTAAACGCCCTAGCCGTTTCATCGTAAATAGGCGTTCCCCCATTTACATTAGGATCAAACCATGGATTTCGAAAGTTGGGATTATGCTCACCATTGCTCATCATTGTATTGTACATTAAGATTATGCTTTTGTCAATTTCTTTTTTACTATTATTGACTTTTTTTCCATATTTTGCTATTGTATTTTTACATCTGAGTTTGGATGTTATGACCTGCGGTTATATTTGGTCGCCTAGACCGCAGCGAGCAAGTGGCGAAACCGGCCGAACTCCAACTCAGTTGAGGGCGTAGCAAAACTCCCGCGTCACAATGGGCCTTTCGACATGCCCAAGCTACAAGTAAGCCAACCCGGCTTGATGCGCTGTCTCTGTCTCAAGTGACGTCTCAACATGATAGGTCTCAGCTTCGCCTGCCGTGACCTATCCCGCGCACGAGGTAATGGGGAGCCTCGTGCCGCTATGAAACTACTCTATATTTGTGCTACAATGGCGCAGTAATTTAATTACTAGCGAAACAAAAACATTTATGAAGTTCATGTGTAATACTCGCCAAAAAATTGTCGCGATAGTTCTATGCTGGTTAGTTATTACGTCAGTATTATGGCCAGTTGCTCAGGCGGGTATATATTCTGTTACATTGAGTGCGCCTACTCAGACAAACGTAGGTTCAAATTACACTGTTTACCTTCGGGCTAATATGGTGAAGGACTCCTACGCTACTGGCTATATTTCTGGAACGGTACTTTTCCCTTCTCAGTATGTAAAGCTTATAAATATTTACCCGGTTGATTATCCCGGCGTCACGTTTAGCTGGACGAGTAACAGCATAAAGATATCAGCACCTAATCTTGGAGCCGGTAAAGGCTACGGTGGCAATCTGACCATTTTTAGAGCCACTTTCAATGCTATTGCGGTCGGGCCAGCCACTATTAGTGCGAGCGGAGGAAGCATGATCGTCAACGGTACGAACCACACAGTGATTTCCGCGAGTACGAATATTTATGCGCAATCATGCCCGAGTGGCCAGGTGGGTACACCCCCCAGTTGTACGACGCCAGCTCCGCCCACACCCAATCCATCGCCGAACCCAACAACCCCCACTTCACCAGCGACAAACCCCAGCACGCCAACGACAAACCAAAACCCAACGACTTCGAGTCCTACCACTACGACACCATCGTCAACCGTAAAAACACAAACCACAACCGCAGCACCGAAGCCAACGATATACGTGCCAAAACCATCAGTGAGCACAACAGGCAGTGTACAAACAACAAGCCCACCGGGCGAAATCAGTGGGCCGAGTACGGTTAATATCACTACATTTGAGTTAGATATCCGACCTACTAAGGCAGTACTCTCTTTCGTGCCTACTGCCCCACTACATGACACAACGCTTTATTACGGTACAGACAAAAATGATCTATCTATGACCATTTCTCTAGAACTTCCCACGACCTCAGAAGGTGGACTAGTGGCCCGGTTAGATTCTTTATCTCCAAGTACAAAGTATTTCTATCGACTTGATTCCGTCGATGCAGATGGAAAACAAAGTAGCTATACCAACAGCTTCAATTCACTCGGCTTTCCAGTGAAAGTCAAGGTGCTTAGCGCAGGCAAGCTGAAGCCCGGTGGTCAAATTAAGATGGGGAGCAACCCATTCACAGCCGATGCGAATGGAGAAGTAGTAACTAATCTGCCACCAGGAAAGTACACTATTACAGACAGTAACGGCAAAGGCTCCTCCGAAATATCCGTGAAACGCACCGACTCCGCAAACGGTGACATAAAGGAGCAATCATATTCATATAATTTACCGCTGGCAACTGTCGCAAACACCAGCAAAACATCTTCTATGTTCGGAGTAGTGCTTGTACTGCTTCTGCTTGCTGGATCCGTAGGAGGTGGTACGGTCTGGTGGCGCAGAAGAGAGCAAGCCCGCTTAATGACCTTGCAACTTTCGACAGGCCCCAGTGATATAGATGTGGTGACATCCATGTACGAACAGGCGACCGGCCAAACAGATACTGATGCAAATGCACCAGAGACGCCACACCTTGATGGCGGCTATCATAATGTGTCACTTGCTGACATGGTTTCTACTCCAGCACCATCGCAGCCTGCTCCAGATGAAAATGACGATTTCGATCCGTTTATTCAAGATTCACCCTTTGCGCCTGGTAAAGATTTCAATTCGAGTAAGAATGCTCAAGAACACGTCGAGCACCATTACCGGCAATAACCTTTACCATTTATTTACTTGTAATAACAGCGGACCAAAGTCTACAGATTTGACTACTTTGAAGCTTTCTCAACAAGGACTGCGAGTGTCTTTTCCGTCATTAAACGGCTCAAAATATCGCGCTGGTTTTCAGTTTTAGCCAGCTCAGCTTGCATTTGCTGGTCGCTATACTGTTTATTGAGCTCCACAAGCCGTGTGGCAAATTCTTGCTCTGATACTTTTATACCCTCTCGCTCCGCGACTTCTCCAAGGGCAATACCTACCTTTACGCGTAATGTCGCTTGCTCGCGATGACCTTCGCGGTGCTCTTCCTCGCTTTTACCTTCTGCCTCGAGATGCTCTTGCCAAGTCTGGCCACGGTAGATTAGGTTGCGACGCTCTTCTTCTCCCATACGATCAATTTCTTGCTCAATCAGCGAATCTGGGATCTCAACTTGAGTTTTGGCTCCTAGCTGCTCTAGCACGTCGCTTTCGAGTTTGCGTTGTGCTTGTGCATCTTTTTCGGTAGCTATTTGTTTGCGAATATCATTACGCAGGTCTGCAACAGATTTGAATGGGCCTAGCTTAGCTGCAAATGCGTCATCAAGCTTGGGCAGTTCACGTTCTTTAACGGCTTTAACCATTACGGTAAACGTAACTTTTTTCTGCTGCAGCTCTTTTGCTGCATAGTCTTTTGGAAAGGTTATAGTGAAGGTCTTTTCCTCACCTGCTTTCATGCCCAACAACTCTGGTTCAAATCCTGGAATGAACGTATTGCTTCCGAGTACTAGGGGGTAGTCCTCGCCGGTCGCACCCTCTATAGCCTCAGCTGACTTAGCATCCGTCCCAGCAAAATCAATCACAACTTCATCACCATCAACTGCTGCTCGCTTTACCTCTTGGACACTGGCGTCACGTGCGAGTAAATCATCGAGTACAGTTTCTACCTCACTATCATTAACTTTTTCTACTGTTTTAGCGATACTAAATTTTGTGTAATCAGGCAGTTTAACTGCGCCCACGACGTCAAGAGTAGCAGTTATCTCTATCGTGGAAAACGGCACGAATTTCGTCAAATTCACCTCTGGTTGAGAAACAGGTCGAAGTTTTTCCTGCTCAACGCCAGCAACATATAGGTTATTCACTACTTGGTCTATTACTTTGTTCTGTAACAACTGCTGGTCAACTACTTTTTCCACCATTGTCGCAGGGGCGTGGCCTTTACGGAAACCGGCTAACTTGAGATCCTTCGCCAGCTCTTTCAACACGACTTCTTTGGCGGGTTGTAGCGTGGCTTCGTCGGCTGAAATAGTTAACTGTACATTTGTAGGGGTGAGTTGTTTCTTCTTAATCTGCATAGTGACATACTGTAACAGATAGTCTGCCAAAAGGCTACTCCTGATAATACAGTATGTTCCTGCTAGTTCCGTGGGTTATGCATCGAAATCATCGTCGAGCGCTGGGTCACTAACAGAAGGTACGCCATGAGTTCGACGACTATCGCGAAGCATCGCAATGATTCGCTCTCGACCATGCTGATCCTCTAAGCCACTAACTAGGTTTTTGAGTTTGTACCGCTCATCGGCCAATTCTGCATCACCGATGAATATAACATGCTCTATGCCTTTCTTTACAGCCGTCTTAATCTGCTTGTCCAATTTTCGATTGGTACTATCTACAGCCAGCCGAAGTCCTTCATCCCGAAAGTAGTTTAAGATTGGTTGTGCTTTTTCATAGAGATTATCTCCGAGCAATACTACGTATGCATCCGTCTCCGGCACAAGCCTAGGAATCAGCTCATGCGCCTCCAAAAAGTTTTGAAGGGTCACATCACCCATTCCAAAACCAACTGTCGGCACTGGCTCGACACCAAACATTCCGACCAAACCGTCGTAACGGCCGCCTCCGAACATCGAACGATTATTCTCCGGGTGTTCATCGAACACCTCAAAAACGATATCAGTGTAATAATCAAAGCCGCGCATTAGAGTTATGTCAAACTTTACATTTGTCACCCGTGATTCGATGAGCAAATCGTCAAGACGCTTAAGTGCCAAAATGCACGGCAAATTCATGACGCTTTCTGGCAAATCATTCAAACGCTTGACCTGCATGAGCTCCATAAGTTTGTCGAGCGTTCCGTCTTCACGTTGTGTTGGTGTAAGTACAGCATCGGCTTGCGCTAGAAAGCTATCTTTCTCCATTTTATGAATTCGGTCTATCAGGCGAACTAGTGTCTGCTCTTGAGTTTCACTTAGCAACAAATACTTACGGAAGAGGTGCTCTGTCAATACCCTGCTATTAACATGTATGCTATACATATCGGGCTTAGCCCCATAACTACGTAAAATGCGATCTGCCAACAAGATTATCTCGTGGTCAGCCTCGACTCCATCAACGCCAAATATATCGGCATTGAGCTGCCAAAATTCACGCAATCGCCCGCGTTGCATCCGCTCATAGCGCCACAAATTCGGGATGGAGTACCAGCGCACTGGATATGCCAGCTCTTGACGACGACCAGCAACCATGCGACTTACTGTCGGTGTCATCTCGGTGCGAATCGTTACACTACGACCACCCCGGTCTTGGAAAGTGTATGTTTGCTCATCTATAATTTCTTGATTGCCTTTAGAAAGGTATAGCTCGGTCGGTTCCAGTATCGGTGCATCGTACTCCTCGTAACCAAAGCTTTCACATACTTCACGTAATTTGCCAAATATATACTTTTGTAAGCGCTTATCTTCTGGGTAAAAATCCCGTGCGCCTTTATAGGGTTGTACTTGTAGTGCCATAATGCCTCCTAGTATACAGAGTTAAGAGTTAAGAGTTAAGAGTTAAGAGTTTTTGCGTCAGGGACGGACCCTGACGCAAATTGTTCAATTGGGGCGTAGAGAGCCGTAGGCTGCTGGTAGTAGAAGGCCCACTCGCGGTCGCCATAGCTGAAGTGCCACCATTCACCGTCGAAGGGAGCAAAGCCAGCTGCCATCATCACCTCCCGCAAAACGAGACGATTTGTCATCTGTTCTTTCGTCATCCCAGACGAAAATGTGGCTGCTTCGGGTACAAAATTCCATATCGGTGAACCAAAATCAAGCGCCGTACCACCACACTTAACCAGCTGCACGTCTACAGCCCCGCCGGTCGGGTGTCCAGCCACGGGCGGATAGGCTATCTCGCGGTGTGCAGCCTCTATCCGCTCGTCTTCACCGTTACCTTCTGGTTGCCGAGTCATTGCTTGCGCAAATAACGCTTGCTGAATGCTAGGCGTTCTGTAGCCGTAGACAATCTCCAGCAAAAGTTCCTCTGGCAGCTTAGCAGCTATGAGACCAAGCTTAGCCGCAACCGACTGCCACACATAGATGGCATTACCCGTAATCGGCCGCATGTCTTCACCAATTTGCTTCGGCACAAGTCGATCGCCCTGTACGGCTACAAGCGGTTCACCACTTTCTTTCACCGGAACATGTTGCAGGTCAGCCGCTAGCACAAGCCGTTCCATACCCATGTCTCTCTTGGTGCTTTCATTGGTTCACTATCGGAACACGTCGTAACAGCGCTTGGTCGCCGGGTAATAGCCTCAAGCCAGACCGCCTCCGAAGACACTGCTCTGCCTGGCAACATAACTAGCTCGAGCCGGTTAGCTCGCATGGTTCTGTCGGTCTGTATCAGCTCAACTATGGCGTCGACCGCCATACGTTCTTCAACAGCACAGGGGTCATACTCCCACGGCAACGATTCAGCTCCGCCAGCGACGATCTGCGTTATAACCGCTTGACCGCCCAGCATTCGCGCGGTTTGACTGGGGTATGATGTACCGACCCGTATTGTTTTGCCTCCCCGTAATCGACGTTGTAGGTAACCTGCCCCACCAGAGCGAGTTAACACCACAAACCGTAGCACATCTACCTCGCCGCTTTCGTTCTGCTTGCTAATCGGCGCTATAGGGTAGCGTGCTAGCCCGCTGACTTGATCATCTGGCAGTTCACCCAGTACATCGCTACCGACCAAACCCAGCCCGCCGAGCGACAAAATCTTGCGGGGTATATCGGCATCTTTCGCATAGACGACACCCCAGTGGCGCTTGCGTTCGGCATCGTAAACCGTATCGGTGTAGCACCTGCCGCTCATGGCGGGCACATCAATACCCCTACCGACCAGCCACTGCTGCGCGGCAGCAAAGTTCGCCCCCTTTGGCAGTACGAGCCGCGGCTCCACTGTCACCGCATCAGCCGAGGTGAAGACACCTCCTCTCGCCGCTCACCGTCCTATCACTTCTCAACATCCCGTCCATTGGTAATCCACTTTTCAGCTCACTCATCACTGTAACTCCTTATAATTTTATCCGATAATTATTCCAATAAACGCGACGATCGCTGATTTTATTGGAATTTGCGCTGTATATACGAACGCCAAAAGCAAAACGCCGGAGGGTTGTCCGGCGTTTTTTGCAATGAGACCATGGCGAAACTACCTAGACAACCTCCGGCGATATATGCGATTGATGTTGGGTGAATTTCGTTAACATAAAAGCTATTCTACTTTATTACCTTATATTGTCAAGCTGTCGGGTGCTTCTGGGCTTTGTTCACCTGTTCGGCGGTAATCATAGCATTACGGATCTGATCGCTCATGTCGGTCATGCCGCCGGGGCCATGAGGAATGAGGATAGTGCTGTTTTTGCCGTTCAAGCCAAGCTCTTTTATGGTGTCAAAGTACTGTGTCATCATGACTAGGTTCATGACATCTTGGCTATTGACGCCGTTAACTGCACTAGAAAAGTTTTCGACCGACTCTTTCAAGCCTTCGATGATGGCCTTGCGCTGGTTGGCTATACCCTGCCCCTGGAGCGCTTTGCTCTCGGCTTCACCCTCGGCCGCCTTCACTACGCGGATCTTATCGGCCTCGGCTTGCTGGATGGCCGCCTCACGCAGACGCTGCGCTGCATTGATTTCATTCATGCTGGCTTTGACCTTTTCATCTGGATTTATGTCTGTTACGAGAGCCTTGACTATACCGTAGCCGAAATCATCCATAACCGTATCGAGCTCAGACTTCACCGCCGTGGCTATGTCGTCTTTCATTTCAAACAGCTGGTCGAGGTTAACGCCAGGCACGCGGGCGCGCACCGTATCGAACACATACGCCGTAATCTGTTCCTGCGGGTTTTGCAGGCGGTAAAACGCATCGACCGCCTTTTCGGCAGGTATGAAGTACTGCACGCTTACGATAACAAATACAAAGACATTGTCTTTAGTCTTAGTCTCGACCTGCACATCGAGCTGCTGCACACGCAGGTTAACTCGGCCAGCAATCTGATCTATGAGTGGTACCTTGAAATTCAAACCAGCCTTAGACGCTTTATGAAACTTACCAAACCGTTCTACTATGGCAATCGACTGCTGTTTGACAGTGAATAGACCTGTCAGGAGCAGTACGAGCGCGATGCCCAAAATAACCCAAACCATAACCCCTCCTTTGTTTACCTATGTAGTGTAGCAAGCTTTCACAAAACAATGAATGGGCTAGGCTTGAGCTAGCGAAGGTTACGGCAAAGTCGCATTTGGGGTATGACTTTACGGGTTGCAAGCGTAATTACCGAATGACTGCAGCGGAATATACAGTGGTGTGTCTGTACTTTTAAGATCAACGAAGCCAGACAAGCATCGCATTACCTGACCGCTGACCTTTTGAAACTTGAAAGGTACATTTGAGCTAACCGGCGATGACTACGACAGTTCTTGCCAAGAGTTTTTATCAGCTTAGAACGTAACATGTCGAATACGTAAGTGTCCGTGTAGTCGTGCGCAGCGTACCGCTCATAGTGTGATGCGCCTTTTGAGTCTGTGCTAAAGCTAGAATCAACTTCATACTGGCGCAGTGGTTTTGGCAAATCCAGGCTGGTCTCCAATGTGCGTAATTCTTTCATCTGAGCGCTCGGAGATATACTGTGCCAATAATCATGCAACAAGAAACATACGACCAGCATTAACCCAATAGCCTTTAGTAGAATTACTCGTCTACGATTAATGTACGCACTATACGATAAAAGTAGATTGAATCTCTATTCTTAAAAAGTGCAAAGCAAACAAAAAAGCGCCCATGTCAGGCGCAGTTTACTAATTGGTGCCGCGGAAAGGACTTGAACCTTCATGCATTGCTGCACTGGCTCCTAAAACCAGCGTGTCTACCATTTCACCACCGCGGCAAAATTGTGTGTTTCAATTGCTATTCTAGACAATTTTTCTGTAAAAAACCAGCTGAATATCTCCAAGAGGTTTTTCTGAAACGATTGAAAGCGTAGCAAACTCTCTCACTGGTTCACTACCTGGCCAGGAAAGCACATACAAACCACCTGTTTTCACATGTACAGCTAGCCTTTCCAAAACATTTGGGCGTATATCGTCGTAGGGTGGGTCGGCTAGTACTATATCGAATGTTCTGTGCTGGTTATTACGCGACCAGCCGCTTATGTTCTTGCGCAGTACCGTTACCATATCTTCAATCCCAAGTGCTCGGCAATTTTCAGTAATTACCTTTACGGCAGGTATATCAACATCTATGGCCAATACCCGTGCAGCACCACGGCTTACGGCTTCTATCCCCAACGCCCCGCTCCCAGCAAATGCATCAAGTACTGTTAGCCCTTCTATATCGCCTAGGGCATTAAAGATCGCACCGCGCGCCTTTTCGCTCATAGGATGAGTGCGATGACCGCGGGGGCTTTGGAAGCTTCGTCCACCTAGTTTGCCGGCTATGACTCTCAATTCTTCTCCTTCCTCTGAGCTTCTTGAAGCGCCGAGCACCACACCGTCGCCACGACATCTACCAGTATTGGGATCAAATCTCGCCGAACTTGGCGGGCGAGTTTAGGTGTCCATCCTGTCTTGTAAAACTGCTCGTATAGCCGCGCTTCTGCCACCTTTTTAGCCTGGGATTGAAAATATAACAGATAATCATTTTTTTTTGTTTTTTCGGGTGGCTGCTCCGCTAGGTGCAAACTTTGATATCGTAGCGGCAAAATGACCAGCGCTACTCCTGCCTCAAATGCTATATGTGTCGCTAGAAGTCCTTTATCGCCCCACATCTGCCAATTGTTCCGTACTTTTTCGGTAATCGTGTCGCCTGGCATGAGCAGCTTTTCCTTTGGCGAACGACGAGTCTCTATGGCTGCGCCACCCCGCAATCGAATGAGCTCACTTTCGTATGGGTAATGGTGTGCAGGAGTTAAGCCGTCTACGATTGCATGCGCAAGCCATGCCGCTTCAAAACTGGCTCTGGTGATATTCTGCGCTTTGAGCGCCTTTACAAGATTAGTGTGATGCGCAGCGATAATATCTAATAGCTTATGATCCTTATCGTCATACGGGTCGTAATAGTGCCAGGGTTCATCTTGAGCTGGCGTTTTCCGCTTGATAGCATCTGGGCCATTTACCCCCTCAAAATGTACAATCTGTTTCGTCTCAGGAAACATAGCCGCTACAGTTTCACTCGTCAATTCGGCTAGGCGCTTACGGGCAAGTCTATCGATTTTTTGGTGTGCCCCAAACCACGTATCGAGAGTATGGAGTTGCTTGAGCGTTGATCCTGAATACATGTAGTACAGCTTTTCTAGTTCAAATTTGTGACGCGGCGCAAACGGTCGACCCGCGTATATAACTCCGGATATTGTAGCAAATCTTCCGAACGATCGACGCACATCTGGGCTACAGATCTTGCCGCTGCTAACAGCGCTGTATCGGATAGCTGTACGACACGCAAATCGAGAGCACCGTGCTGCATAGCACCGTAGATGGCACCTGGACCTCGAATCTCCAAATCCAACTCGGCCAAGCGGAAGCCGTCCTGACTCGTTTCTACAGCACGTAAACGCTTGCTGGGCAGTTTGTCATCTCCAAGCACCAAGTAGCAGTAGGCGGCATGCCCGCCACGTCCTACTCTGCCGCGCAGCTGATGCAACTGTGCCAGCCCAAACCTTTCGGCAGATTCTATGATCATTACGCTTGCATTTGGCACGTCGACACCAACCTCTATGACCGTAGTAGCAACAAGCACATCCAACTGCCCGGCAGCAAACTGCTGCATGACTCTATCTTTATCTTCAGCTTTCATCTTTCCGTGAAGTAGCGCGAGGCGGTGTGATTTTAGATAGTTCTTTTGGAGTTCTTCATACACTTTTTCGGCTGAAGCAGCAGCAAGTGCATCAGATTCAGCTATGAGCGGGCAGACAACGAATACTTGCCGGCCAGCTGCGATTTCCGCAGCAACCTGTTCATACATAGTCTTTCGCGCCGTTGCCGATACTATTTTGGTGGCAATCGCTTGGCGACCCTGTGGCTTTTGCTTCAATCTGGAAATATCAAGCTCTCCATATAGCGTCAGGGCCAAACTACGGGGGATAGGGGTAGCGGTCAAACTTAGTACATGCGGCATGTGACCAGCTTTTGCCATAAGGCTTTTACGCTGCTCGACTCCGAAACGATGCTGCTCATCCACGATGATAAGCCCAAGCTGCTTCATATCCACCTTTTCCTGGAATAATGCATGCGTGCCAACAAGCAACTTCGCACGCCCCTTGGCAATGGCTGTATGAGCCGACTTTTTTTGTGCGTTAGTCATACCTCCTACAAGCAGCAGGATGCTCCCGTCTTCACCAACAGAGCTCAGCAGTTTACTGAGCGTTTCGGCATGTTGGCGCGCCAAAATTTCAGTGGGTGCCATAAAAGCGACTTGATAACCTTGCCGCATAGCCATGAGTGCTACCATAGCAGCTACGACCGTCTTACCAGAGCCTACATCGCCCTCTACCAGCCTATTCATTGGATATCGATGCTCCATATCTTGGTAGGCTTGCCACACCACGCGACGTTGATCGTCGGTAAGCTCAAATGGTAAACCAGCTACGAATTTTCGCGCCAAATCTACATCAAAAGGTATGGAAATAGCGTTTTCCCGCATACTTTCTTGCTTGTTTAGCAAACTAGCCAGTGTCAGCTCAAGCACCTCCTCAAAGCCTAGCCGCCGACGGGCGGCTGCAAGCTCTGCTGCACTGCCCGGGAAGTGCATTGCCTCGAATGCTTTCGCCCGGGAAAGCAGTCCTACCTCTGTTATAATCCAGCTGGGAAGCGTTTCCGGCAATACGCGAACCATGTCTACACAAGCCGCCACCAGTTTTCGTATCTGATTCGTCGATACTAGTTTGGACTGCCGATAGACAGGAACTATTCGAGCAGTATTTACAGGAAAATCTTTGACGAGCTCCGCACTGGGGTTGAGGATCTGGAACCGCTGCCGAGCCAGCTCATAGGTCCCACTTACGTAATATTCCTGGCCCTGCCTCAGGGCATTTGCCCGATATGGCTGGTTAAACCAGACCACTCGCACGCTGCCAGTATCATCACTCATAGTCGCTTCTGTAATATGCATCCCCCGCCGCACATACCGGCTATTTACTTGCGCCACACATACCTTAACGGTCACTGGGCCGGGTCGCAACGAATCTACGGCCAAAACTTCTGAATAATCTTCATACCGCATCGGAAGATAATCAATCAGATCATACACCGTCCGGATGCCCAGCTGCTTAAGATTCCTAGCAAGTGCTGGGCCTACACCTTTTACATTTGTAATATCATCGAGTAGTTGCACTGTCTTATGGTACCACCGCTACAGCTATGAGTAGATGCCTAAATCGCACTATCGCGGTCGCTCACTTGCAATAGCATGCGCTGACAACTCCATGGTATTGTCGAGTGATTTCAGCTTCGCATCCCCATAGCGTCTGGAAAGTGCCAAGCGGAGTAGCTCGTCGGAGAAGGCCGGGTTTTTGACCAGGACGGGGCCGTGGCTGTAGGTGCCGAAGACATTCTGTATGCGGCAGCCTTCGGTGCCGTCTTGGCCGTTATTGCCACTACCCTTTACGACCGTACCAAAAGCCATTGCAGGATTGTCGAGCTTGGTAACGCCGCTATGGTTTTCATAACCAACTATCTCACCGAATGGCGTCTGATATATGGTATTGCCTATCATCCGCTTATGACCACCGACTGTCTCAAGAGGTAGCACGCCTATACCTTGTATTACCTCGCCTTCGTGCGTCGTGAATGACCGGCCGAAGAGCTGGTACATCCCGCAAATCATCAACATCACAACGCCAGCTTCGGCCATTTGGTGAAGGGTTTCGGCCTTCTCCTGCAAGTCGTCTTGAATCTTCCCTTGTCCAGCGTCCTGTCCGCCGCCACCTACTATTATGTCAGCTTCATCCGGGATGGGGTCACCCACACCGACAAGTTTTATCTGGACGTCAATGCCACGCCACTCGGCTCGCTTCTGTAGCACCAGGCGATTGCCAGTGTCGCCGTAGATGTTCATTTCTCGCGGGTATAGGTGGACGATAGTCAGTTGGTAGGTGGTGGATGGTAGGTGGTAGGTAGCGGAAGTGCTGTGTCCTTTGCCCTTTGCCCTTTGCCCTTTTGTCATATATTCTCCTCATCTAGGCCCGATTTAGTGCCTAGGTATAGCCGGCGAATGCGTCGCATGGCAGTGTATGTGCAATATAGAATCGCTGCCCCACCGTTTTTATTAGTGAGTTGGTTGAACTCCGAAACGAACGCTACAAGATCCGAGCATACGCCTGCAGTACCCACTTCATCATATTTGAGGCGATTGGCCATATCGGCAGCCCTATCCCCTCCACACAATACAGGCGTTTTGATGGCGGAAAAAGAGACATCCCATAGCCACGAAACATCACGGCCATCTGGATAATCATCGTTTATAGCTATACCGACCGTATCGTACGGCTTGAGTTCAAGCATACGTAGGGCCTGTGTAAACCCACCTGGGTTTTTTATAAGTTGCAGTGTGACTTCCTGACCGTTTGGCAGCAACACTACTTCGCCTCTACCAAAGGCCGGTCGTACTGCCGCGAATGCAGTGGCAGCTTTTTCGGGGTCGTAGTCTGGGATAACTTGTCGGAGCACAGTGAACGCAGCAGCAGCATTTAAAGCATTGTGGCTTCCTTGAAGAGCATACGAATAGTGCTGTAATGAACCATTGCTATGAAAAGTTATATTTTTTTCGGTAAATCTAGATAGCAACACATCCGGCGTGTGTGCTTCAAAAAAGGCAACGGATTCGCCATGGTACAGCTGGTCGTCGGTCAAGAATAGCTTTTGTAGGCCACTGTCGTGACCAAACCAGGCCCTGAAAACACCCGTAGACACTTTGAGTGATCCAACCCGCTCATCATTCGCATTGAGCACCACCCAGGAAGAAGCAGCGTCGACCAGCTTTTGTAACATGCGCTTAGTCGTGTCGATCTCGCCGAACCGATCCATTTGGTCGCGCATTATATTAAGCACAACCACCCCCTTGGGTGAGACATGTCGGGTAAAATGTACGGCATGCGCTTCATCTTGTTCAAATACTGCTATGTCGTAAGCGAGTTCACCCACCCAGCTTGCTTTGTCTACTACTGCACTAATGATCCCTCGTACAAAATTACTTCCCGTAGGATTTGTAAGTACCCTTAAGCCCTGAGCACGCAGTAAAGCCACGATGAGCTTGGTCGTAGTCGTCTTGCCATTGGTGCCGGAAACGATGATGACACCTTGAGGCAATTGCTGCAACATGTCTGCCAAGTATTTGGAATCTGCTTTTTCAACCACAAGCCCTGGAAAGGCAGAACCAGTTCGACCCAGTAACCGCAAAGCCGTAAAAGTGCTTTTGCCTAGAATAGTACTTGCTAATTTCATAGAATTTATACGAGCTCAACCAGTGCAGTGTCTTTAAAGGCTTTGCCGCGACGCACTAACATCCGAGCATTATTGAACATGCCGGGATTGAGTTTTTCATCTGTTGTTTTCACCCCATTGACCGAAATGGCATTTCCAGCGATTAAACGTCGAGCCTCTCCATTTGAGCTCGCTAATCCTGTGTTGACCAAAACCGCAATCATCGAAGCATCGGCAGCTGTTTGCACGGATGATATTTCCGCTCGCAAGGCATGCAACACGCTATCACTAGCTTCCCCAATCGGTGCATCGCCTATCAGGCACGCTGTAACACTCTGGGCAGTTCGAAGCGCATCATCGCCATGTACCAAACGAGTGACTTCTTCGGCAAGCCGTTTTTGTGCATAGCGTGCCCCTGTGTTTTCAGTGTGTTTCGCCAGCACTAACTCAAGCTCATCTTTGCCAAGCAGCGTATAAACTTTCAAATAGTCTTCTACGCCGGCATCGTCGCAGTTAATCCAGAACTGGTAAAAGGCCGTCGGTGTCGTCTTGGCTGGATCTAGCCAAATGGCTCCTCCTTCACTTTTACCAAATTTTACCCCTGTGGATTTATTGATGACCAGTGGTGCGGTCCATATATGTGCTTCGCCCCCGGCTATGCGTCGGATGAGCTCAACACCAGCTATGCAATTACCCCATTGGTCTGAACCAGCGACCTGCAAAGTAGCACCCTTTTCTCTATACAAGTGCAGGAAATCGTAACCCTGAATAAGTGCATAGCTGAATTCTGCATAAGAAATACCGCTACCCTCATCGCCAAGGCGGTCTTGGACGAACTCTCGCCCGAGCATTTGCCGCACCGGGACATGCTTACCAACTTCACGCAGAAAATCTAGGTAACCCATGTCTTTGAACCAGTCATAGTTATCGACAATTTCTAAATCCTTGCCGTCAAAAATGCGTCGGTATTGTTTGGATATTGCCGCTTTATTACGGGCAATATCATCAACCGAAAGGAGTTCACGCTCTTGTTTTTTGCCGTCTGGATCACCGATCATACCGGTGGCTCCGCCAACAAGCAATACCGCCCGGTGACCGGCATCGATAAAATGACGTACCATCATAGCAAGCGCAAAATTGCCTACGGTCATACTATCGGCACTGGGGTCTACACCCCAATAAAACGTGATAGGATCTCCATCGATTGAAGTTATGTCTTTGTACGTTGTCTGGTTCACAAAACCACGCCAGGTGAGTTCGTCGGATAATTTCATGGGTACTAGTATACAGAGTTACTAGTTAAGAGTTAAGAGTTAAGAGATAAGAGTTAAGATGGGGAAGAAATTTGAAACTAAAATTTAGAAAATGGGAGACTTCTAGAAACCAAATCTCTGGCCAGTTAGCCCTGATCTCTAGTTTTCTAGTATCAAGTTTCTAATTGCTAATTGCTAAATTCAAAATTTCGCTTGTGCTCGCAGCCAATACATTTGCTATACTAGTTGAGGAACATATAAGTGGAGTTCATATAATACACATCCTATGAAAGAGTCGCCATCAGATCGCCCGCGACGCTCACCGTCGCGTAGCAAAAACACTTTTGTAACGCGCAGCGGTAAAACTATAAAGGTCAATCGCAGCCTCAACGAACGCCTGAAAGCCGGCCGCGAAGCTAAAGCACGCCGCAAGGCAGCATACCTAAGTAGCCTACCTGCAGACCCTTTGAAGCGTCTGCTATTCCGCATAAGCCCGAAGCGTATTGCTCGGTACTGGTTTAGCCGCGAGGGCGCCATTATGGCGCTGAAAATCACTGGCATTGGCTTTGTTGTGATGTTTCTACTGATTGTCGGGGTATTCGCCTATTTCCGTAAAGACTTACCCGAAATCAAAGATATTAGCGGCAATACGTTCGGTGGCAGCATCACCTACTATGATCGCACTGGCCAAACTGTGCTCTTCCAAGATTTCGATACTAAGAAACGCGTGCCAGTAGAGGGTAAAAACATTTCAAACTATATGAAATGGGCAACCATCGCGATAGAAGACAAAAACTTCTACAAGCATGGCGCCTTCGACACTAGGGGAATCATGCGTGCCATCGTCAATGATGTGCGAGGTACCGGAAGCACCCAGGGTGGTTCAACCATTACACAGCAGCTGGTTAAGATCAACGAAGATTGGGGTAATGACCGGACGATTAGCCGTAAAGTTAAGGAGCTTATACTAGCGGTTGAGCTTGAACGGGAATATAGCAAAGATGAGATTCTTATAGGCTACCTAAATATGGCGCCGTACGGCAACGTTGATTATGGAGTAGAGACAGCTGCCCAAGATTATTTTCACGTCAGTGCAAAAGATTTAACTTTAGCTCAAGCTGCCATGTTGGCAGGTATACCCAAGGCTCCTGGCTCGCTCTCGCCGTTCAGTAGCCCGCAGTATAATCCTAGCCTAGCGACAAACTACTTTAATGCGGATGCATTAATAGGTCGTAAAAATTACATCCTGGATGTCATGGCTCAGCAAGGCTATATCACAGATAAAGAAGCGGAAGAGGCAAAGAAGGTTGATGTATTGTCCCAAGTTAAGCAGTTGCAGTCGCATTATGCGAATATCAAGGCTCCGTATTTCGTGCTGGCCGCTCGTGATGAATTGCTTAAGAGTTTTCCTACCGCTGTGGTCAAGCGTGGTGGTTGGAAAGTAATTACTACCATAGATCTAAACTTACAAAACATTGCTGAAACAGCTTACAACAATGGTCAACCACAACTTCGCAGACAGGGCGCAGATAATGCCGCCTTCGTAGCCGAAGATACACAGTCCGGGCAAGTGGTCGCACTCATAGGTGGACGTGGATTAGATACGCCTGGTTACGGTGAAATAAACTACGCAACAGATGTAAATATATCTCCGGGCTCAAGTATCAAGCCGTATGACTACGCAGCGTTCATAGACAACAATACGAACGTTGGTGCCGGAAGTGTGTTGTACGACACCGTCGGAGCCCTACCGGGATATCCCTGCACCAATCGTGCACTTCCTCCAAATGGAAACTGTTTGTGGGATTTTGACAGACGCTCGCCAGGGCCGGTCACGCTCCGATATGCCCTAGGCGGCTCACGTAACATACCCGCAATAAAAGCTTTTGTATCATCCGTCCCTAATGACACAAGTAGCGGCAGAACAACATCAATCAATAAGACTATGTCGACCATAGGCAAGCTGATGCAGGGCCATGACAATTATCGATGCTTCAGACAAGATATTGAAGATATCACACAAGCCACCAAGGCAGATGAAACACAGTGCTATGCTTCTGCCGGCATCGGTGACGGCGCCTACTTACACCTCGATGAGCATGTCAATGGTATCGCATCGCTTGGAAGAATGGGTAAGGCAATCCCTAATACATATATCCTTAAGGTAACCAATTCATCAGGCAAAGTTTTGAAAGAATTCAAGCAACCCAAACCTGTCGAAGCCGTCAAAGAAGATACTGCGTACATCGTGAATGATATGTCAGCAGACCCAGGTGCATCATATTTGAGCGGAAGTTGTACGGAGACGAACTGCTATGGCATGAAGTTCCACCGCTATAAGGGCTGGAAGACGGCAATAAAAACAGGTACTACCAACGATCTCTATGACGGTTTGATGGTAGCCTGGAATACGAAATTTACAACAGGGATTTGGGTTGGGAATCACTCACGTACCGTAGCTTATAGTGGTCAACCGGAGTATATGACTGATCCCATCATGAAAGAATTCATGCAGAAAGCTCTCGACACGGCTGGACCAGCAGTAAACTGGCAACAACCTGCAGGCATAAAGACAGCAGCTGCATATGTAAACCGCGCCGCGGTGACTGGCGCGCAAAGCGTTCCAAGCCGAAGTACTGATCTTTTCCCGTCATGGTACGTCGGTAAGGCTACGAGCAAATCACAAGTATTGGACAAGGTAAGCGGTAAATTGGCGACAAGTTGCACACCAGAACTCGCGAAACAGTCAAGCCTTAACAGTAACGCTACAAGCTGGAATGTCGACGTATTTTCGGGGGGGAGTGCAGGTGGAGCACCAGCGACCCAGGGCGCTGATGATGTACATAACTGTAATGATGCAAAGCCGAGCATAAGTATTACTGCCATAAACGGTGCCGCAACAAGCAGCCAAGCCGGGTTAACGTGTCCGCAAGCTGGTTGTAGCATAATGGCACATATCGAACAAGGTACACACGCTCTCACAGATGCAAGTCGACCAAGCTTCCCGGGTACCTTGAGCTTACTGGTGAATGGCCAGTCTGTCCAATCTCAAGCGGTCAGTGCTACTGGCGACTATCAATTCACCTACACACCGGCAAGCGATAGCGGAGATTCCGTGCAGATAAGCGTTCAGGTCACAGATAGCGTATTGTACCAAGGGAGTGACAATGCGAGCGTTGCAATCACAAAACCATCTAGTGTTTCCAGTGGTAGCGGCGGTAGTGGTGATCATTCTGGGCCGTAGTAGTGCTGCAAGTTGCTTTATCGTAGTCAGAAGCGGCACGAATCTAAGAGTATAAATTCGACTTACGTGGGGATAACACCCGATCCATATTCATTCACAAGTAATTCGGTAGGTATTTAATCTGCAGGAATTGAACCTGTAGGTTCACTAGCGTGAGAAAACTGGCTTCCGAAAGCTGCCAAACGGGTATGGAGTCGTGCGAGTTCCCGCATAAGACCAGTAGTATGTTACTGCTCGAGAAATGCATTCAGAGCCGTACGAACGTCACCTACAACATACAGATACGGGTCCGACTTTTTATTGCCACCCCGTTGGCGCGGACCAATCGCCACATCAAAGCCTAATTTCTTTGCCTCGGCAATGCGCTTATCTATTGCCGACACATGACGCACTTCACCCGAGAGGCCTACTTCTCCGAAGACCACAGCGTTTTGCTTTAATTTTAGGCCTTTTGCCGCGGAACCTATCGCCATACAAACGGCTAAGTCTGCAGCGGGATCCGATAATTTCAAGCCCCCTACGATATTAATGTAAATATCTTGCTCTGCGAGCTTTAATTTCGTACGTCTTTCAAGCATCGCAATGAGTAGATTGACTCGATTTATATCTATGCCGCTAGCGGCTCGTTTTGGGTACCCATAGCTCGTTTTGTTGACTAGTGCTTGCACTTCTACCAAAACTGGTCTAGTACCTTCAAGGGTAGCCAATACGACTGAACCGTCCGTAACTTGCCGCTCTTCGAGTAAGGCCTCCGACGGGTTAAGTACTGGCCTGAGCCCCCGCTCATCCATTTCTAGTATGGCAACTTCTGTCGTAGGGCCAAAACGATTTTTGGTGGCACGCAAGAGCTTAAAGCCGCCATACGCATCACCCTCGAGTGTAAGTACTACATCGACTATATGCTCAAGTAATTTTGGGCCAGCGATAGAGCCTTCTTTGGTTACATGGCCAACCACAAGGAGTGCTGTATTCGACTCTTTGGCCGCACGCAGTAACACATTCGTACTATTAGTAATCTGACTAACGCTCCCCGGTGCAGAAGATACCCCTGTCGCTTGCAGGGTTTGGATAGAATCAACTATTACAAGCTGAAAATTGCCTGTTGCAATCGTAGCCGCGCTGTCATCGGCAGAATTGGTTGTGCCCAGCTGCAATGAAGTAGCCTGTGCACCTAAGCGACTGGCCCTCATACCAATTTGGTGCTCTGACTCTTCTCCACTGATATACAGTACTTTTTGCTTCTGAGCGACGGTACTCGCAAGCTGTAACAGCAACGTACTTTTACCAATACCAGGTTGACCAGCTATGAGCACCACGCCCCCAGGGACGAGCCCACCGCCGAGCACAGTATCTATATCTGAAATACCTGTTTGCATGCGGGCTTCAGTGTGTGCGGTAGCCGTCTTGACAGGCTGAAGTTCAAGCGGTTTTGCATGACTTTGTTTACCCCCTGAGCCTGCTGACGACACCAAATGCACTTCCTCTGCTATGGTATTCCACTCGCCACACTGCGAGCAACGCCCTGCCCAAGCACTATATTGCGCCCCACAATTTTGACAAACATATTTCACACTTTGTTTCGCCATATGTATAGAGTATACCCTCGTTGAATCAATGCTCCAATACGCCCACCCTAAACAGAGTACCCTTACATACCTACTGCTCACTCGGAAGCGATTGAGCTGAGAGCGCTTGTGTTAATTGGCGCTCTTCGAGTGCAACGGTATTACGTTTTTCGACTACTTCATTATACGTATTTATCTGGTTGCGTGTTTCCGCGAGCAACGCATTATACTTATTGACCGCTTGATTGTACGGAGCAACTCGACTATTGTAACCAGCTGTATCCCCCTGAACTTTCAGAGCTTCCATTTGTTCTTGCAGATCGTTGAGTGAGCTGCGCTGAGACTGAAGTGACGCCTGGTTGGCTTCGATCGCTTGCTTCAAATCTTTTAGCTGCGTATCGAACGCTGCTACTTGCTGCTGGCGACTCGTAAATTCAGACTGGTAACGCATAGTGTACGCTGCCACCTTTGCCCGATCTGTAAAGTATTGTTTGTAGTACGTTTCGAGTCCATTTGGTAATGAAACAATTTCGGTTGCAAAAATTGAATGCATTTCGTTTAGTAATTCTGTGGGCTCAGTTTTTTTATAAGCAGCGATGGTTTCTTTAACACGCTGGTCAGTCAGACCGCGAGCATAATAATCGGAAAGTTGTGCATCGATGCTTTTTTTATCATCTCCACTTAGTCGCGCATACGCAGCGTGTAGCATTTCGTGTGCTGCAGTGACCTCAACAACGCCTTTCAGACGTGGGTCGCTCACCTTGTATAGCCATATCCCTTCATCACCACCCTTGTAGCAACCAAGCACAACAGTTTTTTCTGCACCCTGGGGACAAGCATCACCAAAGTCACTGCCAGCAGTAATTATCGGCCTATTAACATACAGTAGATGCTGCCCATAAGCAGTCATTGCATCGGAAGTAACTAACGCAGCCACTTCGGGCGATGGTGTATAGCCCCGTAACTTATACCAGTCAATCAGTCGCTGCTGGTTGACAAACATTAAGCCAAAAACACCAAACCAAATAAGCAAGAATATGAAAGTAGCGAGTCGCTTTGGTAGTTGTTTCATGTGTCAAAAGTATAGCACTTCGTGCGGTTCTACTGCATAGTTGCGTTCATTGCCGACTATTCAGTGGCAGTAGCATAAGTAAGCGCGTCGTTCTTCACCCCAATATGCACGATATCGCCCTTAAGGTACTTGTCGTCGAGTAGGTCAAGGGCCATTTGGTCTTCAATGGTATCTTGGATGAGGCGTCTGAGCGGCCGTACACCATTTTTAGCATCGTACCCGTGCTCAAGTAGATATTGCTTAGCTGCGCTCGTTAATTGAAGGCTCACTCCATGTTTTTGCAAACGTTGACGTAATTCATCAATCTGTAGGTCAACTATTTTTAAGATGTCTTTCTTAGTAAGACCTCGGAAAACGACCACTTTATCAATACGATTCAGAAGTTCAGGTCGAAGCTCTTTTTTAAGACGGTCCAATACGTTTTGTTTATTCTGCTCATGCAATGCATCGAGATCATCATAATCAGTGGTTTGATCTGCTCGAAAGCCGAATGCCGCTTCTTTTTGCAACTTGTCGGCTCCAATATTGCTGGTCATGATGATGATAGTATTGGTAAAGTCAATACGACGACCTTTTGCATCTGTCAGATAGCCATCTTCAAGTACTTGTAGCAGCATGTTAAAGACATCTGGGTGGGCTTTTTCAATTTCATCAAAAAGTACCAGGCTGTACGGTTGACGGCGTATTTTATCGGTGAGTTGGCCGCCATCATCATACCCAACGTATCCTGCAGGCGCCCCAACCAACCGCGATACGTTATGACGCTCGCCAAATTCACTCATGTCTATTTTGACTAGGGCGCTTTCAGAGCCGAAAAACTCACGAGCTAAAACTCTAGCGAGCTCTGTCTTGCCAACCCCTGTCGGACCAAGAAAGATGAACGACCCGATTGGCCGCGTAGTCGAACCGATTCCGCTCCGATTACGTCGTATAGCTTTACTTACTACCTCCACGGCCTCTGACTGACCGATGACATGCTTAGCAATGTTTTTTTCTAGCGAAAGCAAATACTTTGCTTCGCTTTTAATGACCTTCTTTACAGGAACACCCGTAATACGTGAAACGACTTCGGCCACATCATCGCTTGTCATAACAAGTTGTTTATCGGTCTTTGTAGACTTATACAAATCAGCTAGCTCTTTTTGAATCTGGGAAGCGCGAGTTTTGCTTCGCGCTGCACGCTCGTAATCTTCCTGATCTACAGCTTCGTCTATCCGTGCATTAACGAGTTTAAGTTCCTTCTGAAGTTTTCTCACTTCTGGGCTGGTTTTGCCCTTTTCGACCCGCAAATGAGCAGCCGTTTCGTCGAGTAGGTCTATGGCTTTATCGGGCATATAGCGATCCTGTATATAGCGTTTGGCAAACTGTACCGTATCCTCTATAACCTCATCAGAGATGACTACACCATGGAACTCCTCGTAGTGTTTGCGTAACCCCTTTAAGATAGCACTCGTTTCATGCACAGTGGTTTCGGGAACCTGAATCGGCTGGAAACGCCTCTCTAGAGCCGCATCTTTTTCAACGTGCTTTGTGTATTCAGCGGTAGTGGTGGCACCAATGACCTGAATTTTTCCACGTGCTAGTGCAGGTTTGAGTATATTGCCAGCATCCATCGAGCCCTCTGCCGCACCAGCGCCTACTATGAGATGAAGTTCATCTATAAATACTACCGTGCGCTTATCTTCTTCGAGTTCCGCCATGACTTTCTTGAGCCGCTCCTCGAATTCACCTCGGTATTTTGTACCGGCTATCATACCTGCTAGATCTAGCATGACGATGCGCTTATCCAATAAACTATCCGGGACATCTTCGGTGACAATACGCTGAGCTAAGCCTTCAACTATAGCAGTCTTGCCGACGCCTGGTTCACCAATGAGTACGGGGTTATTTTTGGTTCGTCGGTTCAGAATAGTAACAACACGTTTTATCTGCGCATCACGGCCAACTACTGGGTCAAGCTTACCGCCGCGAGCCTGTGCTGTCAGATCGGTGCCAAATTGCTCTAGGTAGGTTTTATTGCCGCGACCTGGTTTGCGACTCGTAGAACGGCGGCCACCTGGAGCGACATTCTCACGGTCGGCTTCGTCGAACTGGCGGTTTAGGAAGTTTTCGAGCTCTCTTACCACACTGTCGGTATTCACGTTCATTTCACGCAGCAAGACACTCGCCCGGGAATTTTTTTGCGACAATATACTATATAAAATATGCTCGGTGCCGCAGTAGTCCTGGCCAAAATCTTGTGCTACATCATACGCCATGCGCAGCGTTAGTTTTGCCGTTTCGCTATATCCCTTTGCGCCCATGTTTATTACCAGATTTTTGGGTGTCAATTTTAGAGCTACTCGTGCCTTGTCTAAGGTGACGCCTGCATCTACGAGAATTTTGCCCCCAAGGCTACCATCTTGCGCGAGCAGACCAAGCAATAAATGCTCTGTGCCTATATAGGCATCGCCCAAACCGCGAGCTATCGTGCCGGCGTGCGCTAGGCACTGTCGGGCATTTTCGGTTAGGTAATTGGAAAATTCTTGGTAGTCGGGTTGCATGATTCGCTCCTTCGAAGCTCAAGAGTCATGAGTCAAGGAGTCATGAGTCAAGAGTGGAGATTATGTTGCTTTGAAAGCTTATTAACTCGCCCCGCGGCTGACTTAGCCAGCAGCTACGATACTACTAGTGTAGCAAAATTAGCACTCCCAGGTCAAGAGTGCCAACACGCAGCCTAACACAGTTCTCTGATCAAACTGTTAGAAACCAGCGCCGCAGTAAAACGCTTACTTCCCCATAGTTTAAAAATTCTTTCGGTGACAACACCGCCAGTACCATCTTGACGTGCATGAACGATCTGATTTTTGCCTACATATATGCCGACGTGTGCCGCAGGAAAAACTAGTTTGCTATCTCCACCCTCAAGCCGCTGGAATTGTGAGTAAACAACAATCGCTCCAATAGGTTCTCGTTTGACCTGTTCTCTTGGCATGTGGTCTGCCTTAAGATACATTTGCGGCCCATGACGAATTGCTGTGGCCCAATCGCAATCAGCTTTACCCAGAACATCAGACATTGCACGCAATACTAAACCCGTACAATCAAACCCATCTGTGCCTAGGCCTGTGCTCATACACGATGTTTGAGTGTGCAAACGGTCGTAGCAATTAGCTGCCGTAGTATGAACTACAAAAGATGATCCATTGTATGCTTCGGCAGCCCTAGCCAGCTCTTGACCAAAAGCAACATCAGAGTCTGCAGCGGGCATAGACAGCGACTCTTGGCTAGTCATGCTATTGGCCGTGTTCTTCAATAGCTTCGAGCAGTGAGCTTTCCAACTGTTCTTTCTTCTTAAGCTTGGGTTGTTTAGGTAGCTCGGTTACCTGTACTTCGCCCTGTACTTCGGGCGCCTTTTCGGCTTCGATATCGAGTTCGTAACCGACGAGTTTGCTCGCAAGCCGTACGTTCTGGCCGCCGCGGCCAATGGCTATACTCAGCTGGTCTTCTGGCACAAACACTTTAGCGCGCTTGGCAGCTTCATCGATAACTACGCGGTTAACCTTGGTCGGGCTAAGCGCATTCATTATGTAACTCTGAATATCGTCGCTCCAGACGATGATGTCGATCTTTTCTTGCTCGCCAACCTCGCCCACAACGGCATTCACGCGGGTACCATGACCGCCCACAAAGGTACCGACTGGGTCAACCCCGCTAACGGTACTAGCTACGGCAATCTTGCTGCGAACTCCGGCTTCACGAGCGATATTTTTTATCTCGACCGCACCACTCTCCATCTCTGGCACTTCAGCACGGAATAGCCACTCCATGAACTCTTTGTTGCCGCGGCTGACCACCAGTTGCGGGCCGCGCGGGCCGCGCTCGACATCTTTTAGGTACACCTTCAGGCGCTGGCTTGGGTAGTAGCGCTCGCCCTGTATCTGCTCACTCCTCGGCATTATGCCTTGAGCCTTACCCAGTTCGAGACGCACAATCATACCCTCGACGCGGCTAACCATGGCATTAATAACCGTTCCGATCTTGTCTTCGTATTCAGCCAGAACGATCTCGCGTTCAGCTTCACGCAAACGCTGCAATATAACCTGCTTGGCGGTCTGTGCTGCTACGCGGCCAAATGTCGTGACTTTTTCATGGATCTCGACGGTCTCACCTACAGCTGCGTCTTTTTTGACCTTCTTCGCATCGGCTAGGGTGACTTCAAAGTCTTCATTTTCGACCTCGTCCACTACTTCTTTGGTAACGTAGGCATCGACTTCGCCGCTGTGCAGGTTCATAGTTACGCGCACTTCTTGCTCGCGCTCGCCATAGTCGCGGCGATAGGCAGCAGCAAGTGCCTGCTCCACTACTTCTTTCACTGCATTTTCAGGCAAGTTTTTTTCTTCGGCTATTGCCTGTATGGCAAGAGCTAGTTGTTTAAAATCCATATCCATGTGTCGCTCCCTTAAGTCGCTTAATAGTAGGGGTAGGTGGCATATGATAAATGGGGGTAGCTGCATTTGTGCTATTTGCCATTTACTATCTACTACCTACCTTAGTGTACGAAAAAAGCCGACCTGCCGGCCGACTTGTACGAGACTTAGTGTAGCATAGAGTAAAGAATGCGGTCAATACAACCATCATCTTACATGTAACCGCTTTTTTCTTGGTTTGCCAATGCCTGGCTTACTCTGCTAAGAACACTCCTCGCGAACCCATAATTTGAAGCACCCCGCCGCATTTTGGTGCCAGGCCCGACAGCATATACCGTATCGTAATCTTCTGAAGAATTATATTTATCCCCAGGCTCTACATCAGGCTTAAGCATTTCAACGGCAACGCTCGACGCAGTAACCATTTCGGAAAGACTGGTGGCATATCTTTCTCCTACACCCCAACGCCTTATAAATTCGGCTGACGAGACTTCTTTTGGAATGATCAGTCTAAATGTTGCGCCGAGACTTACGCTCCTGTCTATAGCATCGACGGTGAAAAAAGCACCCCTGTACAGCCGATCGGGTTCGCTATCCTCCCTTCGTGGGCCGCCAAAATATACCAATCCCCCCACGCGGCAAACTCCACCGAGTGCAATATCTCGTTGTCGACTTCTTTGAACATTGCCTGTATTGTACGGTGTTTCATCGTAAGGGATAACGAGTTGTTGGTCTGTGTACCCGCCACCTAGATCGTTGTTCAGCGGGCCACTTAGAAGAAACCGAACTATAGGTAGCTGAACCGCTCGCGGGAACACTACCTCTAAACTCGCGGGTATTGCCTGATTACTTCTAGACATTGTTACATCCTATCGCCCGAGCGTCTTGATGTTGGTACATATTTATATATTATTCTATCATCGTTTTAAGTTCTACACAACTTTGGGGTACACTATTAGATATGAAAAGAAATGTTGCGCGTCTTTATACACAATTTCAACCAGATGATTATTCATTACAAATTGAACTCTATGAGGCGGCTATGCGGTTTTCGGGGCAGGTCAAAATCACCGGCAAGAAGGTGGGGCGGCCAAGCCAGCGCTTGACGTTTCATAGCAATGGGCTGAAGGTCACCTCTGGAAAAGTGACTGTCCGGGACAAAAGGGGCGAACGCGAACTCACAGTTAAGCGCATTAACCATCAGAAGTCACTACACGAAGTGCGTATACATACCGTAGAAATGGTCTATCCTGGGCAGTACACTGTAGAAATGAGCTTTGAAGCACCGATTACCAACGGCATGACGGGCATTTACCCGTGTTATTGGAAAGACGCCGAGGGGCAAGAGCAAAAACTGTTTGCGACTCAATTTGAAAGCCATCATGCCCGTGAGGCATTCCCGTGTATAGACGAACCCGAAGCTAAGGCCGTGTTTGATTTTACGCTTATTACACAGGATGGCGTGCAGGTTCTTGGGAATACGCCCGCTGCTACGCAGCAGAGAGTCAAGAGACAAGAGTCAAGAGACAAGAGTACAGACCAAGGAATACAGACTACAGACTACAGACTACAGACTACCTTCGAGCCGACGCCGAGGATGTCTACTTATCTGTTGGCGTTTGTCACTGGTGATATGCACCGTAAAACTGCCAAAACAAAATCTGGCGTAAATGTAAACGTCTGGGCAACAGCCGCACAGCCAGCTAATTCGCTCGATTTTGCGCTAGATGCTGCCACCCGCAGCATAGAGTATTTCGAAGATTATTTTGGCGTGCCCTACCCCCTGGCCAAGGCCGACCACGTCGCCCTGCCCGACTTCAGCAGCGGCGCCATGGAAAACTGGGGGCTCATTACCTATCGTGAACGAGTTTTGCTTGACTACCCAGAAACAACAAGCCAGAGCACGCGAGAGTATATTGCCCTCGTTGTAGCCCACGAAACCAGCCACCAGTGGTTCGGCAACCTGGTAACCATGCGCTGGTGGGATGACCTTTGGCTCAATGAATCGTTCGCAAATATGATGGAATACCAGGCTGTCGATAGCATGTTCCCCGACTGGCATGTCTGGCACAGCTTTATTGCCAGTGAAGGCCTGAGCGCCTTCCGCCGCGACGCAACCTACGGCGTGCAGCCCGTCCACACCGATGTACATCACCCCGACGAAATCAGCACACTGTTCGACCCCAGCATTGTGTACGCCAAAGGCGGCCGCCTGCTCTACATGATGAAAAACTACATCGGCGAGGAAGCGTTTCGAAGCGGATTGAGCGACTATTTTAAGAAGCACGAGTACGGTAACACTTGTGGAGACGACCTGTGGGCCGCCCTCAGCACCAGCAGCGGTAAAGACGTCGGTGCCTTCATGACACCGTGGCTAGCGCGTTCCGGATTCCCCGTTGTTCACGTTACGCAAGAAGGCAGTGCCGTTCAGCTAACTCAAGAACACTTTTTGGATGACCGAACGAAAGCCGATGAAACTCGTATCTGGCCAGTACCTACATTTGCCTCAGTGCCATCGGTTGCTGCAATATGTGATTCCACTCAACTAGATTTAACCCTTCCGAATTCTTCTCCGCTGCTACTAAACAGCGGAGCCCGTGGGCACTACCTTGTGCAGTATCGTGCAGTAACCACAAAACATTACATCGAAGAACTAATAAAGTCCAAGACACTAACGGAGCCAGACCGTCTGATGCTGCTCAGCAATAGCGCGATGCTCTCACGGGCTGGGTATCAGTCATACCGCGAAACGCTTGACTTGCTCGATGCATACACTGACGAAGACAGTGAACCTGTGTGGGATATCATCGGCCTAGTAGCTGGTGAGGTTCGCCGGTTTGTTGACGTCGACGAGTCGCTAGAACCCGCCATAAAGACCCTCAGCCGCGAGTTGATTCAAACTCAATATACCCGCCTCGGCTGGCAAGAAGCACCTGGCGAATCGACCGCCGACACAAAGCTGCGGAGTCTCATCATTGGTTTTGGCGTATATGGCGAAGACGAGGCCATTGTCGACCGCGCCCGCGAGCTATTCGCTGCTTACCAAAAAGATGAATCCGCCGTGTCTTCAGAGCTGCGTGCGCTAGTAATGTCTGTGCCCGTCAAGGAAGGCGACCAGAAAGCCATCGACTTTCTCTTGCAATTGCACGACAGCACGCAAAACAGCGAGCTTAAGTCCGATACCTGTGCAGCACTTACGGCAACACGCGAAACAGCAGTGGCCGCCAAGCTTTTGGCCCGTCTCAAAGAAGGCAAGCTCATTAAGCCACAAGATGTCGACCGCTGGCTGATCTACTTGCTGCGCAACCGCTATACCCGCGATGTCGCTTGGCAGTGGATGGTCGATGAATGGGCATGGCTGCAAAAAACCTTCGAGAATGATAAATCGTACGACTACCTGCCGCGCTACGCAGCCAGCTGCGTAAGCACCGCAGAGTACCAGCAAAAGTACCATGACTTGTTTCAATCAAAGCTCGACCAACCCATGCTGAAACGCAATATAGAGATAGGCTTCGAGGAAATCGCCAATCGCCTAGCCTGGCTCACTCGCGACCTCAAATCAGTTAAAACCTATTTTGCCAGTAGATAAGACACCGTAAAAATTCCTACACCCAGATGGGTTTCTTAGGCTTTGGATTCCGAGTGCGCCCAGAGCGACTGAACGAAGCGTACCAACGGAACGTTGATTGAGGGAACCGGAAGACGAGGTTTGTGGGCTGGCGAACGGAGGAGTTATTTGTTGACGGTGCCAAAGCGTGTAAAACACCCTAGTACTCCAAACACTATACAACGATGTTCTCTATTACTTCGGTGATGGTGTAATCTTGCCCCGATAGCTCAATAGCTCCTAACATGAAATCGCCTGCGTAGTCGTTTATGGCCACATATAATTCAGCTGCAAAGGCCATTTGCCGCACTTTTTGTGGGGTTATGTACTCAAGGCCTGTTCCTTGATCATCTTTCTTACGGTGCTTAACCTCAAAGAATAGTAAGGGATACGGCCTACCGAACCGCTTATGTTTACGAGCAATTATGTCTATTTCTGCACGTTTATGGCGCCAATTTATAGCCAAGATGTCGTAGCCTTGCTGCGATAGATACTCGGCGGCTACTTTTTCGGCGGTATGACCGCTTGCATAGTTCGTCATGCCCTTATTCTACTCCTCGCGCGATACCGTGCCTGCATTTTCTTTTTTTGTGCGATCGAACAATTTATGAAAATTTCTGGATTGGCTTGAACGATTTGCGGTGCAGCATTGTGACGCCAAGCGTTTCTAGAGCATGGCTGTGTGCCCTAGTGCCGTAGCCCACATTATGCTCGAAGTTATAGCCCGGGAACTGCTTGGCAGCTGCGGCCATATACTCATCTCTGCTCACTTTCGCAATAATGCTAGCCGCGCTGACAGCCGGCACACTGTCATCAGCACGGATCTGCGTACTTATGCGACAGGTTAGACCTAGCGCAAGATGCGCTAGGTCTAACCTGTCGCAGCCAGCAAGAAAGTTGTAGTTTCCATCAATGATAATTTCATCGTAATCGGTCGAGGTAGTTTGCAACTCTTCTAAAGCTCTCTCCATGGCAAGCCGTACCGCGGCCGTTAAACCCATAACGTCAATTTCGGCTGGGGTGACCCAGCCAACACCGTAGGCTTTTGCCTGGGATTTTACTTGCGCCGCCAGCACTTCACGTCTTTTTTTGCTTAATTTCTTGCTATCGCGCAGCCCCTCTATGGGCGCGTCGAGTAGCACTGCGGCAGCCACGAGCGGCCCGGCCCAACACCCCCGCCCTACCTCGTCGAGCCCAACTATGCCCGCCAATTCACACGACTCAGCTTATAGCCAGCATAAAAACAAAGCGCACCGAACGTGTTCGCCACCAGATCCCATGATGTATCGCTAATACCATGCGGCATATGTCCAGCTAGGTATAGTATGACCTCAAACAATTCGTTCGCCACACCCAAGCTACATACCAACACATAGAGTGTACCCAACTCCCACCACCAGGCCCTCCCGCTTATGCCCTTTACCCGGCATGCATACAGCCATACCAGCCCGCTGAACACGCCGCCGCCCACCATATGGGTGGTAAAAGCAGTATCTTTACCTTCTATTAGTGGCGACGGTAGATAATACGAAATAAAAAACAAGATCCCGGCCAGCACAAGCAACCAGCGCTCTCTGCGATGAACCCCTAACAACCGTTCTGCGACAATAAATGTCATAACCGGAACCGCTAGAGAGACGAACAAAAATACTTTCGACATGCTATAAAAAGTGAGCCTGGTTTATATGTCTAGGCAGCGTCGTGAGCCGCAGCGACAGCGTCTTGCTTGGCTTTGAGCTCGGCTTCTTCGGCAGCCTTTTCGGCGGCTTTGGCTTCGGCTTCGGCGAGCGCAGCAGCCTTGGCTTCAGCCTCTGCCTTTTCGGCTTCGAGGTCGCGGATGTCATTGACGGCCTTGCGGTCGAAATCTACGCCAGTCAGACGAGCTGACTTACCGGTAAGACTACGCATATAGCTAAGGTTGTTGCGGCGAACTTTGCTGCGCTTGGTCACCTCTACCTTAAGTACGAGCGGGCTGTGAAGCAAAAAGCTCTTCTCTACGCCGATACCACTGGCGATACGGCGAACCGTAATACGGCTGGTGTGGCTCTCTTTGCGGTCGGTACGAATGACGAGACCCTGAAAAATCTGTACACGCTCTTTGTTGCCTTCACGGATCTTTTGGTGCACTTTGACTGTATCGCCCGAGCGGACATCGACGACAGCACCCTTCTTAAACGACGCCTCAAGTTCTTTGATGTATTCCATATCCGGTAGATTGTAGCGTAATTTACCCCTAAAAGCAAGAAAGAACTAGGATTTAGCGATAAGGAGTTGGCAATTTAACCCGAGCTCGACATAAAATATCGGACTCTTAAGAGGCGAGCTAGCCCGCCCCGCCTAGATAACCAGAATATTTCTGGTTGTCTAGGCTCCACACCCTTAAAGGCTTCGCTCTCGCTCGCCGACAGTTGATGGTGTTGATTTTGGTCCTTATGACGAACTCGGGTAAATTTAGCAGCCAATGCTTGATTGGCACATTAGCTCACCTGTAAAAACAACTGCCAAATTACAATCCCCAAATTGCTTTTGGACGCCGGCGTATTATCCGACTACGCGGAAGACTTCGTCTAGGGTCGTGCGACCAGCTATGACGTGCAGTATGGCATCTTGTAGCATGGTACGCATACCGCTGGCTATAGCGGCTGCTTCTATCTCTTGAGATGAGATTACTTCAGCGTGGGTTTCGAGCAGCTTGCGTATTTCGCCGGTCATCAAGAATTGCTCGCGAATTGCGATCTGACCCTTATATCCATAGGGGTTTTCGGCCGAGGAGCCCGGTTTATAAAGCCGTAGATTCTCGAGGCTTGGCTGTGCTACGTTTGGCGGCAAAGAATTAACCACTTGCTCGATAACTCGCAATTCCTCTGCGCTAGGAACATACGCTTGCTTGGTTGTTTCATCGAGCTGCCGAACGAGCCGCTGCGCCATCACCAGCCGGATCGCCGAAACAAAAAGCGGGTTCGTGCCTATAATATCGCTCAGCCGTGTCAGCGCCGCTGCTGCCGATGAGGCGTGAAAGGTTGCTAGCACCAAATGACCAGTAAGGCTTGCCTGTAATGCTGTTTTCGCGGTGTCGTTATCGCGAATCTCGCCAACCATGATAATGTCTGGGTCAAGCCGCAGAATAGCCCTAAGCTTGTCTGCAAAAGAACCGTCATTACCACCCTCGGTTGTTTTTATGGGGATCTGAGTAATATCTTCAAACTGGTACTCTACCGGATCTTCGACGGTAATTATCTTTCGCTCGTCGCTAGCAAGACTATTTAGCATAGAATACAGCGTTGTTGTCTTGCCGGAGCCCGTCGGGCCGACAACCATCACAAGCCCGCTGGGCTTACCAATGATACTATCGACCACTTCACGCTGATCGACCGTAAGACCGAGCCGATCGAGGTTATACATCTCTCTATTCATATTAAAGAGCCGCATCACGACGTCCATGCCATTTACGGTTGGCACGGTTTCGAGCCGCACGTTAACATCAACCTCATGCTCGTCAGCCATCTTCACCTTTTGGGCAATATGACCCTGCTGGGCATAGTCTGCGCTCGTGCTGACATTGCCGGCACTAGCTATAGCGCTTATAAGTACACGGTATTTATCTGGCTCGAGTTTGGCGACTGGGTGCAGCACACCATCTATCCGTAAGCGCACCCGCGCACCATAGCGTTGTGTTTCGAGGTGGATATCGCTGGCATTGAGCCGGTGAGCCTGGCTCACAAGGTATGCGAGCATATCATCGGCTCGAACCTGAGAAAGCATACCAGATACTTCCTGCACGAGCTGGTCGGTACCCGCAGTATCTATTTGAATATCTTGGTATACCACCTGCTTGGGCGGATCGTAAAGGTTCATATAGTCTCGAAAACCGGCTTCAGAAATAAGGCTAAACGTCACCTTCTGGTCAGTAAAATGATCGACCAGAGCATTCATAGTTTGCTGCGATGTGGTGGTTGTTATGCCGAAGTGAATGTTGCTGCGATCTGCCTGCAGCGGGATGATCTTATACTGGCGCATCTGGTCATTGGTCAGGATTTCGCGGTACAGCTGTTTGTTGGTAATGGCCGAAGTGTCGGTGTATGTTACCCGCAATATGTCGGCACGCCGCGAGGTTGCACGCTCTTCGTCTAACCGAGCATCGTCACTCATAGATTACATCCACCATTCATATGAAAGTAGTATACCTGCTTGTGGTTTGCGATGGAAGACAAACGACATATATACCACTCAGAAATTACTTTCCACCCCTCCGCTTTAGCCCTTACCGGCCATAGTAAGCCAATACTGGTTTACGTCTTATCACCGATAAACCTTGCCAGTATTGACTTAATTTGACTCGGCGATCATCTGAACGGAGGGGTGGGAAGTATTTCTGTGGGATATCCGTTGAACGTTGCTAGTTGGTCGTTTACTCAGAAGCGTCTGTTGCTAATCTTGTGGATTGTGAATTGGGCTCGCTATACTAGTGAGATGCGCCAGATAGTCCTCATCGCCCACGACATACGAAGCACCCACAATGTGGGTTCATTGGTTCGAACGGCTGAATGCTTAGGCGTAGCACACATCTACCTTACTGGCTACACCCCCTACCCAACAGCTCCAAACGACCCAAGACTGCCGTATATATACGAAAAAATATCTAAACAAATCCACAAGACGGCACTGGGTGCTGAAGATTCTGTGGCATGGGAACATGCAGATGATGTCCAGGACGTCATCGCCACCCTTCGTTCGCAAGGGTTCACCATTGCTGCGCTCGAGCAGGCTCCAGAAAGTACGGCCATTTCAGCTTGGATGCCGCCCGATAAGATAGCGATTTTACTTGGGCGTGAGGTAGAGGGCATCGACCCGGCGCTGCTAGGCGCCTGCGATGACATAATAGAAATCCCTCAATTCGGCAAAAAAGAATCGCTCAATGTCGTTCAGGCGGCTGCTATAGCTATGTACCACTGCCGCACCTCTGTGTAGATATGCTCATTCGGTTACTGTTTAGCTTGCGCATTCTGCTTATGTTGTGGTATGGTAGGTTTTAGAAACACGGAATACACAAATATGACGCTAAGCAAATCAAAACCTCGGCGACCAACCTCTGCACACCGTAAGCGGACTGCACAGCATCATGCAAAAA
The DNA here is from genome assembly GCA_016789655.1 of Candidatus Saccharimonadota bacterium. Lineage (GTDB taxonomy): Bacteria > Patescibacteriota > Saccharimonadia > Saccharimonadales > UBA4665 > JAGXIT01. The sequence continues at coordinate 78,586 of JAEUQV010000099.1, forward strand.
ATCGCGGCTATATGCACCCCTACTGGCCGTACTTGCCAATAGTAGCAATTGTTATTTGTGGCCTAGTATTTAATAGCTTACTCGCCCGCGCACAGCGCAATGTGCTTGGGTATGCAACTGATACAAGTATATCGAGTCTGCTAAGTGGCACGAACAGTCAACGAGTTGCCAATGGCCTCGGTAATTTGGCGCTGAATAGTCTACTAAATCAGGCCGCCCAAAACAAAGCGAACGATATGATTGCGCGCGACTATTGGTCGCACAATACGCCAGATGGTCAGACCCCTTGGACGTTTATTGTGGCTACGGGTTATAGCTACCAAACGGCCGGCGAAAACCTGGCATACGGGTTCAATACCGCTAGCGATACCATAACCGGCTGGATGAATAGCCCCGGGCACCGCGCCAACATTCTCAACACCAGTTTTTCTGAAGTAGGTTTTGGGATAGCGAATGGGCCAAACTATCAAGGGAGCGGTCCGCAAACAGTCGTTGTCGCCATGTATGCTCTGCCCGTTGGCGGTGTGCCTGCAACGACACCACCCGCCCCCGAGCCCGCCCCCACACCGACTCCCGCCCCAGCGGCTACGGCAGCCACGCCCGCGCCAGTCGCACAGAAACCAGCAGCAACTACTCCAACACCAGTTGAAGCTGCTCAGCCAAAGCCCGAAGCTCAAGCTAGCCAGCAAAGCAGCGGTGGCAACGCCCAGCCCGAAACTGCTGTGACGCTGCCGAAAAACGCTACTACACAAGGCGATAGCCCCGTTAAAGCTACTCAGGCAGATAGCGTCCAGTCTCAAAAAGTTACAAGACTACAAGTTTTGACCGCTTCAAACGTGGCATGGAGCCAGTTTGCGGTCAGTATGCTTGCAGCGGTTGCCTTACTAGCATTTCTGTTACGCCACAGCTTGGCTTGGCATAAATTCCTAGTACGTGGCGAGAAGTTTATACTGCACCACCCTCTGCTCGACATACTGTTTATTGCCATTGCTACGCTCGGTTTTATACTGCTGCAAACCTCCGGAACAATACGGTAGGATACAGTAGTATGTAGGCTTCAAATAAACTAATAGCCTACTTTCTACTTATTTATTGTAACTTGACATTTTCGACACCGACAAGCTCGCCCAAATCTTGCAGTACTTCTTCGCTGGCATGGATACGCGAGGGTAATTTCACAGCTTGCTTGGCTGCATCAGGCCCGAGCACTAGCACTACTTCATGGTAACCACCGCTACGATCGACGAGTTGTTTAAGTGTGCTGAGCAGTTGCGTGTCGTCGCTGTTATGTAACCGTATATAGACACGCACCGGGCGCGGCGGCTCCTCTGGATCTGGCGGCGTAACTGCGACCGGTTCTGCTTTTGGCGCTAGTTTGGCATTTTTGTTAGGTTTAGGCACATGTGCCTTTTTGCCGGTGGTCTGGTAGGCAGCCGCTTGTTCGTGAGTGATTTCGCGGGCATCGTCGACCATGAGTTTAACGTCGTCAGATGGGTTGCCATCGCGCCCGCGGTTACTCAGCCGGCCGCGAACCAGCACGATACGGTCGCGCTCCCATAGACCAATTGTCTGCTGGTAGGAAGATGGGAATAAAATGGCCTCAATGTCGCCAAATTCATCCTCTATTTTTACAAAAGCCATCTTCTGACCATTTTTAGTAGTAATTTCACGTATATCGACGATACTACCCCCAATAACCACCGAGCGACCGTCGTGTTCGGGTTTCAGGACACTGAGCGGCGTGGTTTGTTCAGCCAACATCGCCGAAAAAGCTGCGAGTGGTTGCTGGCTTAGGTATAGTCCGAGCAATTCACGCTCCCATAGCAGTAATTCACGCGGATTGTGTTTTTGGGGTGGTGCCAGCAACTTGAGGGAGGGACGTGCCGATACACTTTCGTCAGTCAAGTTGCCAAATATATCTGTCTGGCCGCTAGCCCGTTCTTTTTGTATTCGCTGACCGTAGGCAATAATTACGTCCATATTATGCAGCAGTGTCGAGCGATCGTTGAGTACATCGAATGCACCAGCGCGAACCAAGCTTTCGATAGCCTTTCGATTGACAACACGCGTCTGAACCCGAGCTGCAAAATCCTCGATACTGGTAAACGAACCACTTTCGCGCGCACGTAGTATTTCCTCAACTGCGCCATGACCGACATTTTTTACGGCATTCATGCCAAAACGGATCTGTTTCTTCTCTTTTACAACCGCAAATTCGCCAAAAGACTCGTTTATATCTGGCGGCAACACCTGTATGCCCATTTTCTTGCATTCGGCAATTTCTATGCTGAGCCGATCGGTATCATCGAAGTCGCTGGTCATGAGAGCAGCCATGAATGCGGCCGGATAGTGAGCTTTCAGGTAGGCGGTTTGATAACTAATAAGCCCATAGCAAGCCGAGTGTGATTTATTGAAACAGTAATCGGCAAAGCCGAGCAGATCCTTCCAAAATTTTTCTATAAGTGAACGCTCAACCCCATTTTTAACAGCGCCCTCCACAAACTGCACCTGCATCTTATTCATAACATCGAGCTTTTTCTTGCCGATAGCCTTACGAAGCGTATCGGCTTCACCGCCACTAAACCCGCAGACATCACGGCTGATCTGCATGACCTGCTCCTGGTACACCAAAACGCCGTAGGTCGTTTGGAGCGATTGCTTCATGAGCGGATGTGCATAGGCAGTTTCTTCCAGGCCGTTCTTTCGTTTTATAAAACTATCGGTCAGCCCAGCACTAAGAGGTCCCGGACGGTACAGTGCGCCCATAGCTATGACGTCGTCGAATTCGGTAGGCTTGAGGTCTCGTAAGTAGCGCTTCATACCCGCCGATTCAAACTGAAATACGCCCGTAGTATCACCGCGCCCGAGCAATTCAAAGGTTTTGGCATCGTCAAGCGGAATAGTTGATATGTTGATTTCATCTCCATAAACACGCTTAATGATTCGCAAGGCGTTTTTAATTATCGTTAAGTTGCTAAGCCCTAAGAAATCCATCTTTAGCAGCCCCAACTCCTCAATTTGTGTCATAGGGTACTGAGTTGCAACAACTCCTTTTTGGGCTTGTTCAAGCGGTACATACTTAACCAGTTTATCGGGCGCAATCACCACTCCGCAGGCATGCACGCCGTGGCTGCGCACGGTGCCTTCGAGAATCATGGCGTAATCTATGACTTGCTTGCTTGTTTCGTTCGTTTCGTATTCGCGCTTTAGGTCAGCGTCTTCCACGATGGATTTAGCGAGCGGTATGTGCCTGCCCTGGACGGGTGCCGGGATCATTTTGGCGAGACGATCGGCATCGGCGTACGGCACTTGCAGCACCCGGGCGACATCGCGTACGGCGTTACGCGCAAACATCCGGCCAAAAGTGACGATGTTGCTCACGCGGTCATGGCCATATTTATCGGCACAGTACTGGATCACTTCGTCGCGGCGACTGTCTTGGATATCGACATCGATATCGGGCATAGATATGCGGTCGGGGTTTAGAAAACGTTCAAAAAGCAGTCCGTAGCGCAACGGGTCGAGGTCGGTTATGCGCACAGCATAGGCAATGATAGACCCCGCCGCACTGCCGCGCCCCGGCCCAAAAATTATCCCCTGATTCTTGCCCCAGTTTATGAAATCTTGCACGATTAAAAAGTAGCCGTTAAAACCCATGCTGTCGACAACGCCGAGTTCATAAGCGGCCCGCTCAAGCACGTGCTGCGGCAACGTTTTTTGGGCGGCTTCTACGCTAAGTTTCTTGCTAGCTGCGTCACTAACCCCACCGTAGCGCCATGCCAAGCCTTGGAACACAAGCGTGTCGAGGTAGCTCTTTTCGGTTTCACCTTCGGGTACGGGAAATTTTGGGATGAGGATGTTGCCGAGTTCAATCGTGACATTGCAGCGATCGGCTATAGCGCGTGTGTTAGTGATGACTTCCGGATGTTCCTTGCCCCAGCGTTTTATAAGCTGGTCGGGGGGGATAACGTGCAGCTCGTAGTCTTTGAGACTCATGCGCTTTTCGTCGGCGAGATATGCACCAGTGCCCACGCACAGCAAGATTTCGTGCGCATCTTGATCTTCGTGCTTTACATAATGTGCATCGCAGGTTAACACAACTTCTATATTGAGTTCTTTGGCAAGCTTGAACACACCATCGTTTAGCTTCTTTTGCTCAGCTATATGCGACGGCGCACTGGGATGACCATGGTCTTGCACTTCCAAGTAATACCTGTCGCCAAATACACTCTTATACCACTTGGCTATTTCGCGGGCACGATCATAGTCATCATTCTTAAGCGCATCGCCGATTTCGCCACCCAAGCAAGCGCTCGTGGCGATCAGTCCTTCGTTGTATTGCTCGAGTAATTCGTGGTCTATGCGAGGAAAATAGTAGTACCCGTCTAAGTTTGCGACTGTGCTTAGTTTCATCAAATTGCGGTAGCCAGTTTCGTTCATGGCCAAAAGTACCAAGTGGAATCGGCTTTTATCTTTTTGGGGGTCCTTGTCTGTATGACGCCGTGCAGCTACGTATGTTTCAATACCGATAATAGGCTTAATATCTTTCGCGCGGCACTCTTTATAAAACTCAATCGTACCGCTTAACGTACCGTGATCCGTCATGGCTACGGCTTGCATGCCACTATCCTTGGCAAAATTGACAAGGTCGGGAATTTTCGTCAAACCATCGAGCAAGCTGAACTGCGTATGATTATGCAGATGCACATAATCTGCCGGGGTTAGAACCTGAGCAGACTTTAAGCCTTTAACAGATGCGTCTTTTACCGCCATAGACTTTCTAATACCCTCTTATCCTTACCTAAAGTATAGCTTAGACGAAAGTTTTTTAAGAGTATCACTTTTACAACAACGTGTGTATACTTTATAATCTATTTGCTTATTATGGAATTAGTATCCCAAACTCTAGTTATAATTGATCGCACACATCCCGAAACACTTAAAAGAGAACTTTTAATGGGTGTGCCGCAGCGTAATGAATTTCAAAACTATTACAATTTTCCGGGCGGGAAAGCTAACCCGCGTGAGTCATTGCTAGCGACTGCAATAAGGGAAACTTTTGAAGAAACTGGTATTAGACTTGATGCAACGCAGGTCAAAGAGCATGGTAGAATTATCGCCTTCGACCAACGTCCCCATAGTCTGAGGTTTGGTACTATTGCCATATTTGGTGCATCAGTGCCATATGATACACCTGTTGTGTCAGACCAAGCTGAATTTCAGTGTGAATGGGTAGATCCTACTGAAAGAAACATATTACTCAGCATGCCCCCAGATGTAGCCCACTGGCTGCCTCTCGTCTATAAAGAACCAGCAGTCTACTTTACTTGTCATAAAACTATTACTCCTGGCGGTGCTTATGAATATACTACTGTGCTTGACCATCCCGGACAACAGCATGAAATTGTAGATGCTTATGCGCGGAATTTATAGCATTTTACTGCACAGTATGAGTAGCGCGTGCTCGTAGCAAAAATACCAGCCGAGCTCACGACCCAAAGGGTATGCATGATAGATAACAAAGCAAATGGCCTTCCGAGCCTAGCACAAACAGTTTGTACAGACACTCCTAGAGCTTTAATTTTACTTTTACAACATCTATATTCATAAGTAGTGTGATATATTCCAGATATGGAGCGCCTTATCGGTACGACGCAAGTTCTTGTAACCGAACCGAGCGGTAAGTTTATTGTTGGGAGGAAAAAGCGGGGCGCCGGCGAGGGCAGCCTCATGCTGCCCGGTGGCAAAGTTGAGCAAGAATCACATGTCACTGGCGCACTCCGGGAAATTGGTCAGGAAGCTGGACAACAATTACTGAATGTTCTTGGTGGGATTAGTCTTGTTGCAATTTTACATGTCAATCGTCGCTGTCCTGATACAAACATACCCTTCGGCCCAATTGCTGTATATCATGCATTCGCATCTAGGGCCGCCCCTTTACTCGGCCCCACCGATGAATTCGAACCGCGATGGGCGCCTTTGGGAGGGCCGATGCTTAGCGACATGCTGCCCGACTACAGTATATGGCTCCCAGCAACGTATGGCTTTTCGCAAGCAGGCGGAGGAATGAATCATTATCTCGAATTTGATCTCAGGAATATAGCTGCTTGGAATATGAACCTAAGAGGAGCACAGGATGCGCCACAAGAGTGCTTAGTTGCAGCATAATAGAACTGGCTTTTTACAATTAGGCTCTAACCAAGGTGCTGCCTGCAGTTTTTATTTGCACTATTACTACCAACCGAATGACTAGTACTAGTGAAAACTATTTCTTGAGATAATTGCGGAGGTTTTCGATGGCTTTTGTGGCTTCAGATATGGCTTTTTTGAGGTCTTTGTCTTCGGCTTCGCCGTCATGAAGACTACTGAGTACTTCGCGAGCCTTATCTTTAGCTTTTTGGCCTTTGTTCACTGCTTCATCGAGTGTTTTTTCACCTTTACCACGCAGGCTCGAAAGTCGATCACCAGCTTCGGCTATAACATCGCCAAGCTCGGTATGTAGCTTCTTCAGCTCTTTTTCGGCGGCGCTGTAGGTCTCTGATGCCGTGTGCGCAATATCTTCACGGGTTTCTTTGCCGCTCTTTGGTGCGGTGAGTATACCTGCGATATAACCTGCAAGTGCGCTTAAAGCTGCGCCAATTGCGAATTTCTCTGCTAGATGCCCGTTCTTATCGCCTCTGTCTGCCATTATTTCCTCCTTGTTTTACTAGCTGTTGCAATATATTTCATCAGCAACCGAATAAGCCCTACAGCACCCGCATTCTTTGCAAGAGTTTGACCTATTTCTTCAGCACGTTCAACAATCTCGCCCCCCTTAGCTGCAACCTCGCGTAAAGATTTTACGAGTTTGTAGACTAAAATTGCCGTAATAATTGAAATAACAAGAAATATGCCAAGCAACACACTTAGAACAATAACGAGAATTTGAAATGCATCCATAGTTGTACTATAGCATGAGTTTTATAAGAAACACAAAGCATTGGTCGATATAAACTATGTACTATGCTTCAAACTGCTATTTCGGTTGCTTTAGTAGTTTTTCGACATGAGATCGAAAGGCGGGGCCGAGATCTTTATGGCGCAATGCAAATTCGACGACCGTCATAAGGTATTCTAGCTTATCGCCTGTGTCGTAGCGGCGACTGTTTTGCATAACACACCCATAAAAGTCGTGGCCGTCTTTCAACATTGGGTCAACCAGGCTGGTTGCTACGTAAAATTCTTCGTTTTGAGGTAAAGTAGTTATACCTTTTTCAATATAATCGAGCACTGATGGCTCAAATAGGTAGCTACTGACCTGGGCGTAGTTTGATGGTGCGTTTGCCTTCCCTGGTTTTTCAACCATACCCGACATGTGCAGCACGCCATCACGCACCTCCTCGCCCGCTAGTATGCCATACCGCTCAAACTCTTTGTCTGATTCAATCCGCATGCAGGTGGCGATACTACCCCCAAACTCGTTATAGAGGTCTATCATTTGCGTAAAAGTGTTTGGTTCCGAGACGACCAGGTCGTCGGCGTACACAAATATGAACGGCTCGTCGCTAATAAGATGGGCAGCATTGGCTATAGGCGTGGCGTTGCCATACGGCCCTTTTTGCCTCACGTAAATGAAGTTCGCCATGTTGGCGAGATCTTCCATCTCTTGAATATAATGTGCTTTTTTGGGACCGCCAGCACGGAGGTTTACTAGCAAATCTTCGTTCGGTACATCGAAATGATCTTCTATGGCCCGCTTGCTGCTGCTACCGACGATGATAATGTCTTTTATACCTGCAGCTACTAAATCTTCAACGGCATACTGGATGATTGGCTTGTCGATAAGCGGCAGCATTTCTTTGGGCATTGCCTTGGTCTGAGGCAAAAACCGCGTGCCAAACCCAGCCGCAGCTATAATAGCCTTAGTGACTTTTTGCTGTTTCATGTTGCACCTCCTTTAAGTAATCGTAGGCCATCAGCACCGCCCCGCTGTCGGTCATCCCGGCATGGGTTGCATTATAGAACAAGTCGTCGATAGAAATAAGCCGAGTTTCCAAACCTTGGTTGCGTTCTGTTTCGTCGGGATGGTGCATGCTTCTAGAAAACGCGCAGTCGTAGCCTATAAAATAGTGATCAGTTTCATTCGTATACGCATCGCGGTAGTGGGTGCCGAGATGCACGAGCCGCCGGGCTGTACAGCCCGTTTCTTCAAATAGTTCGCGCCTAGCTGCGGCCTCAATATCTTCGCCAGGCTCTGCCGTGCCGCCCGGCAGCTCATGCAGCCACTGCTCTGGGCCGCTGCGAAATTGATACGCTGTCACTACTTTACCATCAGGCGTCAGGGGAATTACCGCTACATTATGCCCGCCCTCAGCATGCCAGGTTGAAAATTCATGCTCCATGCCATCATCTGTGCGATAATGCTTGACTGTTACGGTACGCTTAAATAACCCCCCTACTTCATATATGTCGGTTGGCTCTATGCGCGTGAACTTTTTCACCGCTACAGCCCTAATTGTTTTTGAATAAGCTTCGTTGCCAGACTCGGGTTCGCTTTGCCCTTAGATGCTTTCATGACCTGTCCAACAAGGAAACCGATGGCTTTCATTTCGCCGTTTTGGACGTCACCAGCCGCTTTGGGGTTATCGGCGAGCACGCTTTTGACTATTTCGGCTATAGCAGCTTCATCGCTTTCCTGCACTAGATTTTTCGCTTCGGCGATTTTGGCCGGATCTTGGCCAGTTTTTATCATTTCGTCCAGCACTTCTTTGGCTGCGCTTGAGCTGAGTTGACCTTGAGCTACCATTTTGCTGAGAGCTATGAGGTTAGCGTCCTGAGCGTCCGGCTTGACGGACTCTTGACTCTGTGACGATTCGCTAGAATCGTCACTCAGCTGCAAGAGCCAGAAGGCAACGCGCTTGGCATGGTCGGGGCCAGCATCGTCATATATGCGGCCAACCTGCCGTGCTACACTAGGGTTGGCAATAACGTCTTCTATGACTTTGCTATCGAGCCCCATTTCACGGAATTTTTCGCGGTAGGCGTCGGGCAGTTCCGCCATCGATGCTTCAATACCTGCCACATATTCATCGCTCAGCACTACCGGCGGCACATCGGGATCTGGCATGTAGCGGTAGTCGTGCGCATCTTCTTTGCTGCGTTGACTGAACGTCTGCTGCTTGTCATCGTCCCAGCCGCGCGTTTCCTGCACGATTTGCTCGCCCTTTTCGAGCAGGCCAATCTGCCGCTCTACTTCGTACTCGACGGCTCGCTCTATACTGCGGAAGCTGTTGAGGTTTTTGGTTTCGGTGCGGGTGCCAAGCTCGGCAGTTTTACTTACGCTTACGTTTACATCAAAGCGCATATTGCCATAGTACAGATTGGCTTCCGAAACATCGGCATATCGCATCCGTAGGTATAATTCGTGTGCATAAGCCTTTGCCTCGGCCGCGCTGTGCATATCTGGCTCCGACACAATCTCAAGCAGCGGCGTACCCGCCCGGTTTAGGTCGACCAAACTATAATCGCCGCCGGCTGGGTGTGTTGATTTGCCAGCGTCAGCTTCAAGATGAGCCCTGGTAATACCGACACGCTTCTTTTCACCCCCAACCTCTATGTCTATGTACCCACCTATGATTATAGGTTCGTCATACTGAGTAATCTGATACCCAAGCGGTAGGTCGGGATAGAAGTAATGTTTACGGTCGAACTTACTAAATCGCTGCGGCTCAGTGTTGAGAGCGAAGGCAGCATGACAAGCAAGTTCAACAGCTTTTTCGTTCAATATTGGCAAAGCCCCTGGCAGGCCGAAGTCAATGTGATTCACTAGTGTATTTGGCACCGCTTCACGTGCATCGTTATCGGCACCACTGAATAACTTCGTCTTCGTCTTTAGCTGCACGTGACACTCTATGCCTATGGTTACATTGTACTGCCTGCGGGTAGCGTCTGCGGTCATGCTGCTGCTCCGTAATTATACAGAGACATGAGACATGAGACATGAGACATGAGGTGAGCGCTGCGGCTTTGCCGCTTTTTAACTACTTGCCGCGCAGCGGCAAGCCAGTTTCCACTCTTGACTCTTGACTCTTGACTCTTGGCTCTAGTTTTCATAGTGCTCCCAAATCTTTTAACGCACGTCGTATACCAATAAGCGCGTCCTTGACATCGCGTTCCTTGAGCTTAATATCGGTCTCGTGGACAAGTTTGTTACGCAATTTATGTCCAAACCAAACATCGTCGTTGTACTGAATGGTGCGCTGTGCCGCTACAAGCCGCTCACCTGTGGTCTTACCTTTGTAGCCACCCTCTTTGAGTGCCTGGTCTAAGAGTTTATCGGCATCGATGATAGCCAACGGCCAGGTTGCAGAATCTTTCAAGAGCTTCTGTAAATCCCGCCATTTTTGGGTGTAGTATTCTGTGTTAAGTTTACGTCCACGTCGTGATAGTAATGCAGCTAGTGCAACGAGTGCGACTATGAGCGCCCCTGCACCAACCGCTATATAGGTCGAGTTCATTGCATCATTCATGTATCGCCTCCTCGGCGGCCGCAGCAAAAGCCAGTAATTCCCTGTCTTGCCGCTGTGCAGCTATTATCTGCAGCCCGATTGGCATCCCTGTAGTACCGCTAGGTTGAACAGGTATGCTAATAGCGGGCACACCCACGAGCGCAGGCGCCACCGTCATCATATCTACCAAGTACATCTTAAGCGGGTCATCGGCATTCTCACCGATCTTGAAGGCTGCATTCGGCGCCACCGGACCAATGAGAAAATCATACTTTTCAAACACTGCATTAAATTCGTTGATAAGCTTAGTGCGAACTGTTTGTGCTTTTTTGTAATAAGCGTCGTAATAGCCACTGCTCAGTACGTACGTACCAATCATGATTCGCCGCTTAGCCTCACGACCAAACCCCTTTGCACGAGAATGCGTATAGCTTTCGGTCAAATTTTTGCCACTTTCAGCACTAAATTGATATCGCTGACCATCGTGACGCGCAAGATTACTACTGACTTCAGCGGGAATGAGTATGTAGTACACGGCTAAAGCAAGTGGCAAGCTTGGTAGGCTAACCTCTTCAACACTTGCACCAGCGGCACGCAAGTCAGCCGCAGCTTTTTCAATACTCTTACGCACATCATCGTCAAGCCCTTCACCCATCCATTCTTTGATGATACCTACTTTGGTAGTTGGTAGGTGGCGGGTAATAGGTGGCAAAACGTAGCCTTGTGGGTCGCGATCGATAGTGGTACCGTCAAGTTCGTCTTTGCCAGCATACACATCGAGCACATAGGCCGCATCTTCGACCGACATTGTCAATGGCCCGATGGTATCGGTACTGCTCGCCATTGCTACGACGCCACTGCGTGACGTCAATCCATAGGTTGGTCTGAGCCCAACACAACCGACATAACTTGCAGGCTGACGTATAGAACCACCAGTATCTGTACCGATGGCAAACGGTGCCATTTCTAGCACGACTGCAGCGGCCGGGCCACCCGATGAACCTCCAGGTACACGAGTTTTGTCATGTGGGTTCTTAGTAACAAAGAAGTCTGAGTTTTCGGTACTTGCCCCATGGCCGAACGCGTCTTGGTTGGCTTTGGCGACGCATATGGCCCCTTCGGCCTCTAGTCGCTCTACGATAGTTGACTGGTAGGGTGGTACGAAACCCTTCAGCATATTACTGCTCGCAGTTGCTTCGGTTTCACGCACAAGAATGTTGTCTTTTGCAATAAACGGCACACCAGCTAAGCGCCCGACTTTCACCCCATTTGCTACTTTTTCATCTATAACTTTTGCCCGGGAGCGTGCCTGCTCTGCCATCACTGTAATGATTGCCTGATATTCTTTATGCTTCTCGATAGCGGCCAAACTCTGTTCGACCAGGTCAATTGCCTTGATGGTACTAGCTTGCACATCATTAGCAATTTTGGCTATTGGATCCCAGCTCATCCGATCATCCTTTTCACTTTGAGCTGTTGCTTCTCTGTCTTCGGTGCGATGTGTAGTAGGTCTATTGAATCGTACCCATAGTGTTTGACTTCATCTTTACGCATAACATTGGTCAGTCCTGTTACCTGATTGGTCGGCTGCAAGCCGCTCACATCAACTGCTGACAATTGCTCAACATAGCCAAGAATAGCGCTGAGCTCACTAACGAAAGCATCGGCTTCGTCATCTGTGAGAGATATGCGAGCCAAATGAGCCAACTTTAATACATCGTCCCGTGTCAGTTTTGTCATCGTGTATATACTACTATACTCGCTTGATTTACAAAATACGAGCACCGTAAACCAAACAACAATAGCTCTCCAAAAACAAAACCTGCGTTATATTGGATGATAGCTAAGAGAGTCAGAAACACTGTTATTAGGACTGGTTCGTATCTGTGGATTTATGGAAGTAGGAAACTGGCTTTTTCGCCGCCTGGACAAGACCAAAAAAGCAGGTCTAGACTTTTGGAGAGCTATACGTGTCAATTAGAAGTGCGGGTAAGGCCCCTTTCATAATCAGTACACTACATGAGATTTCTGTATCTGCTACACTAGCAGTATGAAAAGACAAGTCATGCTATCCGTAATACTGTCTATGGTATTCGGAGCCACCTTAAGTGGATACTTCTTTTATGTTCGGCCACATCTTCAGCAAAACGCAAAAAACAAAACAGATATCATTGCTGCCGACAATTCATCAAGTACAACCTCACAATCACAATCTTCACCTCAGTCGAGTGCAAGTCTTTCAGGTTCTTTCCAGTCCCAGGTACTATCTCAGACGACCTCAAATCAAGCTACAAACAGGGCTAGCACTAGCACAACCACCCCCTCGAATAGCACTAATTCACGTGACGATGGCGATAAGGCCACGTTAAACCCAAGTGAATTCGGCGTGTATGATAAGTATAAATCCAATCAAACTGGTTTAATGGCAGAAATCTCGCCGGGGACTGGCACGGAAGCTGTGGCCGGCAAAAAACTAAGTGTAAATTATCGTGGTTGGCTTACCAATGGCCAAGTATTCGACCAAAACATCGACACCGCAAAGCCATTTACCTTTACCCTCGGCGCCGGCAGTGTAATTTCCGGATGGGAGCAAACGATAGCCGGTATGAAAGTAGGCGGCGAACGCCTACTCATCATCCCACCTGCAGCCGGCTACGGCAGCATAGCCCAGGGCCCCATCCCCGCCAATAGTGTCCTCATCTTCGATGTCAAGCTACTAAAAGTCGAATAGCAGTACAGCTCAAATGCTCAACAATAAGGCAAAAAACTTAGGCTAAAACTTGGCTTTAAGCTCCGCGATAAGGTCGCGGAGTTCGGCGGCTTGCTCGAATTGGAGATTGGCAGCGGCTAGGTCCATTTGACCAGTCAGATCTTTAATGAGTGATTTGTACTCATCTTTGGGAATTTTCTTGAGGTCAAGTTTGGCGCGTTTGGCTTCTTCTGGTAAATCGGTATTCATGCGCCCTTCCACGGCGCGGTTTATTCCGCGTGGGATTATGCCATGTTCGGTATTATAGGCTTGCTGTATGGCGCGACGGCGGTTGGTTTCATCGATGGTGCGCTGCATACTCTTAGTAATTTTATCGGCATACATTATTACCCGCCCCTCGACATGGCGCGCTGCTCGGCCAACGGTTTGAATAAGCGCCTGCTCACTGCGCAAGAAGCCTTCTTTATCGGCATCTAGTATGGCCACAAGCGAGACCTCTGGCAGGTCTAGCCCCTCGCGTAGCAGGTTTATACCCACTAGCACATCGTAGACACCAAGCCGCAAGTCGCGCAAAATGTCGGTGCGGTCAAGCGTGTCGACATCACTGTGTAAATAAGCCACTTTTATGCTGAGGTCTTGCAAGTATTCAGTGAGGTCTTCACTCATACGCTTCGTGAGCGTCGTTACGAGCACGCGCCGACCCTTTACTATGGTCTCTCGCACCTCAGCGATAAGATCGTCGATTTGACCTTCAATCTTGCGCACTTCTATGACAGGGTCGAGCAGGCCAGTAGGGCGGATCACCTGCTGGGCCGGCTCAGGGCTGCGGCTGAGTTCGTATTCTGCCGGTGTTGCACTGACATACACTACTTGGTTCACATGGCGTTGAAATTCTGTGAACATTAAGGGCCGGTTATCGAGCGCACTTGGCAGGCGGAATCCGTGCTCTACCAGCACCTCTTTACGCGCCCGGTCGCCGTTATACATACCGCGTACCTGCGGAATGGTCATGTGGCTTTCGTCAATAAGCATAAGAAAATCGTCAGGGAAATAATCGAGGAGCGTGGCGGGCTGCTCACCTGGTTCGCGGTTGGTTAGATAGCGACTATAGTTTTCTATGCCTTTCACAAACCCGGTTTCTTCGAGCATTTCGAGATCGAAACGGGTCCGCTGTTCAAGCCGCTGGGCTTCAAGTAGCTTTCCATTGTCTTTGAAGTTACGCAACCTATCGTCAAGCTCATCTCTTATATAGCCGAGTGCAACTTTTAATTTATCTTGTGGCGTTACGTAGTGGCTGCTAGGGAATATACGATAGCTCTCAAGTGTTGCCATGATTTCCCCAGTTAAAGGATCGATGCGAGTAATCCTATCGACCTCATCACCAAAGAAATCAAGCCGATACGCCCACTCTTCACCCGCCGGATACACATCTACGACATCACCGCGCACTCGGAAGGTGCCACGGTGAAAATCAACATCGTTACGCTGGTACTGGATATCCGTCAATTGACGTAGCAGTTTATCGCGAAGCCGTCGCTCCCCCTTCACGACTTCGACAGAAAGACCACTGTAATCATCGACGGCACCGATGCCATATATACAACTCACGCTAGCAACGATAAGTACGTCTTTGCGACTTAGCAGTGCATCGGTCGCTGCGTGCCTTAGACGGTCTATTTCTTCATTGATCTGGCTGTCTTTCTCGATGTAGGTATCGCTGCGGGCAATATAGGCCTCGGGCTGATAATAATCGAAGTAACTCACAAAGTAATGAACGGCGTTGTCGGGGAAAAAATGCTTAAACTCGGTATAAAGCTGTGCCGCTAGTGTTTTATTATGACTCAGCACCAGGGTGGGTCGTTGTAGCTGTTGCACGATATTTGCCATCGTAAACGTCTTACCGCTACCTGTTACGCCCAGGAGTGTCTGCTCTTTCACCCCATTTTTCAGCCCGCTCACCAACTGCCGGATAGCCTCCGGCTGGTCTCCCATGGGTTCATAATCACTCTTAAGGTCAAACTGCTGCACCGTTATAGTGTAGCAGTTTGCGTTGCTAATCTTCTAGACTAAGTAGTATGTCCTTTGCTGTCTGGAAGTCTGCGCTACTAACGAATGCGTCGTATTCGGAAGCACTGATTTTCGTGCCTGATTGTACTTTTGTCTCCAATTTCTTTGAATACACTCCGAAATTAGCTGCGCCAGTATCCGTTCCTTTGAACTCGGGAATCATATCCAGCAGGAATGCAGAGCAAGAATTTGCCCCTTCCTTGAGATCGGTTGTAGCATCCGTTTTAACGAGGTTTGCGACATATCCGCCGTATGTCGTATCGGATATATAATACTGCGCAAAAGTCAGCGATGGGTCGCCAACTACTCCTACAGTATTGACCTTGGTTATGCGTTGGCTATTTTCCTCCGGAATACACGCACCGCCCAGTCCGCCATAACGTTTAAACTGCACGTAAACATCTTCGCTTGGCGCCGTGATGGTAACTGTATCGGGATAGTTCAGTTCTGGTGTTTCATTTGGCTTCGTGTTTACTTTCCAAGATTTTGGTGCCATCACGGTTACCCGTCCCCCGTCAGCTTTGATGGCTACGAGATCGGCATCTGATGCTTTAGTTTTTGACGCATCTTTTTTTAAATCATCCACTCGAGCCGAAGAAGATGAATCGCTATCTTCTGTGACCTTACCGTCCGATTGCTGCCCCTGCCACACAAACCACCCTATGAACGATACAATCCCCAAAGCGAAGATTATGAGAACAACTTCTACTACACTAAACCCGTTTTGATGTGCTTTTTTCATACTACTGCCCTTCTGGTGATTTTTTAGAACTATGATTTTATTATAGAACGCGCAAAGAAAAACACAACCGTTTTCAAACTCACCCAAACAAGGTAAACTATGTTCCGATGGCTCACACACATAAACACGAACATAAGATTTGGCAAATGAGCCAAGAGCAGAAGAAGGCAATCGCTCAATCTACACGAGAGCTCCGTACCGCCGAAGAAGAATTTGAAGCTGCATTCAAAGTTCTTAAGAAATACCCAAAGCGCGTTACTTTTTTTGGGTCGGCCCGGCTCAGCCCACACTACAAATCTTACCAATGGGCGCACGATTTTGCAGCCGATTTATCCGATGATGGTTTTGCCATACTTTCAGGAGGCGGCGGCGGCATAATGGAGGCCAGTAACCGCGGTGCGTTCGATGAACAGCATGTGTCGATTGGCTTCAATATAACCCTACCGCACGAGCAACATCTCAACCCATACACAACCGACAGCTTGACGTTTAATTTCTTTTTCACCCGCAAGGTAATGATGACCTTTTATTCGCATGGGTTCGTCTGCTTCCCCGGCGGGTTTGGTACGCTCGATGAATTTTTTGAGATCATTACGCTCATACAGACACACAAGATGCCGCGCGTGCCCGTCATACTCGTAGGCAAAAAGTTCTGGAAACCGCTCGATAAATTCATCCGCCGCCATATGCTTAAAACTGGGCTGATATCTCGTGGCGATCAACGCCTCTATGTCATAACCGACGACCTCCGCTACGCCCGCAAGCTTATAAACGAAGACTACGAAAAATAGCCGGATATTTTGCAAGAAACGGGTAACATTGAGTAGTAATTTGACAGCAGTCAGACAAACAGATGGCAGACATCCTCAGGCATACGTCTAACTGCTATCTGAAATCTGCTACATTTCTGCCATCTATAATCTTTTACGTCTGTAAAGATTGCTAGAGCGTCTCGTCAAAGTCGATCTCTGGGGCAAGCTGGCGGCCAAGGCTGGTGCTGAGCATGGTTTGTAGGTTGTCTTGGTGTAGGTAGCGGGCTAAGAGATTGCGGCCTAGCGTTTCACGCATGTGGTATAGTGTGCGCTCAGTATAGTCTAGGCTGTTGCACAAACCAAGTGCCACATCGAGGATGTTGAGCGAAACTGCGTCTTTACCGTCCAGCAACCCCAGCGAGTCAGTCTCCTGCCAAAATTCGAGTACCGGATGCAGCCGCTCAAGCGCAGCATCTACTTTATGCCAAGCTAAGTCATCTGGCTGCACGTGCGGCTCAAACACTTCTGGGTAGTAACTCACATGCCCGTGACCGTAGAACCAATGTAGCGCCTTCCATGAGAGTTTTTCGCCACCAAGCTCAACATCTGTGAATGGCTCGTGCGCAATGCTTGCACTTACGACTTCACCATAGTCTGAACGTACTTGCTGTAGCTTGAGATAGGCACTGAGCGCTCGCATACTGTTTAATGCTTGTATTGACATGACGAATGTTACTATAGCCAACCCAGGAAGATCACGCTGCATAGGCAATATGACAACCGTGCCCAACTCTGGAACTTCAATAATATTATTTTTGTGCGCTTCGGCGTGGCTATTGGCAAACTCGGGCCAGCGCTTCCCAGATGGCACTACACACAATGGCTTTCGATGTTCAAAATCTTTTGTTTGCAGCTTTTCGTACGCCTTTAAACGCGCCTCGTGCCATTCGCTTGATTCGGTTGCTTGGCAGGCTGCTAGTAGCTGTGCTACGGGCTCATGTTTGAGCATGCTATCCATACTACGGTAGCCAAGTCGTTTCATCGTAGCTTTGGGCTTTAGTTTCTTTATAATCTGCTTCATGACCGTTTGCTTTACAACAAATTGATCGCCCTCAAACTCTAAAGCTGTCAACTTCTTAGCTACTTGTTCTAGTATGTCGACAGGGTCTAAATCTGCCCGTAAATTCAGCGCTGAACGCACGAACACCTCATCTTGCTTCAGGCGCATCTGAAGTGCAGCATACAATTCTTTACCCGTAGTATCCGCTGGATCCAGGCCAAGCTCACGAATTTTTTGCCGAGTAGCTTGCGTAACTTGCGCCGCTAAGCGAATATCTGCGCTCGGTCGCCCAGCAGCTTGCTCAAGCTGCCTGAGACGCATATGGAACGATGGCTCATTGGTGCCTAATAATTCGGCTAATACCCTCGACATGTTGCTTATAGTTTACAGTAATTAGAGTTAAGAGTTAAGAGATAAGAGATGAAATTTTCATTCTGGATGTTTTTGGAGCTTATATACCACTTAGAAAATACTTCCCACCCCTCCGCTCAGATGATCGCCGAGTCAAAATAAGTCAATACTGGCAAGGTTTATCGGTGATAAGACGTAAGCCAGTATTGGCTTACTATGGCCGGTAAGGGCTTAAGTGGAGGGGTGGAAAGTAATTTCTGAGTGGTATAAATAAGAGTCTGAACTCTTATCTCATAGCTCTTGCTTCTTAACTCTGTTGAATCGTTCTAGAACGATTCAACGTGGTACCAGTCGGGGGCTTTGGCGAGCCAGACCTCTAGCTGTTTTTCGCTGAGCAGGCCAGCTTGGGCGCCAGCTTTTTGGACTACGCTCATGGAGTTTATGGGTGCCCACTGCAAGGCACTTTCGAGGTTGTGCCCCTTGGCGATAGCCGCTACAAGGGTGGAAGCGAAGGCATCACCGGCACCAGTTCGTTCGTAGGGCGGTGCTGGGTCTGGGTAGAGTGGCATTTTGTAGCGATGCGTACCGTCTGAGGCGTAGGCTCCAGCCGGGCCATCGGTAATAACAACCATCTTGCAGCCATAGCTATGTAAGCGATCTATAAGATCATGTACGTTGTCGTAACTCCCGCCAGTAACCTGCACGGCTTCCTCACGGTTCAGAATTACAATCTCCGTACGCGCGTATACGCGCTTTAGACGCCCTACGCCTGCTTTCATCTGGAACGTACCAGGCTGAAACGCTAGCTTTACATCGCTGTAGTGTTCAAGCCACGCCGCAATATCATCAGTGTAGTCTAGTGCTCGTTCAGAAATGGAGCTAAAATATACCCACTTTGGTATTTCGCCCTTACGAAAATGTGGCCATTGGTAATCGTACTCTTCGTGCTTGATAAGAATGGTTCGCTCTTCCTTAAACCACAACACGTAGTGAATATTGCTGAGTTTCTTGCCGTTGACATGTATAAATCGAGGGTCTATGCCCTCTTTACTCAGCTGACGGACAATTTCGCGCCCCTCTTGATCGCCGCCTACTTCCGTCTCGAAGGCAGCCTTGAGCCCGAGTCGGCTAAACGCCACCGCGGCGTTGGCGGCATTGCCGACAGCATGCAGTGTTTCGGCGTGATCAAAGGGGATCTTCATCCCAAAGGGTATGGCGAGCCACTTACCATCCTCGTTTTTATAGGTATGCTCGAGATTATCTAGCAGTTTTATAAATACATCGGTCACCACATCGCCGACGCAGAGAATATCGATATTACCGGTCACAATTACCCACCTTTTTCATAGTTCTTATGCTTATATCGTCATTGTGCCACAACTAACCCTGGTGCGCAAGATTACTCAGGCTGCCGCACAATATCACCGACCTCACGTAGTCCTTGGCGGGCGCGTTGGGCGGCATGCTGCAACGCATCTTTTTTAGCAGAAAGCTGCTCAGCTGCTTTGGTTGAAGCTTCGGCTGCTCTATCGATTGTGTCTGGCGCTTGTTGTACCTTGCTTTCGACGGCATCGGCAAACTGGTTAAGCTTATCTTCGAGCGCACCCTTTTCAACTGCCTCCAGCGCCCCATCGACAGATTTCATAAGATTATCGAGGAACCCCATACTACACTACTGCCTTACCGGCCGAGTTAAAGGTGGTTAGTTTTTCTTCTACGACCGCTTGGACGGCCGGGACAACGTATTTGTTGAGTAGCTTGGCGACCGAGTATTCGTTGGGGTTGTCGACCAGGACTTTTTCGAGCGTTTGGCGGTAGACCACGCGCATATCGCTGTTTATATTCACCTTCGTTACGCCAATCTTGACCGCCGATTCAAAATAATGCCCCGGTGTACCGCTGCCGCCGTGCAAGCTTATATTACAATCAGCCGCGTCACGCAGCTGCTGCAATAGGCCTAGGTCGAGTTTCTTTGGCACCGGGTATTTGCCGTGCAGGTTGCCTATGGCTGCCGCAAAAGTGTCTATGCCGGTAGCTTCTACGAATTCCTTCATTTTTTCAGGTGTGCTGAACGTCTTTTGTATTTCTTCATAATCGATAGTTTCGGTGTGCAGATTGCTGCTGCCGCCAAAATAATGAGGCTCACTTTCGACAAGCGCACCAGTGAAGCGGGCATACTCGACCACTTCACGTGTGGCTGCGATAATCTCTTCGTCGGTGGCATCGTGGTTCGCCTGGCTCACATCTATATGGATAAACTCATAGCCGACATCTATCGCCTTTTTAGCTGCTTCGACAGATGGGCTATGGTCGAGGTTTATGTACATCTCGACCCCATATTCGTACTTCACATTATCTACCAAGTCGCGCACATTCATGAGACCGATGTCATCGACTTCACCTTGGCTTACCTCAACCAGCACCGGAGCTTTCGTTTTCTGGGCAGCTAGCGCGACTGCTTTAAGTGTTGCCTGGTCATCGAGATTAAAGGCGCCAAATGCCCAGTGCTGAGCCCGTGCATCAGCCATGCGCCGGCGAGCCCGCGCGCAGTTGTTTCGTACTTCTTGTAGCGTGAGTGCCATTGATTACCTCTCTGTTATAGGTTTGGTTTAAGTATAAGCTGTATTTACCAACAATACCATAGAAAAACGGGTTGACCATTTGCTCGTCGCCTGTCACAAAATTTTAGCAATTGACCTGTCGCAATTGATGCACAGAAAGCTGAAGCTGAATGGCTAATAGTTACAAGATATGTTTGGTGACAGGTGACAGGATAATGGCTAATAAAATACTATTTCTTCAGTTCAATAACATGGTGGGCCGCCAAGCGGATATGATTTGCATCGAGGCCAAAGTGTTTCAATAGTTCTTCTGGCGTGCCGCTTTCGCCGTAGCAGTCCTGCATACCGATGCGCTTTAGCGGCACGGGGTAATTTTCGGCAGTCAATTCCGCAATAGCTCCACCAAGCCCACCGATGATTTGCGCTTCCTCTACGGTCACGACGCAGCGGGTTTTACGTACGCTCTTAAGTATCGTTACAGTATCTAGCGGCTTGATGGTCGGCACATGGACGACCTCGGCGTCTATACCCTCTTTGTACAACTTTTCGGCCGCTTCCAGCGCTGGCACGGTCATCATGCCGGTCGCTAGTATAGTGACGTCTTTGCCAGGGCTGAATACGTAAGCCTTTCCGATCTCGAACGGCGTTTGCAGACTGGTTATGACAGGCGTGGCCTCGCGACTGAGCCGTATGTAGTTTGGCCGCGGATCTGCCGCCATAGCCAATACCATCTTCTCAGCTTCAACCGCATCGCATGGACACAACACTACCATACCAGGCATGACACGCATGAGCGCAATGTCTTCCAGCATTTGGTGCGTCGCACCATCGGGACCGGTGTAAAGCCCGGCATGTCCACCCACCACTTTTACCGGCACCTCATTCAAACAAGCCGTAGTTTTGATCTGTTCCCAGTTACGTCCCGGACTAAATGCGGCGTAACTCGCCACAAATGGTACCTTACCCGCCAGCGCCAGACCCGCCCCAACGGTCGCTAAGTTTTGCTCGGCAATCCCAATCTCTATAAAGCGCTCCGGAAAGGCTTTTTGAAACCCATCCATCTTAATCGACCCCGTCAAGTCGGCACACAGCGCCACCACATGCTCATTTTGCTCGCCAGCTTTCACCAGCCCCCGCCCAAAGCCATTACGCGTCGCATCGAACTTCACCTCATTCTTCACCTGTAACAGATGTAAATTCGTCATGTTTTCACCCCATTCTGAAATTTGGAATATCGAAATTCAAGATTCAAAATTCGAAATTCATCCTTACTCATGCTCACTCCGTATTTTGCCTCCGAGAGTGCGGAGCTCGTGGAGGGCTTCGCGGGCTTGTTCGTGGTTGGGCGGGACGCCGTGCCAGTGGAAATCGTATTCCATGAAGTCGACGCCTTTGCCTGGGACCGTGTAGGCTAGAATGCACACCGGTTTTTCGGTGATAGCTTTGGCCATAGCACAGGCGTCTATAACGGCCTCTATGTCGTTGCCATCTATTTCCAGCACATGCCAGCCAAAACTTTCCCACTTTCCCTTGAGGTCTTCAAGGGGCATAACTTGCTCGGTCGGGCCGTCTATTTGTATGTTGTTGCGGTCGACTATGGCTGTGATGGCCGTAAGGTTGTACTTGGGCGCCAGCATAGCCGCTTCCCATACGTTACCCTCATTCAGTTCGCCGTCACCCATGACGACATAGATGTGCCGGTGGGCTTGTTTGTCGAGTCGAAATGCCAGCGCCATTCCGCAGGCTTGGCTGAGGCCACAGCCCAATGGACCGCTCGTATTTTCAAGCCCGGGTAAACGCAAGCGCTCCGGGTGGCCTTGCAAGCGTGAGCCGAATTTTCGTAGCGTCAAAAGCTCAGATTTAGGCAAATACCCTGCCTCGGCCATGGTCGCATAGCGTACCGGCACGCAGTGACCGTTACTTAAGAAAAGCACATCGCGTTCTTCCCAATCGGGATTTTTAGGGTCATGCTTCATAATGTCGAAATAGAGCGCTGTAAATATATCAGCCAGCCCCAGCGGCCCGGCACTGTGGCCGCTGCCAGCATGCTCGAGCATGCGGATTAAATCCTCACGGATAGTATTGGCTTTTTCTTCGAGTTGCTTAAGTGTGTATGTTCCCATGCTGCTCATGATTATACCACGCACAAAATAATTGCTTCTGTGCGAAGTACGATCTACACTGATTTCATGCGCAAGGCTATGAGCATCCTGCTGTTTGTGTTGTCGATCGTAATCGCGTTCGGTTGCCTTAGACTGGATTTTTTTGGGCTTGGTGAACAGTCGGGGCTTGCTCGATTCTTTGCCATCATAATTGGCTTGCCGGTTTCTGTAATGCTGCTTGCTTTAGGCGCCATCTTGCTGAGAAATCCGCAATCTAATGCAACCCGTAAACTGAAGATTATTAACATAATAGTTGCATTTATACTGATTTTTATCGTGCCGCTTTATCTACGATTCGGACTGTCAGATACCGGTTTTGTGCTTCAGGTGATTATATCTGTACCATGCATAGTTGTTGGCATAATAGCTCTGTTTACGCTTGATGAGCCAGTAAAAAAATAACCCCAGGCTACCTTAACCTGAATTCAACGTGTATGAATATGCAGGGAATATATGCAGGCCTGGCCTGTAACAGATGAGCACACTGCAGATTTTAGCTGTTGCCGACAACGTGCTGTATAGTGTGCCAAGCGGCAATCGGGTTGGCGCCATGCAGGTAGCCGCCGCAGTTGATGACATCTATGCCGCCATCCATCAGCTGCCGGGCATTCGTATCGTTGGCGCCACCATCCCAGCCAATCTCAAGCTGTGGCTTGAGATTGCGTAATTGACGCGCCTTGGAAAGTACATCTAGGTTGACGCCGTCACTGCCAGTATTCTGCCCTAGGGTGCCGGCAAAAATCAGCACATGGTCAACCACACCAAGCGCCGGAGCTATTGCCTCCACCGGTGTCTCACGCAGCAGTGCTAAACCTACCTCAATACCGTGCCTATGCATTTCTCGAGCAAAAGCCATGAAATCCCCATCAGCTTCGGCGTGTACGATCACCAGCTGTGGCCCTAGCGCCTTTAGCGCAGGTATGTGCTGAAATGGCTCCTGAAACATG
>JAEUQV010000016.1 GCA_016789655.1 Candidatus Saccharimonadota bacterium
ATCGCTGTACCTGGCGTACCCGCCAGCCCAGCTGAAACGTTCTACTACAGCCCTGAACTCTGGATGACACCAGGGTACAATGCGGGCGGAAACACCTCCGTGCACTATGATTCGTACCGCGTACTGCCGCCGGTGCTGTAAAAGCATTATTTGTTGAGCATGTTTTAGGCAAGGATAGACTTCTACAGCCAGTCCAGAACCTGATGTATGATCGCAGCTGCACTCAATGTGGCGCCAGCGTAAGGAACGAAACTCGGAACGGTCACATAGCCATCATGCTGCTTTTCTCGACGCTTAATGACAATCAACGCGGTATTAACGAGTATGAAGATGCTCAAAACCAGCAAACTGGTAAGCTGAGCGAGTGAGACTAGCGGCAAGAAAGTGGTGCCGACAATCATTGCGCCCAGTACGACTAGGGTGGCTGTCAGCGGTGTCTTGTACGTACTGTGTACCAGTGCCAGCTTTCTGTGTATCCAGCCTTGGCGGGCCAGCCCATACAGGATTCTTGAGCACATGATAATCTGTACGATTACCCCGTTCACCGTCGCGATCATGCCTATTATGCTTAGAATTCCAGCGCTATTCGCACCGCTTCGTTCAAATACAAGGGTCAGAGGCGCGCTGCTTTCCGCCAGCTCGCTTGGTTTCAATATGGTCGTCGCTACGAAAACAACCAGCAAGTACAACGTCGTAGAGAGCACTAAAGAGAGCAATATCGCGATTGGCATGGTTCGTTTTGGATTTTTCGTTTCTTCGGCGACGTTCACCATATCTTCGAAGCCTATGAATGCATAAAAAGCTAGGAACGCACCAGAAATCAAACCGCCGATGCCCATCACCGGATCAATCGATACTATGTGCGATAATTGTGCTTCGCCGAATGCGCTTCTGCCAAACCATAGCACGAGCAGCAGCCCAAACACTTCTATGGAAGTGAACAACGCCGCCGCTTTTGCGGACTCACCAATCCCTTTCAGCGCTACTGCACCGAGCACGACCAGGAGTCCCAGACTGGCAGCTAGCATCGGAACGCCAAACAAAGTCTGCAAGTATCCGGCGAAGCCCTGCGACAGTGCGGCAGCTGAGGTGATGCCGCCTCCGACCATGGCCAAGCCTACAGCAACCGAAAGCCAACGTTTGCCGAAGGCTTTGTGCAGATACACCGATACGCTAGCACTTACGGGGTATCGGCCGGAAAGCTCCATGTAGGAGAAGGCCGTAAAGGTAGCAGTAATCATTGCGATAAGAAACGATACTGTCGTGCCTGAGCCTGCAAACCCAGCTACTTTTCCGACCAAGACGTATATACCGGCGCCGAGTATATTGCCGAGCCCATACAGAGTTACCAGTGGCAGCCCAAGAGACCGTTGCAACCGTACTGTTTTGGTCATGCTTTAATTATATATTAACCCAAACTCGACATAAGCACCCCAGATATTAGTCAGTGCACCGAAGGTGCCAAGCAGGCGACAGCGCAGCCTCTAGGGGCGAGCCCGCCCCTGTAGAGTTCGATAGTTATGTCGAGCCCGGGTTATATTAGAGATACAAGGATCTGCACCACACCAGCCTTACACTAGATTTGCGCTAGCTTCGGACACTCAGTCTGAGTAGCTAGTTAGGCTGAAGTGAATAAATGTAAACAGTGTTGCATTAGGCCCGCTCCTCAATAACCTTTCCGGCTTTTTAAGCAACCTGATTCGATCCAAAATGCCCAATCTCCTCGTTATCGTAACTTCTGGTATACTTTCTCAAAGATCGACCATTCTGGACACAAGTCAGGCAATTTTACCTTGAAAAAGTATTGTGGAGCTGGTCTATTGTCGAATGACGCAATTTACTGGAGGTCAGGACATTTGCTTCAGGACGCGCAAGCTTAGGAGCTATATTTATTATAGCTTATATATTTCTGACTATGTATTGAGTAGCAGCAGATTGTTTACCTACAAAGTTTTGGCGCGTAGTGTAATTCCAGGAAAATGCTTGCAGATACGCATAACGCTTGTGCTATACTTTGAATAACATGAGTATATTGAGTGGGGTATCATCTTTCTTCGGCCTCGACATAGGTACCACAGGCATTCGCCTGGTAGAGCTTAGAGGCACAGGCCCAGCGCGTAACCTGGTCAAATACGCCTATGTTCCTGTGGACGCAAAGTTGTCGCAAAGTGATAGTAAGGCAGACTTACACAAGCTAGCACAAGTTCTTTCAGGCTTGGTGTCTGAAGCACGTCTCAGCACTAAAAATGTAGCAGTCGGCTTGCCAAGCGGACGGGTGTTTACTACGGTAACAGATTTTGACCGTGTTCCAGACAGCGATCTCGGCAAGGCTATCATGTACCAAGCCGATTCGCTTATTCCAACCCCACCAGCCGAAAGCAAAATAGACTGGGCAGTAGTCGGGGAGTCTCCAAAAGATAAAACAAAAGTAGAAATACTGCTGAGCAGCGTGCCGAATAGTTTTATTGAGCAGCGGCTTGATGTAGTGGAATCTATCGGCTTGAATGTAATAGCGTTTGAGCCAGAAAATCTAGCACTGACTCGTGCGCTTGTGCCTCCGGGTGCTAATGAAGCCCAACTTGTTCTTGATATGGGGCATCTATCAACCGACCTCGTCGTGGTTATGGGAGGGGTGCCACGCTTGACCCGATCTATACCGACAGGTGCAGAGGCGATTATACGCTCGGCCATGCAAAATCTGAATATAGACGAGAAGCAAGCGCAACAGTTTGTGTATAAATTTGGGGTTAGCAAAGAGAAGCTTGAAGGGCAGGTCTACCAAGCTGTCGTCGGTACTGTCGACTTACTCGTGAGTGAAGTTGATAAATCTGTTAAATTCTTTCAGGCTCGGTATAATAACGCGCCTATCGAAAGAATGATTGTTACCGGTGCAATTGCAACTATGCCAGAGTTTCCGCTCTACCTCGCGAACAAGTTTGGCGTGAATGTTGAAATTGGCAACGCTTGGCGCAATGTGGCGTTCAGCAATGACAGGCAAAACGAGTTGCTAGCTGTCTCGAGCCAGTTTGCAGTGGCAGTTGGTTTGGCGGAGAGGGATGAATAGACATGGTTCAGTTTAACCTTCTTCCCGATGTGAAACTTGAGTACGTCAAAGCACGAAAAGTTAAGTACCTTATGACATTCATTGCACTTATAGTGAGTGCAGTAGCCGTAGCTGTGTTTTTGTTCGCACTGTTTATTGTCAATGTCGTCCAGCAAAGAAGCTTAAGTGACCTCAATAAGGACATAAAATCGAACAGCACCAAGCTGCAAGGCACAAAAGATCTCGATAAGATTCTGACCGTGCAAAATCAACTAGGCAGCTTGACCACGTTACACGAAAACAAACCTGTTGCTAGTCGGCTTTTTGGCTATATCACACAGATGACGCCTTCCAGTGCGAGCATAAACAAGTTGACGGTCGATTTTGAAGAAAACAACATGGTAATTGGTGGCACGGCGCCTACCCTGGATGTAGTACGCGTCTACACCGACACGCTCAAGGCCGCAAAATACACAACCGCCAAAGACTCAACCAAGATGAAAGCATTCAGTGAAGTGGTACTGAGTACCTTCGGTCGTGACGATAAAGGTGCAAGCTTTAGTGTCTCGATGAAGTACGACCCAGAAATATTTATGGAAGCAAACAAGACAACGCTTATCGTTCCAACTACCGCTACCACAAGCGAAGCAAACTTATTTGAATCGGGGAATAAATAAATGTCTGGTATGCCATCGGCTAAACGAGTTTTGATCGATAAAGCAAACTCCACGGTCGTGATTGTAGTGAGTATAGCGGCGTTCTTGACGGTGTTTTCGGCAGTTGCAACGAAAGCGTTCATAAGCCAGGCTGCGTATCAGAACAGGCTGATTGATTCAAAACGCAAAGCACTTACGCAGTTACAAAACGACCTCAAGGCGGTCGATCAGCTAAAAACTTCGTACTATGACTTTACCGGTAGGCCTCAAAATGCGATCGGGGGGAATCCGCTTGGTGCCGATACGAAAGATGGTACAAACGCCAAAATAGTGCTCGATGCCTTGCCGAGTAAGTACGACTTCCCAGCCCTTACAACGAGCCTTGAATATTTGCTATCTACCCAGGGCGTTAAGATTAATAGCATTTCGGGGACTGACGATGAGGTTGCTCAGGGCTCTAATGAGTCTTCACCAACGCCTGAGCCTATAGCCATGCCGTTCCAGCTTTCAGTAACGGGAGATTATGATCGAATAAAAGGCGTTATAGACGTGTTTGAAAAATCAATTCGGCCCATACAGCTTAAAAAAATTGACGTGAGCGGTAGACAGGATAATATAAGCCTGTCTATCGATGCACAGACGTACTATCAGCCCGCCAAGTCACTCAACATAACAATGAAGGTGCAAAAATGAGGCAAAAAGATATCGCAGTTATCATTGTCATTGCAGTATTCAGCGCAGTTATTTCATTTTTGCTTTCAAACAAACTGTTCGTAAGGCCTGATAGCCGTCAGCAAAAATATGAAGTAGTTGATGTCATCTCAACTGACTTCAGTCTGCCGGATAGCCGCTTCTTTAATTCACAGAGCATAAATCCAACCCCGAACACTGAACTCGGTTCTAACACCAATCAGAATCCTTTTAATAGCGACAACAAATAGGGGGCAGGCGTGAGCGTTTTGTCTGCGTCGGCTCAAGCAGAAGTTGAGAGCAAGCTCGTCGGCGATGCCATACTGACACAAGCTGAACTCACGAGTCTCAAGTCAGATGCAAAAGTGAGCGGCACGCCATTGTTTAGTTTGCTAGTTTCGTCTGGCAAAGTAACGAACGAACAACTCACAAAAACCATTGCGCATGTCTCTAAAGTGCCCTATGTTAATTTGCTCGAAACAAAAATAGACAGTAAGGTGCTCGAACTATTACCCCAAGATATCGCAGAGCGATACATGGCAGTGCCACTGGGTGAAATGCAAAAACGGCTTGTGGTGGCTATGCTGGACGCCGATAATCTTCAAGCGGTCGACTACCTGAGTAATCGCATAGGGCGCCCGCTGAAGGTCTATGCTGCCAGTGAAGAAGGTATCCGCCAGGTATTGCACCAATACGACTCGAAGCTTTCCGATAATCTTGTTGAGGAAATCGGTCAGCTTGGCGAAGATGTCAAAATAGACACGACCCAGGCAGAGGAATCCAAAGCTCAAAAAGCGGCTGAAAACATCACGACTATCGTACAAGACTCGCCAATTAGTAAAGCGCTTTCAACCATACTGGAGTACGCGGCAAAAAACCGAGCGAGTGACGTACATATAGAGCCTCTAAAAGAGAGCCTAAAGATCCGTTGTCGTATAGATGGGATATTGCGCGAAATTATGACGCTTCCAAAGAGTACGGAGCCGCCGCTCGTGTCTCGCATAAAGATTCTTTCGAATCTCAAGATCGATGAACACCGCGTACCGCAAGACGGGGAGTTCAGCATAAATGTAGCTGGAAAAGATATTGATCTTCGTATATCTGTTAGCCCGGTGATATGGGGCGAGCAGGTAGTCATACGTTTGCTCGACAAGAGTGGCACAAGCTTGAAGCTGGAGGACATGGGCTACCGAGGCCGCAGTCTTCGCACGATTAGAAAAGGTCTTGAGCGTACCAATGGAATGATTCTTACCTCCGGGCCGACTGGCTCCGGTAAATCAACCAGCCTATATGCATTACTGTCTGAGGTTAAGAGCGATGCTGTCAATATCGTGACGCTCGAAGACCCGGTAGAGTACAAGATGGACGGTATTAACCAGATACAGGTAAATGCAGACGTCGGCTTGACGTTTGGCAGCGGCCTGCGCTCTATTTTGCGCCAGGACCCAGATATCGTCATGGTGGGAGAGATTCGAGATAAAGAGACTGCCGAGTTGGCGGTGCAGGCCAGTCTTACAGGGCACCTTGTCTTCAGTACGCTCCACACAAACAGTGCAGCGGGTATTTTGCCGCGCTTGCTCGATATGGGTATCGAACCGTTTTTGATCGCGAGTACGGTGCATGTCGTGATTGGCCAGCGGCTAGTGCGACGTAATGCTAAAAGCGTCGAACAGTTTCAATCAAGTGCCGCAGAAACGGCGGCTATCAAAGAAGTACTGGCCAGTTTATTACCAAAGGAAGCGGCTCAGATGCAGTCTGTGGCCACCGATCTTGGGTACGAGAGCTTGCCATTAGCGGGCGATACCGCTTATACTTTAACCAAGGGCAAAGAAGGCCCTGGTTCTCCTGGTGGGTACAAAGGTCGTCTCGGGGTCTATGAAGTCTTCGAGGTAAGCGAGCAAATACAACAGCTTATCCTGAAACGCGCTACGAGCTCTGAGATTCAAGCTCTAGCGGAGCGAGAGGGTATGGTGACAATGCGTGAAGACGGCTACCTGAAAGCGCTCGCCGGCCAGACTACCGTTCAAGAGGTTAACCGTGTGGCTTCAGCCGATAGCGCTTAGGCATGAATTAAGAATAAGGAATTAGGGAAAAGGCATAAAAAAATGAAGGTGGGATTATGACAAGCAACAAACTAGCTCGACTCTTAACTCTTAATTCCTATCTCTTATCTCTAGCCACGAAGGGAGCATTATAATGGCTGGTCAACCCCGAATTGAGCTGTTGCTTGAAGAAGTAGTCAAGAAAAAAGCATCTGACCTTCACTTACAAGT
>JAEUQV010000071.1 GCA_016789655.1 Candidatus Saccharimonadota bacterium
GCCCCTCTTTAGAGGAGTGCGCACGAAATGAATAGAGTCCCGCAGGGACTTTTTTCATTTAGAAAGCGCCCACATACGAGGCGATAGCTGAGCTTTAGGGATGGGTGTGCGAATCTATCGGATTCATTCCGAGTCAGAGAGAAGAAAACTTCCACCGTCTAACAAAGAATGATAAATAATTAAGTAATGTCGAATGTGGCAACCCTAGCGTCTAGTTCCATACTCCTAAACCTTTCGGCCAACGCTTTATTTCCCTTTCTAGCTTAAAACCTCTGACCCGTAGTCCTGCTATTTTTTTCGAAACCGAGCATCTGCCTTTGTAGCTTTCCTCATGTATTTGCGAATAAGAGCTATGTCTTCGCGGTCTTTTTTACGACCCAATTCTGTCTTGCACAGTATCATATCTTCAAGGCCAATGATGGGAATGGCATCGATTATTTGGGCACGTGAGTGCAAATCGCGTAAGTCACGGTTCATCCATGTTAGCATTAGTCGATAACCATGGTGTACTAAAATTCGTTTGCCGCTATCTTGTACATATTCTTTCCAGCCTTTCGACTTGAACTGGTCATATACTCGTTTACTTACAACCAGGTCGACACTGGTAGTCTTGCGAATGCCAAGAATTTCGAGTGCTGCGCCACCTATAACGACGAACTGAGACGATGTTAACTCGAGCTTCTTTATACGGGCGACGTTATCTATCAGTTTGCGATTATAAGCTTCGAGCGCAAATCTAAGACTGGGGTAGATGTTGTCGCCACCTATGAGATCAAATAGACTGTATTTACGCAGCAGTTTTTTAAGATGCGGTGATGCGTGTGCCAGACTAAATTTCACTTCATCATCTTTCATTTGCTCTATGAGCCGACCGAGAACTTGTGCCGCAGTGTAATCTATGTCGGTAATGGCGCTGGCATCGAGGATAAAGCCTGTTACGGGGCTTTTGGCGTCCTTTATAGCCTCTACGACACGTTCTTGGAAAAAGCCTGCATTCTCGAAGAATAAGGCTTCATTAAAACGGTAGGCTACCACGCCAGCGGGTGCCTCGACAGGGTGCGGACTGTTTACGAAACGGTCTATGGCCCATTCGCCATATTTTTTATCGCGGAGTAGTAAGTCACCGCTGGGATGGTACTGTCGTCGCAAGCGCTCTATGAGAGACAAGATAACCGCCAGCAACACTCCTTTTTGTACACCGAAAAATGCTACAGTGACTAAAGCAATCATAGCGATAATGAACTCACTACGCCGCACAGACATAATTTGCTTAATTTCATCAATCTTCAAGAGATGTATACCTATGGTAAATACTATGGCGGCCAGAGCTGCATCGGGAACGTATTTGAATAGTCCTGTGGCGAAAACCAGCACAACCCCGATAACAACAGCCATAAAGACATTGACGAGCTGCGAGCGTCCGCCTGCCATTTCACCAGCAGACGTACGGGGCGGGCTACCATTGACGGCAAAGCCGCCGACCATAGCGGAAGCTGCCTGCGCGAAGCCGAGCGCCATGAGGTCTTGGTTGTCATTCACAACCTCCTCGTGCTTGGTGGCAGAATTACGAATAACGGCTAAACTCTGCGCCAAAATGACAACCGCTATAGAGAAGGCTGTCGGCAGTACTGTAAGTATGATTTCGGGAGTAATATGTGGGATCGTTATACCCGGCAAGCCAGCTGGAACCTTGCCGATGACCTCAATATCAAATCGTGTTAGCTCAAAAATTTTGGTGGCGACTATAGCGAGAAGCAGTGCAAGCAAAGCGCCAGGGTAGCGAAAACGCCAGCCAGCAATCACTATAAGCACCACTGCTGCCGAAAGTGCCGCAGTTGGCCAGCCAATATTAGCGAGGTGCGACAGCAAGAATGATGCTTTATTGAGTAGGGTGCCGTGCGCATGGAGTCCCAGCATTTCGGGCAACTTGCCGACTATCAGCTGCACACCAACGCCAGATATAAAACCGGCAAGTACGGGGCGCGATATGAGGTCAGCCATAAAACCAAACTTCAGTATAGACATGGCTAGCAGCACAGCTCCTGTTACTAGCCCGAGCACCGCTATAGCATTGCCGTATTCGGCCGTACCGGCCACCGCAACTGCTGCGCCGCCGGCTGCTACCAATGCTGCCGTGGCCGAGTCTGCACCAATGACAAGGTGTTTAGAGGATGTTAAGGCTGCAAAAATGATCGGCGCCAACAGTGCACAGTACAAACCGGCTTGCACCGGCAGGCCGACAATAACGGCATAGCCGAGCGACTCTGGTATGGCTATGGCCGTAACGACGAGCGCGGCCATGAAATCCGAGCGAGTCCACTGCTTTTTATACCCGGCCATGTTGCTGAATATTGGTATTTTGTATGACATACGTACCTCTTTAGTTAATATATTTTGTGTATGATTCTTCGAAGTACGACCGTACAAAGACACGCCTCGAAACAACCTAGTAGTATTTACACCAAGACAAACGCGTCGCTGTAGTATGTGCTCAATTCTACGCGTATGTAGTTTAATATACGCCTACTATACACCCTCACGCTGTCTACACAAATATTTTAATAGTTGGCGTTTACGCGCTTCTCACATATAGCAAACCACTTAAAATATAAATCGACAACACAGCGAAATGGCTACAAGGCTATTTTATAAACGTGGTGAGTGTATTCGTAATCAAACGTATCGGTGAATTGGCCGCCAGAAACGGTCAGGTTACGTCCTTCACCAACCACCTCTACAGTAGTGCCCGTGACGCCAGCCGGAACCGTGAACGTTTTGCTACCTGTGCTGTCGACCGTACCGGACGTGCAGGCTTGGTTATCTGCTCGCATGCCGAGCCCTGCGATTATGTAGGCATGGCCGTTGTAAGTTTTGAGCATGGTGTCGGTGCCGTTATTGAACGTGTAGAAGTTGTAGGTAAAGCCGTTTACTATGCGAGACGCATTGTAGTATGACTGCGTGTTTAGCACTGGTGCCAATGCGAGTACCTTTGTATTAACATCTTTTACTTTGGCATGTATGGTGGGGATATCAACTATGGAATAGTTGGCTCGACCGTCGTTATTGTGTTGGAAATATGCAATGCCGCGTGCCTCATGAATAAGAGCTGACCAAACAGCTCCCTCTATTTCGTCAAGGCCTATCGTAGTTGCGCCGGGTTCGATTAGGTACGGCTTAGCTGTTTCTACAAATGTCCATACGGGCTTGAGGTTAGCTGGGTTTTGGAAGCGCCGCATTTGGTCGGCCTGCCAGCCGTAGGAGTAGGCGCGCGGCACTGGTACGCCATTGGGCCAGTCAGGCGCATCGTGTATACCATCTATGATGTCGGCTACATCTGGGCTTGTATAGGTGTACTTATCGGCGCTGGCTGAATCAACAATGGCAACGTGGTCATCCATGGTATTGACCGACCAGAAGGTGCGCAGTACGCCATTGCCGTAGTTGGTGTGCAAAAAAGTCCCGTCGTTATATGAATGCGCCAAGTTCACTCGTCGCTGTTGTTCGGCAAGAGCAGCGTATTCATCGGCATAATTGCCGTCCATATCGATTTCGTCTGACATAAACCATGAAACCGCGAGGCTGTCATTCCCTACCTCTGCTGGTGTCCATTCGTCGATATTGGGCATGGCGTATACGCCCTGACTTGTTACATTGCTGAGTGGAAAGGTACCCGGCGAGTGTTCGACGCCCATAAATAGATTTATGCCCGCGTCTTTTAGAGAGGCTACATGTGTGGGGTCGGCTTTACCAAAGAACACGCTTATAGGGAAGAAACTGGGTGAAGTCCATCCGCTAGTGGCAGCTTTAGAAAACTGGCTCCAGTATGCTGGTCCGCCCTCCCAATCGATTTTCGGTAAAGCGAGACCGCCGCCACTCGCTGTTTGTGTTCCTGCTGCAAATTGGAGTCTTCTACTGAAACTGCTCATGATTTATAAAAGTATAGCGTTTTTGGTATACATATACAACAAAAAATGAATCGGCTCGTTGCATACCCATCAGAAATTGTTTTCGGTTTTTGTCCTGATGATCGCTGAGTCAAATCGTGTTGGCACTGGCAAGGCTTATTGGCATAGGGCGCAGACAGTAGCGGCCTGTTTTAGGTGGTGAGGGCTCTTAGAAATTTCTCATGTGCGTGATACAGTCTGGCGCAAACCTGCTGCAAGTGAGCGAAATACAGATATATGTCGTATACTGAAGTGAATATGACAGTAACGCCACTAGAGAACCCTGGTAACTCGTCTAAATTTCATGTTGTGACAAAGCGTGGTGAGTTCGTCGTGGCTCTATCTTTCACGCTTCGCACCAAAATTTGGAAGCTTGCAGATGATACCGCTGAACTGGCTGCCGCTAAGGAACTAGCCGAAGCGATAGTGTCGCGGCATGACCCCACCCTGCCCTTTAAGCCGCTCTACGTCTTTGCCGAACACAATGCCGACCCAAGCTACGAACGCGAAGTCCAAACCATCCGTAAATACGGGAGAGCAGCCTAGTACCCCAACTCCTACATAACCATGCATGCACAATCATCTAACGGTCAAAAAACAGTCGTAAACAACTCAGCGTATTACCCTTCCTCGTTTACGACAGCTTTCCAACACGTAATCCGATACTTTATGCTGTATGGGTATGTAGGAGTTGGGTACTAGTATGAAAAA